>CAMNCY010000018.1 GCA_946534785.1 uncultured Lachnospiraceae bacterium | reverse complement strand
TCCAGCACATCAGGCGTCCGCCGAACAGACGGCCGGCCGGATTGATGTCTTCATACTTGACGACCTTGATGGACTCTGTATAGGAATACTCTACGCTTCTTTTCGGTCTGTTGTCTGTCTGCCCGCTCATTTCGTCCTCCTTTTCATAAAAACAGGACCATCCGCTGTATTGACGGATGGCCCCGGATTCATTGCAACTGTTTCAGCCGATCACTCAGCTCCATGTCTCAGTCTTTTCTTACATACCGTCTGTCATTGTCAGTGGCTGCAAGCTCGGCTGCTTCCTTCTGGATCGTCTTCAGGTCGATCTTGCCGCTTGCCGTCATCGGAAGATTGTCAAAATACAGTATATACTGCGGGATCTTGAAAACCGCAAGTCTGGGCCTTACGAAATCAAAAAATTTCTTGTGATCCAGCTTCTTGCCGTCTCTTGTCACGATGCAGGCAGCGACCTCTTCCTGATAGAACTTGGAAGGAACGCCTACGACCTTTACCTTGTCCACCATACCGGAACGTACAATGACCTCTTCGATCTCGCTGGGAGAAATATTCTCACCGCTGCGGATGATCATTTCCTTCAGGCGTCCGGAAATACACAGCTCATCGTCATCATTGAAATAGCCGATGTCGCCGGTCCTGAACCACCCGTCCTCGGTAAATACAGCCGCCGTCTTATCAGGCATGTTGTAATAGCCCTGCATGACATTGAAGCCGCGGAACTGGATCTCACCGTGCTCGTTCTTTCCCAGGATCTTTCCGGTCTGCGGATCCACGATACGCCCCTCGATATCCTCCATCAGGCGTCCTGTCGTGACCGCCTTCTTCTCGATTGGCTCGTCCCAGTCCGTAAAGGAAACGCTGGCGGACATCTCCGTCATACCGAAGGAAGTCTGCAGCCTCATGTTGCTGAAACGCTGGCATATCCTGAGATAATCATCCGCAGGCAGTACGGAACCGCCCACGATGCCGGTCTTCAGTGAACTGCCGTCCAGATCTTTATATTCGTCTTTGCCCACAAGAGCCATGAACATGCTCGGAACACCGATCATGATCGTACAGTGATGCTCGTGGATCGCTTTCCATACCGGCCCGGATTTGAAATACGGGATGATATGGAGCGTGAAACCGATCACCATGGATCCGACCACTGCCGTTACAAGTCCGAAGCAGTGGAACAGCGGTACAACGACACACATTTTATCTTCATGTGTCCATCTCATGTATTTCTGCACATGCGCCACGTCATTTACGACATTGAAATGACTGAGAACTGCGCCTTTCGGCTCAGATGTCGTACCGGATGTAAAAATAATACAGCAGGGATCCTTACAGTCTACCTGGTTTTTCAGCTCATCGAGCACCGCCAGCGCTTCCGGAGTCTTCTCCTCTTCATAAAAGCTGTCTTCCGAAAGCCACACGCCTGCTTCCCGTTCATCGGCATGCAGGAAGTGCCTTACGGTAGGTGTCCTTCTCCTGATCTCGGGAATCAGCTCATCGTAAATGATATCCCGGCTGCCGGCGCCATAGAAAAGGACCTCTATGTCTGCCTGCATCAGGATCCTGGACATCTCTTCCACCTTATAAAAGGTATTGAGAACACAGGGAACCGCACCGATCTTGGCCAGTGCCAGAAAAGTAAAAACATAGCTCGG
The DNA here is from genome assembly GCA_946534785.1 of uncultured Lachnospiraceae bacterium. Lineage (GTDB taxonomy): Bacteria > Bacillota > Clostridia > Lachnospirales > Lachnospiraceae > CAG-791. Next base: position 21,099 of record CAMNCY010000018.1, on the reverse strand, counting down.
CGTATTGACGCTCCAGATACCAACATGGGTTCCCTTATTGATATCGTATTTCCTGTGCATTCTCCCTGCCAGGTAATCCGTTATCCTGTCGAGTTCCTCAAATGTACAACTCCAGTCCTGAAATTCCATGGCGGTCTGCTTCGGGTACTTTCCGCAGGTCTCCTTCAGGCATTCACCCAGAGTCTTATAGAGAAATTCCATGCTACACCTCTTTTGGGGTTGAAAGATACTCACACAGCCATTTACCGCCTGCTGCTGCAGAGGGCGGTCACGCCCCCTGCAGCAGCAGTATCAGTAATACTTATGTTCGAGATTATCTTCCGTCGCCGGGCTGTCCATCATAGATGTAAAGAGCACCGCTCTCGAGCATGGCGTTGATCTTGTCATCGTCATAGCCGATCTCCTGAAGGACTTCTCTGCCCTGTTCGCCGATCAGCGGAGCCCTGCGGCCGCCGAGATCATCCTCGGAATCCATACGGACAGGTGTATGTGTGACTTTTACCTTGTTGCCGTTGAGGCACTCGACTTCATAGAAAGCGCCGACAGCGTTGGCCTGAGGATCTTCAAGAGCTTCCTGCCATGTGTAGCAGACGGAGTGAGGGATATCGCCTTCGTTCAGGATTCTGTCGATCTCATCCTTGTCATGAGCAGAGAACCACTCCTGGATGGCGTCTACGCACTCCTTGATCGCACCGATCTCGACCATATGTGCCTGAGGATAAATATGGCCTGCTTCAAACAGATCCCTGCGTCCGATGACGTCCATGAAGTGCTCGACGCGTCTGTCATAATCGGGCATTGCGCACTGAATGATACGGTCATCGCGGCTGGTGTAGGAACCGTTCAGCGGGTTCGCATTGTCATAAATGGAAATAGGCCATTTTCTTGCAGAGCCGTCGTACTGGGAAGCCAGCAGCATGATGGACATATTCCAGAGAGCCGTCTCATACAGAGAAGCGGAAACGAAATCGCCCTTGCCGGTCTTCTCTCTGTTCACGATGGCAGTTACGATACCAAGAGCCAGCATAAGACCTACGTTGTTGTCGCCGACACCGGGTGCCATGGGCATTGCCTGTCCGCCGGGACGCCTTAAGTTGTGTGTATAGGTACCGCGGCCAAGGAAAGCCGTGAAGTCATAGCCCGGAAGATCCTTGTCGGGACCGGTCTTGCCGTAGCCGAGGATCATAGCGTAGATCAGTCTCGGGAACTTCTGCTTCAGTGTCTCATAATCAAGGCCTGCACGCTCCAGAGCCGGGATTCTCCAGTTGGTAACGAGGACATCAGCACCCTCGAGGAGTTTCATAAGAGCTTCCTTGCCTTCCGGTGTCTTTGTGTTCAGGGAGATGCAGCGCTTGTTACCGTTCAGGTATTCCCATGTCGTGTTTTCATACATGGTCTGCGGACGGCCTTCCTGCTTGCCGGTGAAGCGGAGCGCATCGCCCTGCTTGGCTTCGACGATGATGACATCTGCGCCGTGGTCAGCCAGATATCTGCCGGTTGCTGCTGCAGCAACGAATGTTGCCAGCTGGATTACCTTAATGCCTTCTAATGATTTGCCCATAAGTATTACCTCTCCTTTTTTTTCCGGTTTTCCCGGGTGTTTTATTGCTCACGGCTGCCCTCGCCGGAAGCTTCTTTCCATCCCGCCGGCGGAATGAACCGCCGGCAGGCTGCAAACAATGTTAATGAGTAAAATACTGTTCCTTATCCTTTGCCATGAAGCTGTCATAGTAGGATATGGAGTTGATGTGGTTGTGGACGAGTTTATGCGCCTTTTCCAGGTCCTTCGAGGCGATGCAGTCAACGATCTCCCGGTGCTGGGACAGAAGTTCCAGGCTTCTTACGGTATGGCGCAGTTCCAGGTTCCTCCACCTTCTGAAATGAATGTAGGGATCCGAAATGATGTCCATAATACCGGAAGAAACGCCGGCAAATTCCCGCATCAGATCGTGGAACTGAGCATCCAGTGCGAAGTACTCATCGGTCGGTGTGATCGTACCCAGGAGTGCCTCACCCTGCTGCCGCAGGTTTGCCTGCAGTGCATGGTACAGGGGCCGGATATCCTTCATTTCGATCAGCCGCCTGACCGTCTCCTGCTCCACTGCTTCCCTGATGAACATGATACTCTCGATGTAATCCAGATCGATCAGGCTGACAAAGGTCCCCCTGTGCGGGTAGATCTCCACCAGTTTCCTGTCCCTGAGCTTCGCAAGGGCGGTCCTGACCATATGGCGGGAGGAACCGTACTGCTCGCACAGCTCCTTTTCGCTGATCTCCTGCCCGGGCTCGTACACAAGGTGCTCGATCTTGTCACACATGTCCAGATATATCTTTTTGCTGCTGATCATGTTCCTCTGTCCGAGATTCTTCTTTTCCATGATGACCTCTCGCCCGTTTAAACCTCTTTATTCGGGCCAAACCGTCTCAACGAGCTTTCCGTCTTCGGTGAATTCCATCTGCTTCGGACCGGAAACATAACTGATCCCCGGCAGATCCTTGATTTCCTCATACAGTGCTTCCGAGACTTCGATCGTGCTCATGCACAGGGTGTTCTTGATATGAACGACCTTTGCCTTCGCGTAATCGATATTGTGCAGTGTCTTGATGCACATCTGCACGGCTTCTTTGTCCGTATTGGCATAGATCGGGATCTGGCCCGCCGTCATGATGCCCGTGGTAAGGCCGTTCGTCCATGTGATATCCCAGTCTACGTCGTTCAGGACGTCCCTGGTCACGATATCGCAGCAGGAAAGGCCGCAGCCGTTATGGTGTGCCTCCCAGGTCAGGCCTCTTACAAAAAGCTTGGTAAGATTCAGCTCCTGCTTGAAGGTGCCGCCCAGGTTCCTTCCCGTTACGTTGGGATCATGTCCGTTTCCGCTGATATTTTTCCCGATCTCATCGATGATCAGGACATCAATGTCATGGAACAGGAACTTCGCGATCCTTGCCTTTGCGATCTCCAGGAGCCTTGCATCCGTTTCGACCATCTTGTCCGGCGTGCAGACTTCAATGTTGCAGATGTCGTCATAGGCATTCTGCACGACGCCGACGCCGAAGGCCACGGGACACTTCTCCAGGAAGATCTCTCCCACAGGGGGAATCAGCTCCGCGAATCTTTCAAAGCCGAAGCCGTGGAACATGGCCGCGCCCTTGTGCTTCGCAATGCCGATCGCGATCATCTTAAGGAGTCCGGATTCATGGGGACCCCGGAAATCCGTATGCGGTTTTACTTTGTTGAAAATTACGATGCCGTCCGACTCGTACGCGATCTTATCGCAGTAGAGCGGGATTCCGTTCAGTTCACCGTACTGTACGACATCCATGGACGCCTTGATGGGCGCGCCGATGTTCTCTTCGGTAATGCCGAAGCCTGCCAGCATCTCCAGCTGACCTTCCGCCGTTCCGCCGCCATGGCTTCCCATAGCCGGGATCACGAAGGGCTCCGCGCCCCACTCCCGCAGTGTATTGCACATGGTGCGCACCATCTCCGGAAGAGACGGGATGCCGCGGCTGCCGACGGTAATGGCGATCTTTTTGCCCTTGTACCAGTCATGGGAAGGAAGTGCTTCCATACCGGCACGGAGCGTGCCTTCCACGTCTTCCACACGGCTCTCATCGTACTGCTGACGCACCGTCACCATCTTCGGGATCGGGACTGTCTCCATTCCCTGCACGATCGCGTGGATCTCGGGAAAATTAATAAATGTACTCATCTGTGTTCCTCATTTCTCATCTGATTGAAATGTCTTAAAAGAGCGCAGATTCAGGTCATGCGGATCACTCTCTTGCCATCTGCATCAGTGTCCACTTGCACTCGGTTATGACCTTGCCGTCCTGGTCTACCAGGTTCGCATCCATTTTCAGGATGCCCTTGCCGGGTTTGCTGGAATGCTTGATCTCGGTAGGTGTCATTTCAAGATGTACGGTCGCGCCAATCTCCAGAGGCGCGGGATACTTGATGGACAGCTCAAGGAAAGCAATGGTGGTGCCCTCGAACATGCCGGTCTGGTTGCTCATGCCGGTCATGATAACGGGACCGATCATGCCGTGCGCGATACGCTTATGGAAGATACTGACGTTCGTTGCATAGACTTCATCCATGTGAAGGGGGTTGAAGTCGCCGGAAAGGCCCGCGAAATTCACGACGTCCGTCTCGGTGATCGTACGTGCGATGCTCTTGTATGTCTTGCCCAGTTCAAAATCCTCAAGATACCAACCTGCCATAATAAACCTCCTGAATATTATTGATAGTTAAATTCCTTTAACAAACATGATCAACTGTCGTACTCCCGTTCCGGATCATTTCCGGAATTCCGGTTTCCTCTTTTCCATAAAGGAAGCAAAACCTTCCTTCTGGTCGGGCGTGCCGAAGCATGCCGTCATATATCCGAGTTCGATGTCCTTGCCGATATCAACGCTGACGTCCGCGCCTGCGGTAACGGCAGCCTTGATCAGGGAGATCGCGCTTGCGGATGCGTTCGCGATCATTTCCGCTTCCTGCATGACCGTGTCCCAGAACTCATCCAGGGACGCGCACTTGAAAGCAAGACCCATTTCCATGGCTTCCGGCGCCTTGACTCTTCTTCCGGTGAACATCATCTCTTTCGCCTTTTCAAGGCCGATCACCTTCGGAAGGCGCTGCGTTCCGTTGAATCCGGGAACGATGCCCAGTGTGGCTTCCGGAAGAGCGAAGGATGCCTTCTCGGAAATAATGCGGATATCGCATGCCAGTGCGAATTCCAGTCCGCCGCCGAATGCGAAGCCGTTGATCGCCGCGATGGTGGGCTTGGTCATGGTCTCGATCTTGCGGAACAGGGCAGCTCCCTTTCTGGAATAATCGATGATCTGAAGGCCGGTCTTGGCATTCATCTCGCCGATGTCCGCGCCGGAGATAAAGGACTTGCCTTCACCGGTGAAGATGATCACACGGACTTCCGGATCCTGCGCCGCGTCGTCGACTGCTGCCTCGATATCGGACAGCACCTGGCTGTTCAGCGCATTCAGAGCCTCGGGCCTGTGGAATGTGATGACTTCGATCCCATTCTCCTTTTTCGTTAATACATACTGAAGTTCCATAACTGAAATCTCCTTCTGAATAACTGTAATTGAAATGCCTGCAAAGTGCCTTTCAGAGCAATGTATGATGCTGATGCCTTGCCTGACAGAAACAGCGCTTATCGACATGTCGACAAGCTTTTTAAGTACATTATGCCCAAAAATGCACGGTTGCCAAAGTCATTCTACTACATATTGACGAAGATATCCATACCAAAACTGTAAGTTTAAGGCCGGCAGAGAGAAGTCTCCCTGCCGGCCTTTCAGAATGTCTGTTTTATGCGGTCTTTCTTTTTTTTCCGTCGGTATCCTCATGGATTGTATATTCATACACATCGCTGTGGAGCGGGATCGTCTCCTTGCCGCAGAGGATAAGGACCGCTTCCTCATCCTGCAGGAATGTCTTCAGGGATTCCGCATCGTGCAGCGTCTTGATCGTAACGCCGAACCTGTCCTTGAAATAGACGCTGGAGCTGGCCCTCTTCTGCGTCCCCAGAAATTCCTTATAGGTCTCTTCCCTTCTGGCCTTCACGTCGACCGCGGAAAGACTGTCCGCATTCTCAATATGATCCAGATAGCGTCTGAATTCTTTCTTCTGCATGAAAAGCGCCATGGCGGCATATACGCTGATCAGCCACATCAGGAGCGTTCCGCCCGTTCCCATATAGCCCTTCAGTCCTGCGACAAGAAGCAGGGCCCCGCCGATGGCAAAGCCGATGATCGAACCGATATACAGCTTCTGGTAATGGTCCTCCCACTTCCGGATGCGGTCGCGGAACTGCGTGGCATACATTTCCCGTTCCCCTTCCGTCAGCACACGGACCGTCGCCGGATTGGCTATCTCGAACTGCTGCAGGACGGTCTTCTTCTTGTCCAGTGCCGTTTCGGCAAAAGAGACCGGGGCGCCGATGATCTGCTTCGCGTTCGGGCTGTCCGCCATCATCATACAGATCCGGTTCCCCTGCTTGATCTCGTCAAACAGGCTCTTCATCACGATAACATCGTCGATATATACGCCCTTTCCCACCCGGACACGCATCTTATAATCCGTGACATGGAGAGAGAGGAAGATGCTTCTGGGCACCTTCTTTTTTTCCTCGCAGAAGCCATATCCGATAATGAAATGCTTTCCCTGTTCGTTCTCGATATGCCGCATGCCCGAACAGTCGGACCTCACGCGCAGGATCTTCAGGCGCTGGGGCATATAGGCGGCGACAAGTGCGACGAGCATTAACAGGAGCATGGGACGCGGTCCCAGGATGATCATGCCCAGTACGCAGGAAAATGCCATAAAGTTGATGATCATAGGGGCGACCATATCCGCTGCCCTGGCCACCTTATTGGGAAACAGTCCCTGTGCCACGCTGTACAGGCCGAGTGCCAGACTGTCTTCATAACCGGAGCAGTCCCTGAACCCGTATTCATTCCTTGCCTGTTCCGCTGTTATCATAAGATCTTCCTCCAGACAAATTGAACTTCAATCGATATTTCAATGTGTGCATAAGCACGTCTGAATATTTTACCATACATGATATGTCAGGGTCAAAAGGCATATTGCGGACAGACCGCTCCCCGGCGCAGGCAGCCGGAGACCCTCCCGTCCGGCCGGCATGTTATATCTGTATGCTATTGACTTCTTTCCTGTACTGCCCCTATCATTAGTATGCAATTCAGTAAATCATTCAGTAAACGGGAGTCAGTCATGAAGGAACGGATGACGCAGAGAAGGAAACAGGCACTTGAAACAAAAGAGAGAATTCGTTCTGCCGCATTTGAACTGTTCAATCAGTACGGATATGAAAATGTATCCATGCAGGATATAGCGGCGAAGGCCGGATGTTCGGCGGGGAACCTGTACCACTATTTCCCCGGAAAGGATTCCCTGGTGCTCCAGTTCACCGATCACGTGGATACGATCTATGAGAGCATTGCAGGTTCCATGCAGGAGGACACACGTCCTGCAGTGGAGCGCCTGAGAAGCTTTATGGTACGCGCCATTGTCGAAAGCAACCGGGAAGAGGTCATCACGATGGGCTTTTCCCATGCACTGCAGCACCCGGAACAGAAGACGCTGGCCATTAATGACAGCCGCCCCTATTTCCGCATCCTTTCCGACCTTGTCCGCCAGTGCATTATGGAAGGAAGCATTCCCGAAAGTTATACGACAGAAGAAATCATGCGCCGGCTGATGATCATCCAGAGGGGGATCCTCTTCCAGTGGCGTATTGAACAGCGCTCTTTCGATATCGAAGCCATGAGCGGCTGCCTGGTAAATGCAGTACTCTCCGATATCTGCAGACATTAAAGCGCTGCCTTCTTTATAAAAATAAAGTAATTCACTGCTGTTTTGCTGAACGGTCATCCGGCCTATTGGCAAAACAGCAGTTTTTTCATTTCCGAATTGTGCAATTCGTCAATCTTTTGACAAGTCCTCTTTTTCCACTTGCAATTTCATTGGGAATCCCAAATAATTAAATCATTCAGTAAATCATTTAACGAAATCCATCGTTCTGATTTTCAAGGAGGTTCTCATGAGCAAAAAGTTACTTGAAGGCGTTAAGGTCGTTGAACTTGCAACCTTTATCGCAGCACCGTCCGCCGGCCGTTTTCTTGCAGATGCCGGTGCGGAGGTCATCCGTATAGAAGCGCCCAACGGCGATCCGGTCCGTTTCACGGCCATCAGTGAAGGCAGACCTTTCAATCTGGAAGAGAATCCCACCATGGAGCTCCTGCACAGCGGCAAGCTGGACCTCTCCCTGAACACACGCTCTCCCGAGGGAATGGAGATCCTGCATAAACTGATCGCCAGAGCGGATATCCTCATCACGAACTGGAGAAACAAGGCCCTTGAGAAAGCCGGTCTTGACTACGATACCCTGAAAGTGAAGTATCCGAGCCTCGTCTACGGTATCGTTACGGGCTACGGCGAAGGCGGCCCCGATGACAACCTTCCCGGCTTTGACTACACCGCTTTCTTCGCACGCGGCGGCTATCTTGAGACGCTCCGCTCCGCCGACAGCGTGCCGTTCAATATCGTTCCGGGCTCCGGCGACAACAATGTGGCCATGAACCTGGTCGCGGGTCTTCTTGCCGCCCTGTACCATGCCAAGATGACCGGCGAGGGCGAGCGCGTCGAGACCAGCCTTTTCGAAACGGCCGTATTCAACCTTTCCATGAGCCATCAGTCCGCGCAGTATCATGAGCCCGGCAAATTCTTCCCGATCCGTTCGAAAGACATGGCGAACCCGCTGCTGAACTGCTTCCGTACCAGCGATAACCGTTACATCATGGTCTGCTTCCCGAACTATGACACCTATTATCCGAAGCTTATGGAAGTCCTCGGGCATCCGGAAATGATCGGCAACGAGAAGTACAGCCCTGTCGGTAACATGACAAAGAACGGCACGGGCCCCGAGGTCTACGATCTCGTCCAGTCCGAGTTCGAGAAGAAGACGGCTGAGGAAATGCTTGCCATTCTGAACGGCGCGGACCTGCCCTGCGCTCTTTGCAAGAACGGTCTTGAGATCCTGCACGACGAGCAGGCATGGGCAAACGGCACACTGGCAGAGTTCACCTATCCTTCCGGCATGAAGCGCACGCTCATCCGTCAGCCTGTCCGTTACAGGGAAATGGGCCTGCCCGAGATCAAGAGAGCCCCTCAGGTCGGTGAGAACAGCTATGAAGTCCTGGAAAAGATCGGCATGAGCACCGATGAGATCAGGGCACTCGAAGAAAAGGGCGTCGTCTATGTATATGACCGTGCGACCTTCAAAGGCCTGATCGGCTGATCCTCCCGGCGCGCTGCGGACCTTTCATGAATATTTCAGCCATCCGGACGCTTTCCCGGATGGCTGATGTCATATTTTTCAGTCGTCCGGCTCAATTATATATATAAGGAAAACACCCCTCCTTAAACCTCATTTACCGTAATTGACATGCCGCCTGTCAGGGAATAAAATAGTATAGTCGGCATAACGTGTTCAAATATCATTTTATTCGGCACATCGCCGGTAATTATCGCGCTTCATTAATCAATATTCATTAAATTACTTTCAGGAGGGTTATTTATGAGTAATTACGGTGCGTTTTTCACTGAAGATCACGATGATATTCGTGCTCTTGCAAAAGAATTCGCAGAAGGCACACTTGCTCCGATCGCGGAGGAAGTAGACAAGACCGAGCACTTCCCGGAAGAAGTCTATCAGCAGATGGCTGAGCTTGGCTTCTTCGGTCTGAAGATCCCGGAAGAGTACGGCGGACTTGGCCTTGACGCAAGAAGCTATGTCTGTGTCATGGAAGAAATCGCAAAGAAGTGCGCTGTTGCTTCTGTCTTCATTTCTTCCGCAAACTCTCTTTCCACCGCTCCCATCGTTATCGGCGGAACGGATGAGCAGAAAGAGAAATTCCTTCCCGGCGTTGTTGACGGTTCCGAGAAGCTGACCTTCGCTCTTACCGAGCCCGGCGCAGGCTCCGATGCCGCTTCCCTTAAGACGACCGCTGTTGACGACGGCGATGCTTTCATCCTGAACGGCACAAAGTGCTTCATCACACTGGCTCCCATTGCCGATCACCACATTGTTTACGCAAAGACCGCTCCCGAGAAGGGCGCAAAGGGTATTTCCGCATTCATCGTTTCCAAGGATATGCCCGGTGTTTCCTGCGGCAAGAACGAAGAGAAGATGGGCCAGAGAGGCGCACCTGTCAGCGAACTGATCCTGCAGGATGTCCGTGTTCCCAAGGACAGACTTCTTGGCGAGATCAACATGGGCTTCATCAATGCCATGAAGACTCTTTCCGTCGGCCGTATCGGCGTTTCCGCAATGTGCATCGGTATGATGGCAGAAGCGATCGAACTCGCTGTCGAGCATATGAAGAACCGTGTACAGTTCGGCAAGCCTCTGTATAAGAACCAGGCTCTTTCCTTCATGATCGCTGACATGCAGACAAAGCTCAACGCTGCAAGAGGCCTTTGCTACAATGCAGCATGGCAGATGGATAACGGCATGGATCCCACCATGGCTGCTTCCATGTCCAAGTACTTCTGCGCTGAGAACGCGATCGACGTTATCAACAAGGCTCTGCAGATCTTCGGCGGCTACGGCTATTCCAAGGAGTACGCGATCGAGCGTATCTACAGAGACGTACGTATCTGCGCTATCTACGAAGGAAGCTCCCAGGTACAGCAGATCGTTATCGGCAACGGCATGTTCCGCTGATCGGACAGCAAATCGTTACCTGATTAACGAATTTATTGTAAAATTTAAAACACTGCCTGTTAAAACAGGCAGTGTTTTTGTTTACATTACACAAGAATTATTATAAAAAAATAAACTAAAGTTAAACTAAATCAAAATTATTCTTCATAATTCGATTGACCTTAACTACGGTTTGACGATACAATAAAAATTGTATTAGGGCCGCAGCGATGTGTGATGACAACAGTAACACGGTCCTGTCAGAAAATCCCGGATTTTCCGGGCAGGACGCCTGACCATCGTCTTAAATCTGACAGCGCAAGACAAAATCTTGGGCGAAAGCCCGCAAACGAGGAGGTTTACTAATGGGTATATTTTTAATCCTGCTTAGCATTGCTCTTGTTATCTTCCTGGTATTCAAGGGCGTGCCGATCTTCTACGCAGCGGTTATCGCATCCTTCTTCTGTCTCCTTACGGCAGCTCTGTTCACAGGCGCCGCAGCTGACCAGGGAATCATGGGATATGTCGTAGATTACATGACAAGCACAGGCCGTCTGGCCGACCCGACCGCACACAACTCTTATGTATTCGGTCTTGGCAACTATTTCACCAGCAACTTCTGCATCTTCGTTCTGGGCGCTATCTTCGGTAAGCTGTTCGATAACTCCGGCGCTGCTGACTGCATCGCTAACGCTATCGTTGGCAAGCTCGGCAAGAAGGCCGTTATCCCGGCTATCCTTCTGGTAGGCTGGATCCTTACATTCGGCGGCGTTTCCGTATTCGTTGCTTTCTTCGCAATGTATCCTCTGATGCTGTCCCTGTTCAAGGAAGCCGATATTCCGAGACGTCTCCTTCCCCTGTACTACTTCGCAGGCGCAGGTACATCTTCCGGATGGATTCCCGGATCTCCTCAGGCTCACAACCTTCTGCCTTCCACAGCTCTTGGCGTAAGCCCGAGCGCATGGCTGGTACCCGGCGTTATCTTCGCTATCTTCGAGTCTGTTCTGGTCGTTGCCTTCGTATTCTGGTATACAGCTAAGTGCCAGAAGAACGGTGAGCACTACGAGATGACAGAAGCCGACAGAAAGGTCATCGAAGAGCGTGAAGCAAAGGGCGGCACGAACATCTCCCTGATCATGTCCATCATTCCCATGATCGTCCTGATCATCGTCCTGAACTTCACAAAGATCGGTGTTCCTTCCTCTCTGACAGTCGGTATCCTTGCAGCAGTCATCTGCTTCTTCAAGTACATCCCCAAGGGAGACTTCTGGTCTACCATGGGCGCCGGCTCCATCGGTGGTGTTAACTCCCTGTTCAACACCGCTGCTATCGTAGGTTTCGGTGCTGTCGTTCAGGCAGTTCCCGCATACGCAGGCCTCTGCAACATCCTGGTCAACGCATTCAACAACCCGTACGTAGCTTCCGTTGCTACTGTCGGCGGTCTGGCCGGTGTTACAGGTTCCGGTACCGGCGGTATCGGTCTGGCAATGCCTGTTGTTATTGAGAACTTCCTTGGCGGCAAAGCAGCCGACGGAACGATCCTCAATCCTGCAGGTTACAACCTCGAGGCTCTGTCCCGCTGCACATCTCTTGCAGCTCTTACTCTGGACTCCCTGCCTCACTGCGGACTTGTCGTATCTGTTATCAGCTACACAGGAAACAACCACAAGAGCTCTTATCTGCCCTGCTCTGTAGTATTCGTTATCTGCCCTATCATCACGGTAGTCCTGATGCTGCTGTTCATTACAGTAACCGGCATCTAAATTTTAAAAGAGTAAGACGTCTTGCCTGACAGTAATTCTTTTAAATGGTCATAATAAAAGCGGATCGGTTCGCCGGTCCGCTTTTTTTATATGTTTGCCGGGACATTCGCCCGGCTCAGGGATTCAGTTTCCTGTAAAGCGTGGAACGGTGCATCCCGAGAGCATCCGCCGTTTCGCCAAGCTTTCCGTGATGGGAAACAAGGGCGGAGCGGATATATCTTCTTTCGAAATCTTCTGCCGCTTCCGAAAGCGGAAGTCCGTTATAGATCTGCGTCCCCGCGTAAGCCGCATCCGTCACCGGAAGCTCCGCACTGCCTCTGTTCTGCCTGTTCAGAAGGATCGAAAGGGTATCCCTTGCCTTCTCCAGGTTGTTCAGGATCACCGTTCTTTCCATGGAATTGCGCAGTTCACGGATGTTTCCGGGCCAGTCGTAGGATTTCAGCAAAGCATAATCCGACGCCGTCAGGACGACATTTTTCCCGTATTTCTGGTTGTATCTCGCAACATAGAAGTCCGCGATCTTTTCAATATCCGCAGGACGCTCCCGAAGAGGCGGGATGAAAACGGGAAGGACGCCGAGACGGTAGAAAAGGTCTCTCCGGAAGGTCTTCTCTTCCATCATCCTGTAAAGATCACGGCTTGTCGCCGCAATGATCCGGACATCTGCCTTTTCCGGGCCGGAGGCGCCGACGGGCAGGCATTCCCCGGTCTCCACAAAGCGCAGGAGCTTTGTCTGCATGGTGAGAGGAAGCTCTCCCAGCTCATCCAGGAACAGCGTCCCCTGGTCCGCCATCTGTACCAGGCCGATCTTTCCCTTAGCCGATGCCCCTGTAAACGCATTCGGCTTATAGCCGAAGAACTCGGATTCGAACAGCTCCGGCGGAATTGCCGAGCAGTTGACGGGAATGATGGGATGGTCTCTTCTGGGGCTGTTGGAATGGATGAATTTGGCAATGACCTCCTTACCGACGCCTGTTTCCCCCTGAAGCAGGACCGAACCGTCCGTTCCGGCTATGCTCAGGCACGTCTTTACGATCGATTTCATCTGGTCGCTCGCATAGATCAGGTTCGTTTCCCGGATCGCCGACAGATAATCCGCAATGCTGTTATAATGCTTCTGCAGCGCTCTTTCTTTTTCTAGAAGTTCATTGTACTGTTCCAGGACAGAGTCCGAGCGGTTATTGGTAACGGTCATGATCAGGTTCCCGTCATCGTCAAAGACGGGCTTGCTGGTCGAAAGACAGTATTTATTGCGGATGATCACGATGGAAGTGTAGGTGGTCTTCCTTTTGATACACTCCAGGACCGTGGAATTTGTGTAGATATCCTGCTCCAGGAGCTCCGTCGGTGTTTTCCCGATGACATCCTCCCGCTTCATCTCCATTCTCTTCAAGGATGCGGGATTGACCAGTATGATCCTCCCCTCCGCATCCGTGACCATGAATCCGTCATCCGACAGCTCGAAAAAGCTCTCATAATACTTCAGAAGTTCTTTTGAATTCATCTCGTCTTCCTTTATTCCCCGATAATTGATGCGGATATGCAACATTCGTTTCCGTTTTGCAACATATATGATGCGTCATGGCAACATCTGTTTTTATAGTATCTGAAATACGTTGATTTTTCAAGGTTTATCAAATGGCACGGGAATTGCTTGTTAAATTTTTATCGGCCCGGTCAGCCGGTAAAGACACCGCTCCGCTGAAGTGTCTGTCATTGCATATACGGTTCTGATTTCTTTCGTTGACAGCGGAAAGCACCATGGGAAATAATATTCTCAGGGGTTAAAAAGCGAAAGCTTTTTCAAATGTATTGAACAGGAGGGTTATTCTTATGAGCAAAGTCATGACGGCTGCTGAAGCTGTAGCCATGATCCCGGATGGCGCTGTAGTTGCCTGCTCCGGTTTTCTTCTTAACTGCGTTCCCCGCGAGATCTATCATGAGATCGCGCAGTCTTTTGACGCAACGGGACATCCTGCGAACCTTACCGTGATCCACTCTGCCGGCAACGGCAACCGGAAAGACGAAGGTATCGTCGAATTTTCCAAAGAAGGCCTGATCACCCGCTATATCTGCGGCCACTTCACCAGCAATGTTCCGATGATGGAACTGGTGGATGCCAACAAGGTCAAGGCTTACAACTATCCTCAGGGCGTTCTCTGCCACTGCTACCGCGCAATGGCGGCCGGCGTTCCGGGATATCTTACAAAGGTCGGCCTGAACACCTTCATGGATCCCCGCGAACAGGGCGGTCGTGTCAATGAAGTCGCTGATGACACTTTTGTAACCGTCGAGCATGTCGCAGGCGAAGAATATCTCTTCTACCAGCTTCCGAAGATCGATTTCGCACTGATCCGTGCGACCAGCGCGGACGAGAACGGCAACCTTACGCTGGAGGATGAAGTCGCGCCCACTGACGTCCTCGATCTTGCCATGGCGGCAAAGGCCTGCGGCGGCAAAGTCATTGCCCAGGTCAAGAATTATGTCGATTCCTCCAGCATCGACCGTCAGACTGTAGCGGTTCCCGGCTCCTGCATCGACGCGATCGTCATTTCACAGGACCCCATTAATTTCCACCGCATGACGCCTGCTTCGTTCTACGATCCGGTCCTCACGGGCCATTACCGCACCAGAGAGATCAAAATGCCCGGCGGCGCCAAGCTTGACGCCAAGAAGATCATCGCCCGCCGTGCGGCTATGGAACTGACTCCTCATGCCGTCGTCAATCTCGGCATCGGCATTCCGGAGCTTGTTGCAAACGTTGCCAACGAAGAAGGCATCGGCGATCAGGTCATTCTTACCGTCGAGGTAGGCATGATCGGCGGTATCCCTTCCGGCGGCGGAAACTTCGGTTCCTCTTACAACGCATGGTGCGCACTGCCCGAGTCCAGCCAGTTCGACTATTATAACGGCGGAAACCTGGCGCTTGCTTCCCTGGGCTTCATGGAAGTCGATCAGATCGGCAATGTCAATGCTTCCAAGGTAGGCTCCAAGGTAGAAGGCGTCGGCGGCTTCGTCGATATCTCCCAGTGCACGCCCATCTGCGTCTTCGCAGGCACCATGACGGCGAAGGGCCTGAAGACACATGTTGAGGACGGCAAGATCGTCATCGACCAGGAAGGTGCAGCCAAGAAGTTCAAGAATACCGTCGGCCAGATCAGCTTCTCCGGCAAGACCAGTCTTGAAGCCGGCCAGAAGTGCCTCTTCGTCACGGAGCGCTGCGTATTCCAGATCACCGAGAAGGGTCTTACCCTGATCGAAGTGGCTCCCGGCATTGATATCGAGAAGGATATCTTTGACCAGATGGAGTTCCGTCCCGCTGTAGCAGATGACCTGAAGATCATGGATGCACGTCTGTTCCGCGACGAGCCCATGGGACTTAAGGAGATCATCGGCTGCTGATCATTACATACAGTACAGACTTTCCGGCCGGATGCGGGATCCTTGCCCGTTCCGGCCGGATTTACGCTGTTCATTCATTCCCGCAGATTACTGACAAAACGAAAAGGATTTTATTATGGCAAAACAGGAAAACAGCAATATCACCCTCTCCTGCTCCGACTGCGGGCAGGAACACTGCGGAAGGCGCAATTCCTTTTATCCGGAATTCTGTCTGACAACACACCTTTCCCAGGAAGAGATCGACGAAGTATGGGCCCTTTACAATGAGCCTGAAAACAAAAAAATGTCGGTCATTTCCGCCCAGATCGAGAGTGATTTCTACTGCCGGTACACCCGCGTGGAGGAGATCGTGGTGTTCTGCCACAGAATGGGGTATAAAAAGATCGGAATCGCCACCTGCGGCGGACTTTTGTATGAGGCACGCATATTTGCCCAGATCCTGCGGAAGAACGATCTGGAGCCATACGGCGTCGTATGTAAGGTGGGTTCGTTTGACAAGGTGGATGTAGGCGTTCCCGCAGAGGATGCCGTCAGGACCGGCCCCGTCATGTGCAACCCGATCATGCAGGCAAAGATCCTCAACAGGGCGGAAACGGATCTGAACGTTGTCCTCGGCCTTTGCGTGGGACATGATACCATGTTTTACAAATATGCAGAGGCGCCCTGTACCACGCTGATCACCAAAGACCGGGCCCTGTGCCATAATCCCGCTGCTGCCATCTACCAGACGCAGGGGTACTTCCGCAAGCTCCTGGAGCGTCCCGTGGAGGATCCCAGAATGCAGGAAGAAGGCTGAATACAGGCAGCCGGCTGCGGCCGTCCATATTTTGCAATTTATACGCTGATTTTGAGGACTTGTTTCTTTACGGGCAAGTCCTCATTTTTTATCATCCGGCACAAAACAGGGGCCTTTTTTCGCCATATCCGGACCGGAAAATCCGCTGCCTTCATCCGCCGTGCGCATCTGAGTCACGGGGACAGGTACACTGACTCAGCACCGCATACCAAAAGCAAAACCGGAGCCTCCTTTTGGGAGACTCCGGCTGTATTTCCGTCAGTATGTAAGTATTCAGATCCTCTTACGCAGCTGATCAGGCGGTCAGATCATTAGATCATTTCCTTGAATGCCTGGATCATGGTGCTTGCCTGCTCGTAGTTGACCATCTGGCGGTCGACTTCGATGTTCAGGATCTGGATGCCTTCCTTCTCGCATGCTCTCTTGATCGGAACGAAGTCAAATTCTTCCGTATCGGAGAACTTGGTCATCAGAACGATAACGCCCTGTGCCTTGTGAGCCTTGGCCTGCTCAACGATCATGCCGACACGCTTCTTGTCGCGGTCATACAGGAAGGAGCAGTTGTCCATGTTAGCCCACTTCTGAGCCATGCCGTCGATCGGATCCTGGAAATCTTCCGGGCAGTCCGTACGATACTGTCTGGACTCTGCGGCAACATCGTCAAAGACGATCTTAACGCCGTTGTCATCGAAGACCTTGAGAAGCTGCGGAGCATCTGCAAGGACACCGGAGACATAGACTCTTGCCGTCTCATCAGCCTTGGGGCCGTTCTTCAGTTCTTCATTGATCTGCTTGACGATCGCGGTATGCTCTTCCTTGAGCATGAACCATGCGCTCTTGAATACGTCATGACGCTCAACAGCACTGATCTTTGCTTCAGAAGCAAGCTCAGCGAACTCACGCATAACAGCGTTGTGCTCGTTGTAGATCTTAATGGACTCACGAAGTGCGGGATGAGAATACTTGCAGCCCGTTGCGATCGTAAGGTCATTGATCACGCGCTCATAGGAAGCCTTGCAGAACTTCTTGCCGTAAGCGGGCTTTCTGTTCTGCGGATAGGACATCGGAACATACGGGATATCCGGAACCGCATATTTCCAGTTCTGGCCGAGAACCATCAGGTTGTCGCACAGAGACGGAACTACCAGAGCGGAAACGCCCTTGTAATCGCCGCGGATACCGCACTCGAGGATGGACTGTACGATAGCGGAAATGAATGCCGGGAAATACTTCTTGGCTTCATTCAGCTCCAGGTCTGCTCCCCATACGCCCATGGGAACGATGCCCATGGAATGGATGATCTCTTCCGGTGTATAGATCGGTGCTACAGCAACGACCTTCTTGCCCTGCGCAAGGTATTTATCAAGCTGCGCGCGCGGATTCTCCGCAATCTCATGCAGCTGTGCAAATAATTCTTTCACTGCCATGATCACTTATCCTCCTTGCCTGCCTTATTCGCTTCCATCAGTTCCATCAGACCCTGAACACGAGTATCATACTGTGCTTCGGAGAAGTTTCTGGCATCTGCCTGGTCGCCGTCGAAGGATACTACCGGGATACCGCATGCTTCGCCGATCTGGCGGCTCATTTCCGGCATGAATCCGGACCAGAGCTTGCAGGAACGGTTGGTGTGGACCAGAAGGCCTTCCACGTGGTTGTCCTTACAGAGCTTGATACGCTTGTCTCTGGACTGCTCGAGGTTCATGGAGTTCGGTACGTTCGCATATGCACGGCACATGCCGTCAAAGTCATCATAGATGAAGCCGAATGCATCCGCATAGATCGTGGTGACCATGTTGATGCCTCTGCTCTTAAGACCAGTGGAGGTCACGCGCAGCCAGGGCCAGCATGCGATGCCTTCGAACATGATCCTGTACTTCTCTTCGCCGCGGAATGTGGATGTTCCGTTCTCGTGGTTCTCCTTGTACTCCTTCAGCAGCTGTTCCATCGCTTCGCCTGCTTCCTTCTTGCCGCGGGCGGTGACCATAACTGCCATGTGGTTCAGAAGATCAAATCCGTTGAAGGGTGAAGGAATATACTTTGCCTGGGAAGTTGCTTCGATCCACATACGGGAAGCCTTTCCGGAATATTCCATGACTTCCTTGAACTTCTCATCGGACCACTTCTTGCCGGTGTACTCTTCCAGGCTGTGGATAACATCCCAGAACTGTTCACGTACATATTCGACTTCCGCATCGGATACTTCATAATCCGGGTTGTACGGGATATCGATCAGGTACATGGGAATGTTGCGCTCGATCGCGATATTCTCATACCACTTGATCATGCAGTTGCAGATATTGTTGCAGCACAGAACGAAATCAGGCTGCGGCATGTTCTGCTCAGGAGCATCCTTGACCTTCAGGTATGCAAGAGAGATTCTTGCATATGCGCAGATATCATTGGAGTAGCCTTCGCTCTCAGCCTCGTTGCAGAGCCTTACGCCGCCGCCTCTTGCTGCGATACCTGCTGCCTGGTTCTCAGGATAACAGACATAAAGCCCCAGTGTCTCAGGAATCTCCACCGGGAAATTGGAAGCGCACCAGCCTACGAGCTCGCCTCTTTCCTTCGCAGCGATCGCATCTGTGTAAGCGTCAGCGGCGATCTTGCCAAGCTTGAACTTTGCAGAATTCGGATCCGGTGCGGGTCTTGATTTTTTAACTTCTTCCCCCATTACTAAGCCTCCTTTTAATAATGTTTACGCGTTTATCTTATTAAGTCCGTACAATGCAGCTCCCAACGCGCCCATAAGCTGGGACAGCTCACTGTACCGGATCGTAACGCCCAGTTCCTTCTCCATGGCATTGCGCACGCCCGCATTGCGTGCCACGCCGCCGCTCATGACGACCTCCTCACGGATGCCGCCCCTGCGTGCCTGGGAAGCCACCCTGATGGCGACCGACTCACAGATCCCCT
This sequence comes from uncultured Lachnospiraceae bacterium, assembly GCA_946534785.1. Lineage (GTDB taxonomy): Bacteria > Bacillota > Clostridia > Lachnospirales > Lachnospiraceae > CAG-791. The sequence goes on along the minus strand of CAMNCY010000018.1, from coordinate 1,972 downwards.
TTACCAGTTCGGGGATCGGAATGCCGTTTGCCAGCTGGGAAATGACCTCGGATTCCGCAAAAACAGTGCAGGTACTGGAGATACTGACGGCATCTTCCGCCTTCGCCGCTTCCACCTCAAGCTCGGAGATATCCAGCTGGAGAATGTTCGCCATAACGTCCAGGAAGCGTCCTGTTCCCGCCGCGCACTTATCATTCATGATGAAGTTGGACATTTTGCCGCTGTCATTGATGGAAAGGACCTTTGCATCCTGTCCTCCGATATCAATGACTGTGCGGGCATCCGGAAAAACATGGTGAACGCCGATCGCATGGCAGGACAGCTCACTGACCTGATAGGTTGCCCCGTCATAAGTCTGGCGCCCGTATCCGGTCGCGGTGGAGCAGGCCATATCATCCATCGTCAGGCCGCTTTCGGTCATGACATTCTCGATGGCCTTCGAAACGCCGTTCGTGCCGACGGTCGCGACTACGATCGACTGTGCGACGATCTCTTTATTTTCATTCAGGATAACTGCTTTGGATGTGGTAGAACCGATATCGATACCAAGTGTGTACATACGATTACCTGTCATCTGCTTAAAAGATGTGTAATATGTGCATTATTCACAATTTTATTCTTAAATTACGAGAATATCTTATCACCTTGACAATATTTCGTCAATCGGATAGCGCCATCCGGCTAAGATTTTTATACAGAATTTTAATACAATCCGTGTCGCTTCACCATGGCTGCGGACGTCCCCGGCGCCGGACTCGGCGACCGCAGCCGTTTCCGGTACCGGCTGTCCGGCTGCAGCAGAAAGCCGTCCCGTCAGATCTCCTCCGGGAAGAACTTTCCCGCTGACCTTGCGCCGCTCATGGCATGCTCATAGGCAAGCTGGAATGAGAGCTGCTCATCATGGGCCCGCAGCGCCTCCAGAAGGGCCGCATGCTGCTGCGCGCTCTCCTGCGAGTTTTCAATGGATATCAGGGTATGGTAGGTAACAAGCCTGGACTGGAGCTGAAGCTGAGAGCAGATCCGGCACAGGGATTCGTTTCCGGTGATCTTATGGATCCCGGCATGGAACCGGTCATTCAGGTCCAGGGCTTCGATCTCTTCCTTAACGCCCCGGTCCTCTTTTTCCAGAAGTTCCCTCTCCTGATCCAGGATCTGTTCGATCTCCGAAAGATCCGCATCCTCCTTCCCGGCTGCCAGCTGGGCCGCAAGCGCATCCAGCTGGGCCCGGATGACCTGCATATCCATGTAGGATTTCCGGTCGATCTGCCGGACCTTTGCGCCTTTATTGGGAGCCGACACGACCAGTCCGTCCTGTTCCAGGCTTCTGATCGCCTCCCGGATCGTGATCCTGCTGACGCCGAATTCTTCCGTCAGGTCCGCCTCCACAAGACGGAGTCCCTGCGGATAGATGCCTTTGAATATCCTCTCCCGCATTTTTTCATAGACCGAATCCGCAAGGAGCTTTTTTTTCACCATTGCCTGTTACCACCCATCTGATTATTTCCGATCCGAATGATCAGTCCTTTTTGGCCTTGGCCTGAACGCCTGCCAGGAACTGATCGTTATTGATAATGAATCTCTGAAGATGTCCCCTTCCGATCTCCTCGACTTCGTCGCGGCAGACAGCATCGAACTCCAGACGCTTCCTGTCGACTTCTGTCAGTGTGACCGTGATATACATCTTCATGCCGACCGGCGTAGGCGCCTTATGCACCAGCTCGATCTTCGTTCCGACCGATCCCTGCCCTTCCTTAAGATGGGGTGCCATCAGTTTGACGGCCGCATCTTCGATATAGGCAAGAAGGAAAGGCGTGCCGAGGGCGTCAACGCCGCTCTCTCCGCCGATCGCCGCCGCGGTCATGGCGGATGTTACTTCTTTTTCCAGGGTATAGCTCATTCCTGCTTCCAGCATAGGACATTCCTCTCTATACTTTCTTATATATTTTGCACAAAAGAACCAGTATTTAAGCCC
>CAMNCY010000017.1 GCA_946534785.1 uncultured Lachnospiraceae bacterium | reverse complement strand
CCGGGGAAATTCAAAGGCGGAGGAGCGGAACTGCATGCCCGCGTTGTTGAACAGAATATCCACCTCGCCGGCTTCCCGGAGGATCCTGTCCCAAAGCTTGTCGATCTCCTCCGCAGAGGAAAGATCCGCCTGAAAACAGCGGATCCTGCCGCCTGCCGCAAGGACCTTCTCTTCTGTATCCGAAAGATCCGCAATATCCACAGCTGCAATCTCGGCGCCGGACTTGACAAGTCCCAGGACGATTCCCTGGCCGATGCCGCCCGCGCACCCGGTCACCACTGCTCTTTTTCCTGTCAGTGAAAACATCTCATTCATGTCCGTTCACCCTCTCTCAGCACTGCGGCGGCTGGGCCGAAACGCAGTACACATTTACTGTTTTCCCGCTCCGGGAGTTAAAGAAGATCCGGTCGCCCGCATGGGAATAGATGGGATGCGGATGCGCATCCTGTCCGAGCCAGTCGCTCTCGTGTTTGCACAGGGGCACCCACTCCAGGACGCCCTCGTCCCAGGACGGGAAGACCTTGCAGATGTATTCCGCATCCTTTTTGTGGGGATCGGGCCCGTTGTCCGTGCTGTTTTCCCGCACCTTTTTGATCTCCCAGGGATACTTGAAATATCCGTCGCAGACCAGGTTCCCGTAATGATCCATAAGGAAATGCCCGTAGGCGTTGTAATCATCCGGAAGGGCGATCTCCCAGTACCTCTTCGTTACCGTATCGTATTTTCCGACCATGGCGGGACCGTCCGCATAGCCGCCGTGATAGATGATGGTCTTTCCGTCATCGCTCCACATCTCATGGCAGACCCAGTCGGCTGCTTTTCTGGAAAAACCGCGAGTATTGCCGAGGGTATCCTCCCCTTCCGTACGGACGCGGATGATCTTGTCATTCCGGTGGTCATAGAGCCAGATCCTGCGGATGCCGCAGTCAAAACTGGACCATTCATGGTTGTACATGATGATCTCGGGATCGCAGGGATTGAACTGCACGTGGGTGATCCAGCACTTCGGGACGGTCTTCTCGTACAGGAGCTCTCCCGTTTCGGTATCGTAGACGCACAGATAGCTGTTTAAGTTCTCATCCTGGACGCGTCCGTCGATATCATACACAGGTCTCTTGTCAAGGCCGCTCCCCTCCGTCTCGGGGTCGAAGTCCAGACACCTTCCGTCCGTCATGGGAACACAGAGCCGTTTTCCGTCGCTGCTGACGTGCGTAAATGCCGTCATGCGCCCGTCCGGGACCTCGTTCAGCACACGGATATTGCCATCAAGGTCCACCCGGCAGATCCGGTCGTCCTGAATGTAATAAATGATGTCCCTGTCGCAGTCAAGGCAGACACTCGCCTTGCCGAGGCCCTTCCCCTGCGTTCCGTCAAAATACACATAACTCTTGAGTGTTCCCGCACGGTTGTCCGTAAGGACCTTCTCCTCTCCTGTCGTAAGATCCCGCACCACCACGTTCGGGCTCCCCGTCCGGTCGCTCAGAAGATAGATCCTTTTATCGTCCCTGCTTAAGGAAGAGCAGGTAAAATACAGAAGCTGCGTATTCCAGTTCTCCCTGTCCGCACAGCCGCTGACCAGCATATGCCCGTTGACAGGTGTTTTCTCAGGTGTCGTACTCATTTCGCTTTCCCCCGTTGTATTTTCCTTATTTCTCAAAATATTTCAGGATGTGTGTCGCGACCATGACGAGCTCGCCCTTCTGGTTCGTGACTTCGATCTTTCCGAAGGTCTTCATCTTCTCTTCGTCGACCTCGGCGCAGACGTAATTCACCGTCAGCGTATCCCCGATGAAAACAGGCGCGATGAAACGGACGTGATCGTACCCCGCGGATACCACCGGGACCGGGCAGTCTTCCGTGAACTTGGAGGATGCCGTGCTGGCAAGGGCCAGGGAAAGGACGCCGTGGGCGATCCTGTGGCCGAAGGTCGTGGTCTTCATGTATTCCTCATCGATGTGGTTCCGGAAAAAATCTCCCGTGATCCCCGCGAACAGATAGACGTCCGACTCTCCTATGGTCTTGCTTACTTTTACGCTTCTTCCGACTTCATAAGGTATCTTAGACATGCTCTCTCCTTTCAAAATATCCTTTCAGGTACTCCAGTCCTTTTGCTGCCATTTCATCCGCTTCCGGGAAAATACCCGCTGCAAAGCTGGCATCGAACCCGCCGGGTGCAAAGGTCTCCATTGTGATATGGCCGTCATAGCCATAGCGGACCAGAAGGTCCATGACATCATCCCAGGGGATCAGTCCCTCCCCGGGACAGCTCCGGTTGTTGGCGCAGGCGTGGAAATGATACACCCTGCCGCTTTTCAGGGAGCGCTCCAGAGCTTCCAGAAGATCCCGCTCCTCCAGCGCCGACTGATAGGTGTCGAAATGCAGGCCGACGCAGGGCTCGTTCACATCCTCCACCATCTGCAGGATCTGCCCCACGGTATTGCAGACACTGGTGCGGTAGCGGTTCAGGGGCTCCAGGGCAAGCCGGATGCCGCACTGCGCAGCGGTCTTTGCTGTCCTGCGAAGTCCTTTGACCGCAAGGTCCCACTCCCGTTTCCTGTCCTCTTCGCTGAGGACATGGCGCTTGCCGCCTCCCGTATACAAAGGCCCTGCAAAAACCGATGCGTGCAGCTTCTCCCCCGTGCGCAGGATCTCTTCATACAGGGAAAGGGTGTTTTCCCGGATGTCCGGATCGAAATTGGAAATATCCCGTCCCGGGCCGTTTGCCGCACATAAGGACACTTCCAGCCCCGCCTCCCGGATCTCCCCGGCAAGGGCATCGGAAACATCCGGCGTTGTCATGGGAAGCTCTATGGCAGTAAAGCCCATCCCCCGGATCTTCTCCGGAAGTCCCAGGCAGCTGTCCCCAAGTGACGGTTCCCAGTTCCAAAGATTAATACCGATCTTATTCATTGCCAGACCTCTCCTGCTCCCGGTCCTCTGCCGCCGGCGGACAGACGGATTCTCTTTCCAGGACCCTGCCCCGGAAAACAGACTTTCTCGTATCCCGTCCACCCTCGATCTGCCGGGCCAGTTCTGCCACGCAGTTCTTTGCAAGCTCCGTAAAAGGCTCTTCATAGGTCGTAAGAGGCGGTGTCATGAATTCCGTCATGGCAATATTGTCGAAGCCGGTGACCGACACATCCTCCGGGATGGACAGCCCCGCCTCCCGGATCGCCCGGTAGGCGCCGATGGCCAGGATATCCATGGATGCGAAGACCGCGGTCGGACGGTCCTTTTCCTTCATCAGCGCCGCCGTGGCCCGATAGGCCTCTTCGATCGTACTGATATTGTCCAGGAACCTTTCCTCATATCCTGTAACGCCATATTCCCGCATGGCGGTCTCCGCGCCCCTCCGGCGGCTCCGGAAGCGCTGCATCTGCGCCCTTCCGAAAAGAGCGGCGATTTTCCGGTGGCCCTTTTTCAGCAGGTACTTCACCATCAGGTACCCGCCGTCTTCATCATCCACCGACACACTGCTGAGCGCCTTCGTTCCGAACCGGTTGAGCAGCACCACGGGAACGCCTTCTTCCCTTGACGTTTCCTCCAGGTGGCTCGTGTCATCCTCCACGGAAAGACAGAGGATCCCGTCGACACCGCGGCTGATCATGGTACGGACCGCCTTCTTCTCCCTTTCCGGGTCTTCATCCGTATTGACCAGAAAGAGCGTATACCCCTTCACCGCTGCTTCTTTTTCCACCGCTTTCATGATCTGCGGATAAAAAAAGCTGTTGATATCCGGAACGAGGAGCGCAAGCGTTCCCGACTTTCCTTCCCGCAGGCCTTTTGCCGCCAGGTTCGGACGGTAATGCAGTTCTTTTGCGGCATGAAGGACCTTCTGTCTGGTCGCTTCATCCACATAGACCCGGTTGGTAAGGGTCCGGGAGACCGTGCTCGCGGACACTCCCGCCAGCCTGGCCACATCCTTGATCGTACTCACGATGCCTCCTGTATACGGTGCAAATGTCGGGGGACGGACCGGTTGCCCCGGCGCCGACAGTTCATGCAGACGCCTCGGACACGCTTCCGCTCCTTGCGTCAGCGCAGCGGCACATAAGGCGCCAGACTACGGCGCCTAAGTGCCGGCGTTCCGCAAAGGGTCCTCAGCTGTCTGCACGAACTGCCGGCGCGGGGACTCGCTTCCGTCCCTGACTTTTGAAATCACATCCGGGCTCAGCAGCCCTTGTATTCGGGAGAGCGCTTCTCCAGGAACGCGCGCAGGCCCTCCTTCGCATCATGGGTCGTAAAGAGCAGGCCCAGTGCCAGTGCATCTCTCTGTGCGATGTCGGTCGGCTGCTTATTGGCAGAATCATACATCATGACCTTGTCCATCTTCATGGTGATGGGCGATTTGGAAGCAAGTTCCTTTGCCAGCTCTTCCGCCTTTTCGCGGAGGGTCGCTACATCCTCATAGACCTCGGATACCAGGCCCCAGTCAAGCGCCTTGTCGGACTTGATCATCTTGCCTGTCAGGATCATGTATTTTGCCCTGCTCTCGCCGACCATCCTGGCAAGACGGAGCGTTGCGCCCCAGCCGGGGATCATGGCGATATTGATCTCGGGCTGTCCGAACCTTGCGTTCGCGGAGCAGATCCGGATATCGCAGCTCATCGCGATCTCCAGTCCGCCGCCGAGGCAGAAGCCGTTGATGGCGGCGATCACGGGGATGTCCATCCTTTCGATCTTGGAAAAGAGAGCGTGTCCCACTTCGATGGAATAGCGGGAATCCTCCGGGCTCATCTTGACCAGCTGGCTGATATCCGCCCCCGCGATAAAAGACTTCTCTCCGCCGCCGGTAAGGATCATCGCATGCATGGCAGGATCCGCGATCACATCGTCCACGAGTTCCTCCATGTATTTGAGTGTCGGTACGTTCAGCGCGTTCCTCGTTGCCGGAATGTCAACGGTGAGGATTGCGTAATTCTCCTTTTTGACCAGTGTTACTCCTTCGATCTTTTCTGCCATTTTTCCCTCCTTGCCCTGTGCGGGCACTCTGCTGTTTCTTAATCAGTGTATGATGTCACTGTTTTTCTGCTGTCTGCTATTTCCGCCTGTCCCGGCTTCTTCTCAGTCCTTCAGTCCCATCAGACCGTCACGGAAGATCCGCTCGTCCATCAGCTTCAGGTCGCCCGGAATCACGGGTGCGAAATCCATCTGGTCCAGGATATCCTTCTGAAGATCGACGCCGGGCGCGATCTCCTTCAGGACCAGGCCTTCCTCCGTCATCTCGAAAACGGCTCTTTCCGTCACATACAGGACGCTCTGGCCGGATTCCCTCGCGTAGTCGCCGGAGAAGGTGACGTGTTCCACTTCCTGCAGGAACTTGCGGGCGCGGCCCTCCTGCAGGATATGCAGCTGTCCGTCCTTTACCTCGGTCTTCAGGCCGCCTGTTGTAAAGGTGCCGCAGAATACGCACTTCTTTGCTGTCTGGGAGATATCGATGAAGCCGCCCGCGCCTGCGATCGTCGGGCCGAACTTGGATACGTTGACATTTCCGTGCCGGTCAAGCTGCGCCAGGCCGAGGCATGTCATATCCAGGCCGCCGCCGTTATAGAAATCGAACTGGGACGGGCCGTCCAGCATGGATTCCGGATTGTAGGCAACACCGAAGATCGCGCCGCTTGCCGGAATACCGCCGATAATGCCCTGCTCGATGGTCATCTTCGCCCAGTCGGCGATCCCTTCTTCCGCCGCGACCTTCGCGACGCCGTCCGGCATGCCGAAGCCCAGGTTCATGATCATACCCTTCCGGATCTCCATGGCCGCGCGTCTTGCGATGACCTTTCTCTGGTCCAGCTTCATGGGCGCGATGGCATCCTCCGGGATCTTCATCTCGCCGACAAGGGCCGGATCGTATTCGCTTTCAATGGTCTGCACCTGCGCCGGGCAGACGACGACCGCATCCACCAGGATCCCGGGGATACGGACCAGACGGGGATCCATCGTGCCGGATTTTGCCGCATATTTGACCTGGCAGATGACCTTGCCGCCGCAGTTATGGACAGCCTGGGCGATCTGGAGCGCTTCCAGATAGGCAGGCTCCTGCTGCAGGGAAATGTTCCCCTCCGCATCGCCCATGGTGCCGCGGATCAGGCCGATCGTGACAGGATAGGTCTTATAGTGGAGCCATTCTTTTCCATTCAGCTCCATAAGTTCCACGATGTCTTCCTTTGTCGCATCATTGAGCTTTCCGCCGCTGACTCTGGGATCCACGAAGGTCTTGAGGCCCGTCTGTGTGATCAGGCCCGGCCTGTGTGCCGCAATCTCCCGGTACTGCATGGCGATGATGCCCTGGGGAAGGTTATAGGCTTCGATCTTTCCCTCGTTGGACATCTGCTGGAGTCTGGGAGACCACCCCCAGTGCCCGCCGATGACCCTCTTCGTCATGCCCTCATGGGCAAAACGGGAAAGGCCTCCGTCTGCCTTGTCGCCGATTCCCGCCGAATGGGTAATGGTAAGATCCCTGGGGTGCCCTTCCGAAAGGAAGCGCTTCTCCAGCGCTTCGAACAGGAAGTTCGGCTCCATGATCCCGCCGCCGTTTCCAAGAAGCGCCAGGCTCTCGCCGTCCTGTATCATTTTCACCGCTTCTTCTGCCGTCATGAACTTGCTCATCCGTTAATCCTCCTCGTTTATTGATAAAAATTTCCTTCCCGGAAATCCTTCCATACTTTTTCAAACCACTCATCTTCTTCCGGGATCATCCTGCGCTCCCTCCAGAAGAACTGAACGCCGGCTCCGGTATATTCCGCTTCCTGGATCTTTTCCCGAAAGCCCGGATCCTCTGTGCGGAACCGGAAAAGCTCCGGCAGCTCCGGCAAAGGTTTCTCTCCATTGGGATCCGTAACAAGGTAAGAGCCTCTGCTCACGCCGCCCCGTTCGATATAATCCCGGATCGCGGAAAGATAGACGATCTGGCTCACCAGAAGATCCCGTACCCGGTAATAATGGCGAAGGTCCTGTATTTTTCCGACCTTCTTCTGAAGAAGGGCTTCCAGCTGCGCCCGGGCTTCTGCAATAGCCTTTCCGGCCCCCTCAAGGGAGCGGATACAGGCACCGTTTTCCGACATCCGGCTTCCCAGGAGCTTTTTCTCCCGCCGGACATCGAACACCTCTTCAGTGTCTCTGGAAAGGGCTGCTTCTCCGAAGGATACAGTTTCCCCGATCTGCGTGCCGAGGATCACGGAAAGCTCCGCCTCTTCCGGAACGTGGTCCCGGTAGCGGTTCGCGATGAATACCGCTGCCCGCATGCTGCCGACCTGGCCGGAATTCAGGGCGCTTCCGCCCGGCCGGTATACGCCGTGGGATCCGTTGACCTCCCCCACCGGGAAAAGATGCCGGATATTGCTCTCCCACCAGATATTTCCCGCAAGGCCTCCGTTATTGTGCTGCGCGCAGACACCGATCTCCAGCATTCGGGAGGAGAGATCGATGCCGTGCGCGCGGTACAGATCGATCGCCGCAGGATTCATGTGCTGCAGGCGGTGGATCGGCGTTTCATGAAGGCCGTCCGAGTTCGCAAGATACTCGTAAGCCTCCTGCTCCAGCATTTCCGGATCAAAGTGCCCGTCTTTCTCAAGGCAGGACGGATTCCTTGTATAATCCAGAAAAACACGGCGTCCCTTCAGGACGGTCTCCTGATAGACCAGAAGATCGATGAGGGAGGATCCGAAGTCCCCGGTCTTGCGGGGATCGAAGGGCCACTGATATCCCTTCAGGAAAATGGCAAGAAGGAGCTTCCTCTTATCGGGAAAATACTCCTCCAGAAATTCTTTTTCATCCGAGCCGTCGGGCTTCGTGGAAACGTACCTGGGCAGGACCTGCTGGTAGGTCCCGGAAAGGTTCCAGCGAAAGCCCAGAGAGGCGATCCCGTACTGGGACTCCGTCAGGTTCTTGCCGCGGGCTCCTGTCCGGAAGGCGGCGCCTGTTGCACCGGTCTGGCTGACGGGATACACGGAAGCCTCATACATGCCGGCTTCCGATCCGGTCGCCCAGATCACGTTTTCGGCTGCAAAAACGACAAAGGCATCCTTCGGCGTCTTTGCCCGCACATCCATTGCAAGAACGCCGCGGGCTCTCGTTTCCGAAGTTTCCCCCACGCCTGTCTTCTGCGTCAGGATCTCAATGACCTGATAGCCGTCAAAGATCCTGATCCCGTACAGCTGCACCTCTTTGAGGAGCTGCTCTGTCATGAATTTTGAAGTAAGGGGTCCGGCTGAACTCCCCCGCCGGTTGGGATCGTGGTCTGTCTTGTATCCCGCGTATTCCCCGTAAGGATTGCAGGGGAAAGGGACACCGATATCCACCAGATGATAGAAACCGCGAAGTGAAAGGGCGGCTTCGATCAGGGCAAGGTCTCCGTCCATGGAGCCGCCGTCGAAAAGCGTCGCCGCCATTTTACGGACACTGTCGGACTCGCTTCCCGAGGTCGTCAGCTTATAATAGGTCTGCTTGTCCGATCCGGTATTCAGGCTCGTTCCCATACGAAGCCCTTCCGTCAGGATGGCGATATCCTTCTGTCCGTTCTTATAAAGGCTTGCGGCCGCATTCAGTCCTGCCGCGCCGCTCCCCACAACGATCGTATTCATGGAATACAGACGATACTGCCTGCCGCCGGCGGCAAGGCGTTCTTCAGCCTTCTTCTCCATCATTTCCTCTTTCATAATGCCCTCTGACTTCTTCATGAGACGGATATGAAATCGTTTGTGCAATCGTTTTCACAGAAAATGTTAGCACAGGCGGCAAAGGCCTGTCAATACGTCCGGACTGCTTCCGCAAAGCATCCGCAACGCTCACGCAAAGGCATCCGTGAAGAGCCGGGACATGAGTCAGTGTACCTGTCCCCGTGGCTCAAGCAGCCGGAAGAGGCGGGCCGCACGAACGCCCCGGCAAACAGAAAAGGCCTGCAGTCCGAAGACTGCAGGCCTGTAGACCGTACTGAATATTTGCCCTGTATCTGCAGGGGATCTCATACTGCCGATACGAATTACTTCATGAAGAGGCTCGGCAGGAGCAGGCTGATCTGAGGAATAAATGTGATCAGCATCAGGGAGATCAGCATGCAAAGATAGAAAGGAAGCGTAGCCTTGACGACCTTCTCCATGGGAAGCTTTGCAACAGCGGAGCCGATGAAAAGAACGGATCCTACAGGAGGTGTCAGAAGGCCGATACCGCAGTTCAGGATGACCATGATACCGAACTGGATCGGATCGATGCCGATGCTCTTCGCGATGGGCAGAAGGATAGGTGTAGCGATCAGGATGATCGGAGCCATATCCATGATGCAGCCCAGAACCAGAAGGATCAGGTTCAGAAGGATCGCGATCACGATCGGGTTGCTGGATACGCCGGTAATGGCGTTTGCTGCCAGCTCCGGAACGTGAAGGAGCGTCAGGCAGTTACCGAAGATGGAGGACGTCGAGATCAGGATCAGGACGATCGAAAGTGTGTCAACGCACTCGCTCAGGGCATCCCATACACCCTTCCATGTAAGGCCTTTGTAAATGAATACAGAGACGATCAGGGAATAAATAACTGCGATAGCTGCGGATTCTGTTGCTGTGAACATACCGCCGACAACGCCGACAACAACGATCAGGACAGCTGCCAGAGCCCATACGGAAACGGAAAGCTGTTTGCCGAAGCTCTTGAGATTGAAGGGCTCACCCTTCGGATAATGCCTTTTCTTGGAAATGATATAGGAACCGACCATCAGGGAACCGGCCAGGATAGCACCCGGGATGTAACCTGCAAGGAACAGGCTTCCTACGGAGATACCGCCGGCGACAGTCGCAAAAATGACCATGTTGTGGCTGGGCGGTACCAGAAGTCCTTCAACGGAAGACGTAATGGTTACAGCTGTTGAGAAATCAGCGTCGTAACCCTGGTCGACCATCATGGGGATCAGGATGGAACCGAGGGATGCCGTATCAGCAGCCGCGGAACCGGAAATACCGCCGAAGAAATAGGATGCAACGATATTGACCATTGCCATACCGCCGGTCATCCAGCCTACCAGAGCGTTAGCCAGAGCGATCAGCTTCTCGGAAATACCGCCGGAGCCCATCAGAACGCCCATCGTAATGAAGAAAGGAACTGCCATCAGGGAGAAGGAGCTGATGCCCTTGACCATCTGCTGGCTGACGCCTGCAAGGCCGGCGCCCTGTGCCTTAAGGCAAAGAATAGAAGCAATTGCTACAGAATACGCGATCGGGAAACGAAGGATGATCATCGCGAAAAAGCTGATAAGCAGAACTGCTACTGCAAATGAATTCGTCATCACTCATCCTCCTTCTTTACAATTTTCTTGATGCTGTCGTAGATTCTTTCGATCTCAAAAATCAGCATAACAAGGCCTGCCAGAGGAATCGGGAAAAACTGCCACTTTTTGGACAGTGTGGGGATACTGGTGAAGTAACCTTTGGAACCAAGACCAGTTGCATACTGCCAGCCGATGACCATCATGACGATGGCAAGAGCGGTAACGCCGATCTCAGAAAGGAAATCCGTAATGGTAATAACGGACTTCGGAAGATAACGGTCAAATGCTGTCATGCGGATATGCGCATTGCGGCGGATCGCCAGAGCTGCGGAAAGAACGCACATGTACGTCATGAGCATCAGGACGATTTCTTCCGACCAGCTGGGGTCATCGATAAAAGGAACATAGCGGCCGACAACCGCGTAACTTGTGATAACAATGTCCGCTATAAGAAGGAGTTTACAGATCACCATGATGATCTTGTAGAGCCAGTCGTATAACGGCTTGATCTTGTCGAGTGTATCGAACATAAATACCCCCCTTTGGAGCTAAAACGGGCACAGGGCGAACCCTGTGCCCGTCCTCATCAGGAACTAATCTGAATTACGGATCGCTGAACTTCGTCAGCAGGTGCAGATCAGGATTATTTCAGATCCTTAACTGCCTGGTACAGATCCTCAAGACCCTTTGTGTTCTTCTCGATAACAGGCTGAACTGCTTCGATCCAAGGTGTCTTGTCGGGAACTTCCACAAACTCAACGCCCTTATCCTTCAGGGTGCTGACAGCTTCTTCGTTAGCTTCCTCAACAGCATCTCTGCAGTACTGCTTTGCAACAGCAGCAGCCTCTTCCATGCATGCCTTCTGAGCGTCTGTCAGGCTGTTCCAAGCTGCATCGGTGATGATGATCTCAACAACGCCGAGCTGGTGGCCGGACTCGATAACATAAGGAGCAACCTCATAGAAGGAGTTGTTCAGGTAGTTGGGCATCGGGTTCTCAGCACCGTCAACAACGCCGGACTGAAGGGATGTGTAAAGCTCTGTGTAGTCAACGACAGTAGCGGAAGCGCCGAGTGCGTTGATGGCATCAACCATGACGGGGTCAGTGGAAGTCCTGATCTTCAGGCCCTTGAGACCGTCCATATCATTAACCTTGGTAGATGTGAAGATATTACGGAAACCTTCTTCTGCGAAGAACAGGCCTCTGATGCCGTCGCCGACTTCTTCGGGCTCTCTCAGGAATTCATCGGAGATCTCGCTGTCTGCGAACTTCCAGAAGTGATCTTCTGTCTCAAAGAAGAAAGGAAGTGCGATCAGGCCGGCCTTGGGGCAGCCATACGCAACCAGGGATGCTGTGGAAATTCTTGCCATCTGGATCGTGCCTACGCCGCCGATCATGTTGTCAAGGACTTCGCCCTCAGCGCCGAGGACCTTGGAGTGCTGCAGATCGATGTTGATCGTGCCGCCGGACAGTTCGTTAACGGTATCAGCAAACTTCTGGTCGACCTTTGTGATCAGAGTGTCGGGTGTGTTAACTTCTGCGAATACGAAAGTTACCTTGGGATCGCCGGATGCATCCGGAAGATCTGCAGGTGCTTCAGCTGCTGCTTCAGCGGGAGCTGCTTCTTCTTTAGCTTCCTCAGCAGGAGCTTCTTCCTTTGTTTCCTCTTTAGCTTCTGCTGCAGGTGCTGCTGCCGGAGCCGGAGCAGAGCCGCCGCATGCTGTCAGAGATGCAACGATTACTGCACAAAGTGCAATACTAACAAGTTTTTTCATGTTTTCCTCCTATAAGTATGCTGTGCACATGAAAAATGCAATTACAGTACAATTATATAGGATTTTTTGTTTAAAAAAACCGTAAAAAATTGTCATACATAGTAAAATACCATCACTTTTGGTTATAAATGACAACATTCTTCTACTATTTTTGTCTATTCTGAACAACAAATCAGCACTGTCTCTGTTAAAAAAATAATTTTCGTGAATTCCGCACAAAAAAGGTCTGCCCGTTTTCACATCTTCTTTTTCCCGGTCTGCTTTGCGGCATACTGCAGGAATTCTTCCTTTTTATCACCCATGGCATCGTTCGGGATCACGATCCCGCTCCGGGTCCCCAGGTACAGGACGGCCTGGAAAGGTGTCTTTTTCACGGAATGCAGGTCCTTCCAGCGATGCATTTCGCTCTTCTCTCCCACCTCCACGAGGATGTTCTTATCGGAAAAGGAAATGACGGTGTCCTCCGTGACCGCGGAAAGGTTCCGCTTCATCCGAAGGTACAGGATGATCGGCTGGATCAGGGGAAAATACAGCACACCGACGCAGGCCGCGATCGCCCAGCCTTTCCAGCCCTGCCGGATCGAAGCATATAAAAGGCCTGCCATCGACGCCGTGAAGACCAGGTTGATCACACCGATGTAACTCGTATAATTCGCATACAGCGTAAGCAGCAGCATGTTGCCCGGTGTATTGCGGAACCTGAACTGATATTTCATTTTTCCTCCTCCATTGCCCGGATCCTGTCCAGGACATCCATATAATCTGAGCAGTACTTCTGATACAAAGAGACCATCGCGCGGCGCATCCAGTCCTTCTCCTGGTCATCCACCTCATTGAAAACGGTGCCGTCCAGTTCCGCCCTGCGCCTGGCCTCTTCATTATTCTCTTCCCACAGCTGCCGCTCGTACAGGGACGACTCGGCCGCGCATTCCCGGATGATCTGCCGGTCCTCTTCCGAAAGCCGGTTCCAGGTGGCCTGCGATACGATCTGCATCTCCGGGATCCTCACATGCTCATCCATGGAATAATATGGTGCGACAAGATTGTGGTCCATGGTCTCGTAGGACGGGATATTGTTCTCCGCGCCGTCCACCTGCCCTGTCTCCAGTGCCGAATAGACTTCGGAATAAACGAGCGGTACCGGGATCGCGCCGAGGGAGCGGACCATGTCTTCCATATAGTTGCCTTCCTGCACGCGGATCCTGAGTCCCCTCAGGTCCCTTATGGTACGGATCGGACCGCTGCGGGTGTAAAAACACCGCACGCCCGCGTCATACCAGGACAGTCCCACGATGCCGGAGCCGTCAAAGGACTCCATGACCATGTCGCCGATCTCGCCGTCAAGGACCCTCCACATGTGCGCCGCATCCTTATACAGGTACGGCATCTGCAGCACGACTGCCATCGGGCTGTAGGCATTCAGGGAGGAAAGGGAAGCCCTGGCAAAATCGATGCCGCCGTAGGTCAGCTGCCTGACCGAAGAGACCTCGTCCCCCAGCTCCGCATTCGGATAGATCCGGATCTCGATCCGGCCCTCTGTCCTTTCCTTCACGAGCTCCGCAAAATACCGGGCAGCCTGGGTCGCGGGATAATCTCCCGGCTGGTTCTCCGCATAGGAAAAAACATACTCCGGAGCCTTCTGTCTTTCCTCTCCCAGGGAGCAGCCGCAAAGAAGGAGCGGCAGAAGAAGGCATACTGCCAAAAGGCCTGCCGGCAGACGGATCTTTCTTACCGCTTTCATAGGAATTCCTGCCGGTATTCCGAAGGGCTCTTCCCTGTCTGCCTTTTGAATACCTTCGCAAAATAATTGGAATCCGGATACCCGACGGCGACACCGACCTTTTTGATGCTGCAGTCCGGCTCCTTCAGAAGCTCCCTTGCTTTGCCGATTCTCAGATCCGTCAGGTAGGTAACGAAACTGGATCCGAAGTTCTGCTTGAACAGCTTGCAGAAATAAGCTTCCGAATAACCGAAGGTCTCCGAAACGTCCTGGACGGAAAGATCTTCCATATAATGCTCTTCCATATGGTCAAGCACTTTGTTGCGGAACAGATCCTGTGCCCCCGGTACGTTTCCGGCTATGTCGGCTTCCCTGTTTTCTGCAGGCACCGTTTTCTCACTGTTTTTTTCGGGCAGGTCTGCTTCGCCTTTTTCTTCCCGGCCGGAATGATACAGAGCCTCGTCGATGATGGCAAAGAGCTCCTCCTCATAATACGGCTTCAGGATATAATCCAGCGCATGGACCGAGATCGCCGCTTTGGCATAGTTGAATTCATCAAAGGCCGTGACGAAGATGATCGGAAGGGACCGGTCCTTCGACCGGATGATCTGGGCTGCCTCCAGCCCGTTGATGCCCGGCATCTCGATATCCAGGAGCGCCGCCGCGATGTCGTTTGCTTCAAACAGTTCCACCGCCTGCCGGCCGTTTTCCGCTTCCAGGACCCGGTACTCGTCCCCGTATTTTGCCAGGAGCTTTTTCACAAGCACCTTTCTTTCGATCATTTCATCATCTGCCACAAGAATACAGCGCATATCAGTTCTCCTTACCGTCGGGTATCGTGATGATCACGGACGTACCCTTTCCTTCTTCGGATTCGATCAGGAATTCCCCTTTGTCTCCGTACAGTCCTTTGACTCTCTTGTAAATATTGCCGAGGCCGATACCGAAACCGGAGGAGGAACCGTTCTCCTCTCCTTCCAGCCGTTTCATGATCTGCTCTCTTCTCTCATTGCTCATGCCAAGGCCGTTGTCCTTCACCGTGACCCGGACCCTTCCGTCCCCCGCATGCTCGGCCAGGACGGTCACCTTTCCTCCCTGTTCCTTTCTGGAAAGGCCGTGGCTTACGGCATTCTCGATGAGCGGCTGCAGGGTAAAGGAGGGGATCAGGATCCTGTCCGCATCCTCCGGGACCCGGATCTCATAATCAAAGCGCGCCCCGAAACGCATTTTCTGCAGATACATATAATTTTCCGCAATGCCCGTTTCCATCGGCAGAAAGGCCAGCTGATCCTTGACCCCCAGGTTATACCGGAACAGTGCCGAGAGCGACTGGGTCATCTTTTCCGTGGTCCCGGCATTCTCCAGGTTGACCATGGAACTGATCATATTCAGCGTATTGAACAGGAAATGGGGGTTGATCTGGCTTTTCAGAAGCTCCATCCGGTTGTTTTCGAGCTGCTTTTCCTTTTCCAGGTTGGACAGCTGCTCCTCGTGCAGAAGCTCCGCGATCTGGTTCCTTTCCTGAAGCGTATTGATATAATCGCCCGTTGCGTGTTTCATCCGGTTGAAGGCGATTCCCAGGTCGCCGATCTCGTCCCGGTTCTCCAGTTCCACGTCCTGCACGCTGAAATCATTGGCTTCGATCCTGCGGGCCTGCTCGGAAAGCTTTTCCACCGGTTCCACGATCGATGCCGTCATCAGGCGGCTCGAAAACAGGATGAGCAGCATGGAAAAAAGCGTGATATTGGCCAGGATGAACGGCATCCTTCTGTACATGGGGACCTTCGCCGTATATACATTCGCCCCGTCCACGACAGTCTGCTGCATCAGTCTTCTGGCATAAGCGGAAAGGTAGTCCAGCCGGTCATAGACCTCATACAGGTCCGTAATGTAATTCTCCTCGCTGCTGTCCAGCTGAAGGAGGCTGTCCCTTTTCTCCGCATACTGTTCATAGGCGTTACGGATGTTCCAGGTAGTGGCATAGCGGTCCGGCCCGATCTCAAAATAATCGGAAGGAAGCTGGTCCATCCGCCACTTCGTGTCTCCGCAGGTGCCCTGCAGGTCCTGCATCGCCTTCTCCGACCGCACTTCCATATATTCATGCAGGTCATCGCTTTCCTTTTCCAGGGCGTCCATGAACTGCTGGCAGCTCCGGTTCTCATCCAGGACCATGCCGAAGCCGTCAATGGAGAATCGGATCGCGTAAATATTAAAGACGACCGCGATCGCGATGATCATGACCACGATCACGGCAAAGCTCCTGACCTTGCTGCTTATGGGTAGCCGGAACCAGAACCTTCTGAACATGAACTCCTCCGGAAAACGACTGACTGAACTCCTGCCGAAAAAGCTGACAACATTTAATTATACTGCAAACAGGTGCCTCCTGGCACCCGTTTTTGCTTACCGCGCCATTTGTGATACAATTTAGGGGAGGGCCCGGAAAACGGGCGCTGTAAGGAATACAAGGAGTGATATCATGGAACGAAAACTTGAGAAAATAGCAAGCTTTACCGTCAATCACCTGAAGCTGGAGCCCGGGATCTACGTATCCCGCAGAGATGTTTTCAAGGATGTGGTCATCACGACGTTCGACCTGCGCATGACAACGCCGAACAAGGAGCCGGTCATGAATACGGCCGAGATCCACACAATGGAGCACCTGTGCGCGACCTTCCTGCGCAACCACCCCGTCTATGCGGACAAAACGGTGTACTTCGGCCCGATGGGATGCAGGACCGGCCATTACATGGTCCTGGAGGGAGATTACGAAGCCCTGGACATCGTCCCCCTGGTCACGGAAATGTTCGAGTTCGTCCGGGATTTCGAAGGGGACGTCCCCGGCGCCTCTCCCAGGGACTGCGGCAATTACCTGGACATGAACCTGCCCATGGCGAAATGGCGCGCCGCCCGGTATCTGGAGAAGACGCTTTACCACATCACGCCCGATCATCTCACCTATCCCGAATAACGCGGCGGCGGGCTGAAATCTGATTATAGCGGATCAAAAATATCCGGCTCTGCAATGCGTCATGCACTGCAGAACCGGATCATTTTATTTCAGCCTATTGTGTATACTCCGAATACATCGCTACGTGGTCATAGATGCAGCGCCAGCCGCTCCAGGCATTGCCCGTGCAGCAGATGTACCTTGTGCCGTCGCCGCACATCTGCATGCTGACGGCGCAGCTTCCGGATTCGTTCACATAGCCGGTCTTTGCCCCGATAACGAGTCCGTGGGTATCCTTGTCCTCGATCCTTCTCAGGAACCAGTTGGAGATCTCCCTGCCTTCGGGATAGATCTTCATGGGCGACGTGGTCCATGTGTGCATGCCGAGGAACCCTTTGGCCATTTCATTGTCCATGGCAGCCGCCATGATCACGGCCATATCGTAGACGGTGCAGTAATGGTTCTCGTCATACAGGCCGATGCAGTTGGTAAAGTGGGCGGAACCGGAGAGTCCCAGCTCCTCCAGCTTCTCATTCATAAGGGCGACAAAGGCATCCTGGGAGCCGGCCACATACTCGGCAAGACTCATGGCAGCATCACCGCCCGACTCCAGCACGGTGCCGTACAGAAGGTCCCGTACCACCGCGTTGTCTCCCGGGCTGTAGCCGACGTTGCTCGCGCCGGAAAGAAATGCCAGGTCACAGATCTCCTGGGTCACGGTAAAGGTATCGTCCAGCTGGGCCTCGGTCAGGTTCTCGCAGGCGACCAGCACCGTCATGACCTTTGTCATGCTGGCCGGCACCATTCTCTCCCGGGAATCTCTCTCCGCGATGACCGTTCCGTCATCGGCATTCACCAGGATCGCGTAGAAGCTGTCCACATAGTCGTTTCCCACGACCGGTGCGCTGTCCGTGATCTGGGAAAGATCCTCCAGAACTTCTTCAGAGCCTTCGGCAGTTTCTCCCGCGGCCGCTGCGGCCGCATCGCCTTCCGCAGACTCCGTTCCCTGCTCCCCGGCCGTCTCTGCCGTACCTGCCGCGAGCTGGTCTCTCTGCTTCATTCTGGCGATATTTTTCTCAGACAGCGGGATTTCTTTCGTCTGGTCCGTATAGGTAAATACATAAGGATCGTCAGATGCCGGTTCCGGGATCGCCTGCGGCTGTGCGGCCGAAGCCGCCTGCACGTCATGCGGCGCGTACGCCGATTCCACATAGGCGATCTCCTTTACGGGCCCGGAGGAAGGCGTCTGTTCCTGCGCCGCAGCAGAAGCTGTATTCCCGCCGGCCTTTGCCTTTCTTCCGTCCAGGATCTTCGGGAAAACGAAAAGGGCTAGGCATACGGCGGCGATCACGGCTGCGGAAAGCACGACCGCCAGGATCCGCCTGCGGCGTCTTACCTGCCGCTCCCGCTCTACCCTGCGCCGCCAGGCACGAAGGCGTCTCTGCCTTATGTATTCGTCCTGGTTATCATATAAATCGTTATGGTCGTCGTAATAATTCATGGGCAATTATCCGTTCCCGATCATGTACGGTATTCGTTGACACAAAGCACAAATATCCGATATTGTAGCACACTCGCGTTACAGGGTCAAAAATCTTCGGGTCTGGTATATAATGCAGGTATGCAACCTGTTTTTACCATCCGCCCGCTCACACGGGCAGAAAGGCCGATATGGTACGTACAAAAGCACTCCCTGTGATCCTTGCAGCAGCGCTGCTCTTTTCTGCTGCATCGCCCCTGACCGGCATGCACAGCCTGGCCGCGCAGAAGAAGAATACAGCCAAAACTTCCGTAATTGAAACAAAGAAGGAAAAAAGCCGCACGGTCGAAACCCCTTCCGGAGAGATCCTGACCGAAGAAGAGCTTGCCGAAAAAGGGCTTTCCGAAGAAGAAATAGAGCTGCTCGTTGAGGAGATCTCCGCCCCGAAGGCACAGGACCTTGTGAAAAGCACCTTTGCCATCCTCCTGGATGCCGATACCGGCGAGGTCCTTGCCGGCAAGAATGAAGATATCCCCATGTTCCCCGCGTCCATGACGAAGGTCATGACCGTTCTCGTGGCATGCGAACACATCCGGCACCTTTCCGATACTTTTACGATCACGGAAGACATCCTCAAATTCTGTGCGGCCCACGATCTTACGACCGTGGGGTATCAGGCAGGAGAAGATGTTCCCGTGATGGATCTTTTATTCGGTACGATCCTGCCCTCCGGTGCAGACGCCTCCCTTGCCCTCGGCAGATACTGCGCGGGCTCCGATGCCGCCTTTGTCGATCTTATGAATGAAAAAGCCGAAGAACTGGAACTTTCTTCGACTCATTTCACCAACAATATGGGGATCCGGGACGCCGCGCATTTCAGCACCGTCCACGATACCGCGAAGATCCTGATGGAAGCACAGAAGAATCTTCTTGCCAGGACCGTGCTTTCCACGACCCAGTACCAGACCGTGGCAACGCCCCTTCATCCCGACGGGATCGCCATTTCCAACCTGTTCCTGAGAAGGATCGCGACCCTTGATACCGGCGGCCTTGTCATGAGTGCCAAGACCGGTTTCATCAACGATGCCAAATTCTGCGCCGCAAGCTTCATGATCGCAAAGGACGGCAGGCACTATGTCTGCGTGACGGGCCAGGCACCGACGACGATGGAATGCATCGGCGACCAGGCTGCCCTCTATAAATCCTTTACCGAATTCATGGCTCGATCGGATCGTCGTCAAGAGCTCCTTCAAAGTATGGATTCCGAAGCATCACCTGCTCCAGAAGAAGACGATGGCGAAAGCCTTCCCTGATGCTCTCCGCTTTTTCTTCATCCTCGAGAAGCTCCCATCTGCGCTTCATCGGCTGTTCCATGTCCTTTCCGCTCTCCCGGTAGATGCGGCGGCTTTCCATGCCGGCAAAATCACCGTCGAAGACCGTCTCCAGAAGAACGGATACCTTGGACATGTCAAAGGTCAGTTCCGCCGTGGAAAGGGGATAGGAGAACCGGTAGACCGTATCGCTGACGGCTGTCTCCTGCCGGTAATTCAGGATGCCGGCTCCGAAAAAGGAAGGGATCTCCTCTCCTATCGCAAAATCCTCCTGCATGACGAGAATGACCGAAGGGTCCCCGGGCGTGATCAAAGAATGCACCCAGAGATAGGAGGAAGCCTCCTCGGTCGTATCTCCCCCGGCATTTGCAAAGGGCGTTTCATACACGAGGTCAAACACATTTCCGAGATTGGTGACCAGCTCTTCGCAGTCTTTATAGTCACCGCACTTTTCCAGAAGCTCCCGGGCCCGGTCATAATGAAAGACCAGAAGCTCGTTCTCCGCCATTTGGTACCAGATCCCGTGAAGCTTATCCTCCGCATCCCCGAAATCACCCAGCTCCTCATAGATCGCGGCTGCTTCTTCGAGGGATCCGTCCTTTAAAAGATCCTCCGCAATACCGTACCTGGCAAGGCTTCGAAGGCCATTGCTCTGCTGGTACTCCGACAGATCATCGAGAAGGCCGATGGCTTCCTCATATTCTCCGCGGTCGATCATCCTGCGGATCATGAGAAAACGGGTCTCAATGGCTTTATCCGCACTGTCCCCGTATTCTCCCAGCGCCTCGAAGGCGCGGATCGCCTCTTCGTATTCTCCCGCATCCGCCAGCTCTTGTGCCGTTTCATAACGTCTCTGGGGAATAAACCGGGTCACCGCGCCATAGTAAAGGCCTGCCGCTGCCGCCGCCAGTATCACAAGGCCGCAGATAACGGCTGCTGTCTTTTTATTCACCATCTGTTCTCCAGATCAGCGTTGACCGCGCCGGTATACTCCGCTGCCTTTTTGCCTTCTTCGCTCGTTTCCTCGTCGATGCAGGGATCCGGCTCCGGCTGTTTTACCGGCTTCGGCGTATGGTCAACAGGCGTCGCATCGCCGATGCCCAGGGACTCCGCCGCAAGGCCCAGTGTGCTGACGACATTCGTAATATCGGAAGGCATGTAGATCTTGGTCGCGCGGCCGTCCGCCACGTTCTTGAGGGCCTCGATTCCCTTCAGGCGAAGCACCGCTTCACTGACATCGGCCTGCTTCAAGGCTTCCAGGCCGCGGGCTTCCGCTTCATAGATCAGGCTGATGGAACGGGCACGGCCTTCTGCCAGGGCGATCTGCGCATCACGCTCCGCCTGTGCGGCAAGGATCTTGGCCTGCTTGTCGCCTTCTGCACGGGAGACGACCGCTTCCTGGTGTGCCTGTGCTTCCAGCACGGTCTGGCGGCGCTCACGCTCTGCACGCATCTGCTTGGACATGACCTCGACGATCTCCTGGGGAGGATTGATGTTTTTCAACTCGACACGGGTCACCTTGATGCCCCAGGCGTCGGTCGCATCATCCAGGATCGCTTCCAGCTGCTGGTTGATCTTGTCACGGGAAGTAAGGAGCTGGTCCAGTTCCATTTCACCGGCGATGTTACGGAGCGTCGTTGCGGCAAGGTTCTGCAGACCTGCCAGAGGATTCTCCACGCCGTAGGTATAGAGCTTGGGATCGAAGATCTTGCAGTAGACGACAGAGTCGAGCTGCAGGACGATATTATCCTTCGTGATGACAGGCTGCGGCGGGAAGTCCAGCACCTGCTCCTTCAGGCTGATCCTTTTCGCGATGCGGTCGATGAACGGCACCTTGAAGTGAAGACCCGCGCCCCAGGTCGAATGATAACGGCCCAGACGCTCCACGATGAAGGTGTACCCCTGAGGGATGACCCGCAGGTTGATGATCAGAATGAGCAATATCAGTACAATGAGAACAAGAACAACGATCATGATCTCCTCCTTTTAAACGACCGCTCCGGTCATCCCGGAGCGTAAACGGCGCATGGGGAAGATCCCCATGCGGCCAACTGTATTTTTCCTTATTCTACAATCAAATCAGCGGATAATAAAGGGTGACACCGAAATGGTCACACAAAAATCACAGATGGCACATCTGTCACGCAAAAGGGCAGAATGCTTTCTTGCGCCTTTTTGAAGCATCGATTATGCTTGATACAGTATCAAAGACCCGTTACAGGACATTCAGAAGAGAGGGACATCTTGCATTACACGATCGAACATGAAAGCAGCCACAGCCTCCGGGTCCGCCTGGATATGAAAAAGATCGATCCGGTCCTGGCCGATATTCTGCGGTGCGATCTGCAGACACTTCCCGAAGTGCAGAAAGTCATAGCATATCCTTCCACAGCCGGCCTCACCATCCGTTTCTCCGGTGATAAAAAGCCCGCCCTGGAAAAACTCTCGAAGCTTTCTCAGGACGATCTCGTCTTTGTAAAAGGGCTTATGGAGACGCCCGGGGAAGAGACCTATTTTGACATGGAAGAATTGAAAAGACGCCGTATAGATCCGGTTCTGAAGAAAAAAATGAGAAAAAGGATCCTGGCGGAAGCCGCGGCGGATGTGATCCTGCCGGCCCCCGTCCAGATCGCCTATCATGCGTACCAGCTTTACCGTCTCGAAGCCTTCGGCAAGGCTCCGGACTGACAGGCGCCGTTACTGCAGGGCCTGCCGGAGGACCTCCAGGTTCTCCTCCATCACGGAAAGATAGGTCGTCCCTGCCGTGACCTCCTGTGCCGTTACGGACTGCATGGAGTTCATGGTAAGGATCTTTGCATCCTTCTCTCCTGCACTCTCCGCAATGGTCTGTGCGAGCCTTTTATCCGCTCCCTCGATCGTCAGGATCACGGGAAGCCCCAGTTCCTTCACCTTGCCGGCAAGGAACGTGATCGTTTCAAAGCTTGCTTCTGTTTCCGCGGAGCACCCTTCAAAGGCGGCATAGTACGAAAGACCGTAATCCTCCGTCAGATACCGGAAGGGGAAACGGTCCCCGAAAAGAAGCACCTGCCTGCTGCCTTCTGATACGGCTGCCTGATATTCACTGTCAAGGGCAGCCAGTTTTCCCTCGTAATTCTTTGCATTTTCCCTGTAGATATCACCGTTCTCCGGATCCATTCCCGCAAGGGCGTCCGCGATGCTGCCGGCAAAAACGGAGGCATTCCGGACAGAGAGCCATACGTGCTCATCGTACGCTGTCCCTTCTTCGTGGTGCGCTTCTTCGCCATGGGCGGCTTCGTCATGCGC
>CAMNCY010000016.1 GCA_946534785.1 uncultured Lachnospiraceae bacterium | reverse complement strand
CCCGGCACACCGCGACTCACCCGACACAAAGGAGCATTCTATGGAGATCCGTACACTTCGATATTTTCTTGCGGTCGCAAGGGAAGAGAACATGACTCGCGCCGCCGGGATCCTGCATGTTTCCCAGCCGACTCTCTCTAAAGCGCTGAAGTCTCTGGAAGATGAGCTGGGGAAGAAGCTTTTCATCCGTCACAGTTTCAGTATCCGGCTGACGGAGGAAGGCGTACTTCTTCGGAACCGGGCGGAGGATCTCATCCGTATGGCGGATAAGATCGAGCAGGAATTCGTTTCCCTTGACGATATCAGCGGCGGAGAGCTGTATCTGGGCCTTGCGGAATCGTATCAGATCAGGTACCTGGCACAGGTGATCCGGCAGTTCAAGGGCCGCTATCCGAATCTGCACTATCACATCACCAGCGGCGATACGGAGCAGATCGCGGACAAGCTGGACAAGGGCCTTCTGGATTTCCTGGTACTTGCGGAACGCCCGGACAGCCGCAAATATGAATATCTGGAATTCCCGGAACGGGACGTCTGGGGCGTGATCCTGCCAGCGGAGGATCCGCTGGCGCAGAAAGACGCAATCAGGCCGGCGGATCTTGCCGGGCAGCCCCTGTTCTGTTCCGAGCAGGCCTGGAACGGAGATATCCGCAGCTGGGCAGGAAGCATGTTCCCGCAGCTTTTTCTGGAGGGCTCCTTCCGCCTTTCCTATAACGGATCGGTATTCGTCCGGGAAGGGCTCGGGTACCTTCTGACTTTCCGCCACCTGATAGGCACCTCCGAAGAAAGCGGCCTCGTATTCCGTCCGCTGGACCCACCGCTGGAGACGGTGCTGTATATCGCCTGGAACCGGTATCAGGCCTTTACGCCGATCGCGGAAAGATTCCTGCAGACGCTGAAGGAAGCCTGGAGCATTCTGCCTCCGGCCGGAGAGGCCGGGGAGGCCGCAGATCCCGACCTTCCACAGGCCGGCCGGATGTAAATGCAGGGCAAGTGCCGGTTGCCAATCCCGTTCTGCAGGGGTATGCTGATGGCAGCGTAGTTAGCATTTCCTAACCACGCCGTCCGGATCATACGTTCCGGACCGTTTGCGGAAAGCAGAAGCAGGGAGGCATAAGAATGTTCTGGGATAATGTAGCGGGTGTATATGATCTTTTCGTGAATGTCGTGAACCGAAGGACGCACAGTCAGCTGCGCTCTATTGTTTCCGGCCTGGTCGGGCCCGGGGACCGGGTGCTGGAATGCGCCTGCGGCACCGGGATGCTGAGCCTTGTGATCGCGGAAAAATGTGAATTCCTTACGGCGACTGATTTTGCACCGGGAATGCTCAAGCGGGCGGAGAAGAACTGCAGCGCCCTTTCGAATATCCGTTTTGAGACGGCCGATATCACAAAGCTCCCCTATCCGGACGGCAGTTTTGACAAGGTCGTAGCGGGCAACGTGATCCATCTTCTGGACGAACCCCTGAAGGCCCTCGGGGAGTTGGACCGGGTATGCCGGCCCGGCGGGCTCCTGATCATCCCCACCTATATGAACCGCGATAACGCAGGCAATACCAACGGCTTCGCCTCTGCTGTCGGAAAAGCCGGCGCCGATTTCAAACGCCAGTTTACCGTAAACAGCTACCGGCAGTTCTTCCGGGAAGCCGGTTATAAAGACGTGAAGATCTCGGTCGCAGAGGGACGGATCCCCTGCGCCGTTGCCGTGATGCAGAAGAAGGAAGTATAAACACGCTGAATCCGCCTTTCCCGGAAAAACACGCAAGCCCCGCCGCCCTGTCCGTGTTAAGATATACACATGTCTGTAAGGACAGCGGACTATCCTGAAAAGAGAGAAACAGCAAATGAAACGACTGGCAGTTATTTTCCCCGGCATCGGTTATACGGCGGACAGGCCGCTCCTGCACTATGGCAGGAGGATCACACAGGATCATGGCTATGAGATCCGGATCCTGGATTATAAAGGCTTCCCTTCCAAGGTAAAGGGCGACAGGAAACGCATGGAGGAATCCTTTGCGATCGCCCTGCAAAAGGCTAAGGAGATGCTTTCCGGCACGGATTTTTCGGCATATGACGATATTCTGTTCATCGGAAAGAGCATCGGCACGATCGTAGCTGCAAAAATCGCCTCAGAAAGTCCAAAGCAGGAACGGATCCGCCTGATCCTTTATACGCCCCTGGAGGACACCTTCTCCTTCCCTTTCGGAGAAGCCATAGCCTTTACCGGCACAAAGGATCCCTGGACCGGCGCGGAAAACAGCCCCATCCCCCGGCTCTGTAAAGAGCGGGGCATCCCCTGCTTTGTGATACCGGACGCCAACCATTCCCTGGAGAGCGGGGATGTTCTTGCCGATGTGAAAACACTGTATGACATCATGGAGGAGACAGCACGTTTTATCCCATAACCACGGGCATAAACGACAGATGATATGAAGATTGGAATCATTGACGTAGGCGGCGGCACCAGAGGCATCTACGGTGCCGGCGTATTTGATTTTTTCCTGGATGCGGAAATGAAATTCTGCTGCGTAGTCGGCGTTTCGGCAGGCAGTGCGAACGGGATCACGTTCCTGGCCGGGCAGCACGGAAGATGCCGCCGTTTTTATACGGAATATGCCTTCCGCAAAGAATACATGAGCATGGGAAACTTCCTCAGGACCGGCTCCTATCTTGACCTGGACTATATCTACGGCACCCTGAGCCGCAAAGACGGAGAGGATCCTCTGGACTATCCGGCAGCGGCGGCCGACCCCACGCCCTTTTTTGCCGTTGCAACAGATGTGAAGACCGGTCTTCCCAGATATTTTTCCAAGGACGACATGGCACAGGACAACTACCTGCCGATGAAGGCCTCCTGCTGCGTTCCGGTCGTCTGCCGGCCGTATCCCGCAGGAAGCGGCCTGTATTACGACGGCGGGATCAGTGATCCCATTCCGCTCAGAAAAGCGTTTGCGAAAGGATGCGACGCCGTTGTCATCATCCTCACCAGGCCGAAGGACTATTTCCGTACGCCCGGAAAGGACCGGCTGTTTTCACAGCTTATCCGCAGGAATTACCCGAAGGCAGCCAGCGCAATGCAGCAGCGCTCGGCAGTTTACAATGACAGCCTGAAAGAAGCACTTGCGCTGGAGCAGGAAGGAAAGGCGGTCATCATCGCACCGGACGACATCAGCGGCTTAAAGACACTGACCAAGGACAAAGAGCAGCTGGAAGCGCTCTACCGCAAAGGATACGGCGATGCAAAGGCAGCGCTTCCCCGTATCCTGGCCATGCAGAAAGGACAGCCATGATCACAGATAAGATCAGAAATCAGCTCATGGACCTGCAGGATCCGGACTACCGGGATTTCCAGGTCCGGCTCCTCCCGACAGTTGCCCCCGAAAACATGATCGGCGTCCGCACGCCGGCGCTCCGGAAACTGGCAAAAGAACTGGCAAAAGATCCCGGGATCGATGCTTTTCTCAGGGATCTCCCCCACCGGTATTTTGACGAGAATCAGCTGCATGCGTTCATCATTTCGGAAACAAAGGATTTCGAAGAATGTGCAGAACAGACGGAGCGGTTCCTCCCCTATGTGGATAACTGGGCGACCTGCGACCAGTTATCCCCGAAGGTCTTTCGGAAGCACCGGGCAGAGCTCCTGCCAAGGATCCGCAGATGGATCAGTTCGGAAAAGACCTATACCATCCGGTTCGGCATCGGAATGCTCATGCAGCATTTTCTGGAGGAGGATTTTGATCCGGCCTGTCCGGAACTCGTCGCGTCCGTCCGGTCAGAGGAATACTATGTCAACATGATGATCGCCTGGTATTTCGCCACCGCCCTGGCAAAACAGTACGATGCCGTCCTGCCATATCTGCAGGAAAGACGGCTTTCGCCATGGACCCATAACAAGACGATCCAGAAGGCAAGGGAAAGCTTCCGGATCACAAAAGAGCAGAAGGAATATTTAAACAGCCTGAAGGTAAAGGGATAAGAAATGAATCGAAAACGGATCAGCGTAGTCGCCGCCGTTATACGAAACGGCAGCAAAATATTCGCGACGCAGCGGGGATACGGAGAATATAAGGACTGGTGGGAATTTCCGGGCGGCAAGATCGAGGAAGGCGAGACCCCGGAGGAAGCCCTGGTCCGCGAGATACGGGAAGAGCTTCGGACGCTGATCGCCGTCGACAGGCTTCTGACCAGAGTGGAATATGAATATCCGGATTTCCACCTGACCATGGACTGCTTCTGGTGCCACATAGAAGAAG
This sequence comes from uncultured Lachnospiraceae bacterium, assembly GCA_946534785.1. Lineage (GTDB taxonomy): Bacteria > Bacillota > Clostridia > Lachnospirales > Lachnospiraceae > CAG-791. The sequence continues at coordinate 18,759 of CAMNCY010000016.1, read as the reverse complement.
GCGATCTGACGCTTGTGGAGCATGAGGCCGCAAAATGGCTCCCCATGCAGGACCTACGGCAGGTGAACTGGCTGCCCGCGGATATCCTTGCCGTCGAAGAGATCGAAAAGACCGCTCTTATCACACTGGAGCCGCTTCCGGTCCGTTTCTCCGTCTGCAAGGTCACGGATTATACGGGCATCGATCTGACAAAGCCGTTCTGTTTTACGGGGGCGACTGACGAGGAACTTTCCTTGGTCTGTCCGGCAGAGCTTGTCCCGGATAATACGACAGCGCGGGATGACGGCTGGAAATGCTTCCGCATCAAGGGGCAGCTGGATTTTTCTCTGATCGGGATCCTCTCCCGGATCTCAGCGGTGCTGGCCGGCGCCGGCATCGGGATCTTTGCCGTATCGACCTACAATACCGACTATGTCCTGACACGGGAAGAGAACTTTGACAAAGCAATGAAAGCACTGGAGGATGCCGGCTATGGGCGCGTCTGAATCCTGGAAGGCCGCTTACCGCGACCTCATCAATACCATTGTCCGCATGGGGTATCCCGAGGAATTCGGAAAGCTTATCGCCAAAAATCTCGGCTCCGAAAAGACCATGCAGCGGATGACTTCCTACCTGAACTATGCAAAGCCCCGTTCCGCAGAAGAGATTGCCGATGAGATGCTGGCGATCATGAGCGACCGGGAGCGCTGGATCCGGAAGAAGGAATTCGAAGAAGCCAACGCCAGATACAACGAAATTCTGAACAGAGGACTGGAGTGAACCATGTGCTGCCGTTACTGGATCGAAGACTCCCGCGAATTTGAAACGATCATAGAAAAAATGGGGCATTCTCCCCTGGTCGAAAGATGGCGGAACACCGCGGCCGTTAAAAGCAGCGGCGAAATCTTCCCCACGGACGTCGTGCCGGTCATCGCCCCGGACCGCTTCGGAGAAAAGGGCGTCTTCCCCATGAAGTGGGGCTATGCCGGAAGGAGCCTCCTTATCAACGCCCGCTCGGAAACGGCCGGCGAAAAACCCACCTTCCGGGAAGACTGGGCAAGGCACCGCTGCATCGTTCCCGCTTCCTGGTATTTTGAATGGGAGCACGCAGAACAGAAACGCAAATACAGGATCCGTCCGGAACACTCCTCCATGACCTGGCTCTGCGGCCTGTACCGGATCGAGAACAGCCTTCCGGTATTCGTCATCCTGACAAGAGAGCCGGGGGAAGGGATCCGCTTCATCCATGACAGGATGCCGCTGATCATGCCGGAAGACCTGATCGGGGAATGGATCCGGCCTGGGTGCCGGCCGGAAGAACTGCTCCCTCATGCCCTCACGGATATGACTTTCGAAAGGTCGGAATAATTTTTCCAGACTCCTTTGAAAACTTAAGGTCTGTTTAAAGAACGCTTCTTATAATGACCTCAGCATACAGAAGGAGTGTGATAGAGTATGATAGATTTGCAAATAACCGGAAAACAGCCAATATACAAAGCAGCACGGAAAAATACGATCAGGCGCCCGCCGGCTTTTCATAAAGCCCGGCTGCGCGCAATTTGGAGCAAGGCTATGAATGAACCTTTTGTAAAAGTCGACCTGCACGGACTGCGGCAGGAGGAAGCCATCAAAGTGATCGATAAAGCGATCGCCTCCGCAGGGCCCGCGACCTACCATCTGCAGCTGATCCACGGATATAACCGCGGCACCAGCCTCCGCTCCATGATCCGGGACTGGTATCAGTATGACCCGAAGGTGAAGCGGATCATGCCCGGGGACAACCCCGGCGTAACCGTTCTGGTGCTGAAGGAACTGTACTGAGTCACAGGGACAGGAGGAGCCTTACTTGTACCCGCCGATCCACGAAAAGCCCCGCGATCCTTTCACCTTCGACAGACTGGAGATGCTGTGGGAGCGATATCCGCAATACCATGAGATGACGACCTTTTCCACGATGGAAGAGCTCCTTGCGGAGCATGCATCCTGGCAGGAGGATTTTGAAGAACTGAAGACCGAATATGACGACGGGCAGTATGACCGTTTTCTTGTACAGCTCTCCTGGTCGGACCTTCCCTACCGGTATGCGGCAAAAGACCTGATCCTGAATGCCGGTCCCCTTCCGGAAAACCCGTATGTCCGGGCCTTCATGGAACAGTTCGAAGGGCTGGATACGGACCATAAGGCCTGTTTTCTTTTTCCGGAAAGCTTTGTCTCGCAGTTCTTCGTGATCACGGAGGTCTGCCGGAAAGCGGAAGTGTTCCATCCGGTGCAGAACCTGTTCCCGGATGAGGAAAAGGTGCACTATCTTGCGGTATTCGACAAGGAGGATATGGACACCGTCCTTCTGATGTATCACCTTCTGTATACGAATGCATCAGAGGATGTGTTCGGCGGTTACTCTCTCTACGAGTATTCTCTTCCCTGGTACCAGACGCACCTGTGGGAGGACGGCGTCGTCCTCCGCTCGCCCTATCTGCCCGACCGTATCGCCAGATACCAGGGGAACCTCCCCTGGCATTTCAATCCTTCCAAGACCGTCTATGTCAGAAGGAACGTCCGGCACATCCTGGAGAGCGGATATTTCTCATCGGAGCTGGAATTCTTCCGGAACCTGACCCGGGTCATCATGCCCCTCTTCCATTGGTGGTACCAGGACCTGGCTCTTTACGAAGAACGGGACGGCTATAAGACCGACTGGCGCCTGGAAAGGACCCGGATCCGGACAAAGCTGACAGCCGAAGAGATCATCCGGCCGAAATGGAAGCATGAGCTTTCCCTTTTCCATGCCGTGCGGGAAAAATATCCGGACACCCTGTATCAGTACCGCCCGGACTGGCTGGGCCGCCAGAGCCTGGATCTTTATATTCCCTCCCTCAAGACCGCCATCGAGTACCAGGGGATCCAGCACTATCTCCCGGTCGGGTTCTTCGGAGGAGAAGAAGCACTGGCCCGCCGCCGGGAGCTGGACCTTGTGAAAAAGCAGCTCTGCGAACAGAATAACGTACACCTGATCGAATGGCCGTATGAGACGGAGCCCACCGCCGGCAATATCCGGAAGCTCCTGGGAGGGCCTTCTGCAGGCCGCCGGCCCAAAAAGCAGTAAGCTCCTGTCCCCGCAGGACTCCCATAATGCAACATGACGCACTTTTCTGCGGCTATAAGAATGAAAAGAAGTTCTGTACAGGCCGCTGTGCCGGGGAGGATCATCATGAACAGAAAAAGAATATTGGCAATCGCAGTCACCGTTTGTATGCTGACAGGCCTGACCGGATGCGCCGGCAGTGCCGCAGCGCCGGGTGCGCCGGCGGAAGAGACATCTGCGGAAGAGACATCTGCGGAAGCGACGCCTGCAGAAGCGACGCCTGCAGAGGAGGCACCCGCGGAAACTACGCCGGCAGAGGAGGCACCTGCGGAAGCGACGCCTGCGAAAGGCATCACCGCTGTCCTGGCCGAGTACCCGGAAGCCATATCGGATATGTCGCCGGAGGAATTCGCAGAAAGCGATGTCCACTGGCAGTGGTGGGATGGCTATCGGGCAAAGCTGGAAGCCTCCGAAGAATTACAGGACGGAATGGATGGCTTTTATGCGGAGATACTGCCCCAGCTCCTGGCCGCCGGGGATCAGGAGAACCGCGTATGCTCTCCCCTGAATATTTACATCGCGCTTGCCATGCTGGCCGAAGTAACAGACGGAGAATCCCGCCGGCAGGTCCTGGACGCACTGCAGGTAAAGGACCTCGAAGAGCTTCGGGAGCGCACATCTGCCCTGTGGGAAGCAAATTACGTTGATATTCCTTCCCTGAAGACCATCCTTGCGGATTCCCTGTGGCTGCGTGATAACACGGCCTATAACGAAGAGACTCTGCAGACACTGGCAGAGCGGTACTACGCATCCGCCTTCCACGGGCCTATGGGATCAGAAGAGATGAACCGGGCCCTCAGGGAGTGGACGGATGAGAATACCGGCGGCCTTCTGAAGGACTTTACCAAAGACCTCGAACTGTCTCCTGAAACAGTCATGGCACTGGTCTCGACCATCTATTACAAAGCCGCATGGTATGATACCTTTAATGAGAAAGTAACAAAGAAAGAGACCTTCCACGGTGCAGCCGGTGACACCACGGTCGATATGATGCATATCGGCGATACGATGACGGTGTATTTCGGTGAGCATTTCACAGCAGTCTCAAAAGGCCTGCTGGACAGCGGCAGCATGTTTTTCTTCCTTCCCGATGAAGGTACGGATGCCGCGGCGCTTGCGGCTGATCCCGAAGTCCTCCGGCTGATCCGGGGAGAATGGAACGGAAAAGAGGATGTCTACATGGTGAATCTGTCCGTTCCCCGGTTCCGTGTCCAGGCAAAGACGGATCTTATCGGAACACTGGAACACCTTGGAATCCGCGATATCCTGGACAGCAGCACCGCGGACTTCTCTCCTCTTACAGACGATGTGGAAGAACTCTTCTTAAGCAGTGCACAGCACACTGCCATGGTGGAGACCGATGAAAACGGCGTCACCGGTGCCGCCTATACCATTCTGATGTTGGCGGAGGGCGCTGCTTTAGAGGAACCCGAGCCTTATGATTTTATCCTGGACAGACCATTCTTCTTTGCTGTAACGTCCCGGGACGAGTCGATCCTGTTCGGCGGCATCGTGCAGAATATCGAACATTGAACAAGGATGAACATGTGATATGGAACACCTGCGGTGCGTCGTAGAACGCATCACCTATCAGAATACACAGAACGGCTACTCTGTCATCAAGTGCCGGGCAAAAGGGTACCAGGACCTGGTAACGGTCGTGGGCTCTATGCCGGACGTGCATGTGGGCAGTGTCCTGTATCTTGGCGGCTCCTGGCGCATCGACGGCAGGTATGGCCGCCAGTTTGCCATGGAAACTTTTGAAGAGACGCTCCCGGCAACCGTCTACGGCATTGAAAAGTATCTGGGGAGCGGTCTTGTAAAAGGCGTCGGCCCCAAATTTGCAGGCCGCATCGTGCGGCAGTTCGGAGCGGATACGCTGAATGTGATCGAAGAAGCACCGGACCGTCTCCTGGAGGTGCCCGGCATCGGCAGGGTCCGTGTGGAACGCATCAAAAAGAGCTGGCAGGAGCAGAAAGAGATCAAGAATATCATGCTTTTCCTGCAGGGCCACGACGTTTCCACCAGCCATGCGACGAAGATCTTCAAGACCTACGGAAGCGAGAGCATCAAAATCGTGCAGGAAAATCCCTACCGTCTGGCAGATGACATCTGGGGCATCGGTTTCCGGACGGCGGATACCATCGCGGAGAAGATGGGGTTCGGCCATGAAAAATATGCCCGCCTGCGAAGCGGCATCCTCTATACCCTGAACCGGCTTTCCGACGAAGGGCACTGCTACGCGACCCGGGACATGCTTGTAAAGACCGGGGCGGAGCTGCTTTCCGTGGAGGAAGATCTCCTGAATATCACGCTGGATGAAATGATCCGGGTGGAGGATGTAATCACACAGCCGGTTCCCCTTCCCGAGGATGCAAAGGACGGCGACATCCCTGAAAAAGCCATCTACCTTCCGCCCTTTTATTTTGCCGAAGTCGGCACGGCAAAACGGCTGTCGGCGATCTATACCAATACCGGCGGGATCCATGCGGACACGGCGGGACTTTCGGCACGTATCAGCCTCCGGACCGGCATGCAGTATGACGACATCCAGATGCAGGCGATCCTGTCGGCCGTACAGAGCAAGATCCTTGTCCTGACCGGCGGCCCCGGGACCGGCAAGACCACCACGACCCTCGGTATCATCACCGCCTTCCGGGAAGCCGGCGCAAAGATCCTGCTGGCGGCTCCCACGGGACGGGCGGCGAAACGCCTTTCCGAAGCCACCGGGCTGGAAGCAAAGACAATCCACCGTCTTCTGGAAGTAAAGCCGCCGGAAGGCTACCAGAGAAATGAAGAGAATCCTCTGGAGGGCGACGTGCTGATCGTGGACGAATGTTCCATGATCGACCTCCTGCTCATGTACAACCTCCTGAAGGCCGTCCCGGATGCCATGACTCTGATCCTGGTCGGGGACATTGACCAGCTGCCCAGCGTCGGTGCGGGAAATGTCCTGCGGGACATCATTGAATCGGACCGCTTTCCGGTCGTCCGCCTTACACGGATCTTCCGGCAGGCTTCCGAAAGCCGGATCATTATGAACGCGCACCGGATCAACGCAGGCAAAATGCCGGATATCCGGAACGGCGCCAAAAGCGATTTCTTCTTCATGGATGTGGAAGCGCAGCTTCAGAAAAAGGGCCTGGAGCCGGAATCGGGCCTTCTTGCAGAAAAGGCCGCCACGATCATTACGGAGCTGGTAAGCACAAAACTCTCCCGCTATTACCGTACTCCTCCCTCCGAGATCCAGGTGCTCACGCCCATGCAGCGCGGCGTTGTCGGCGCAGCCAACCTGAACCAACTGCTGCAGCAGGCACTGAATCCCGGGGAAACGGGCCTTCGGCGCGGCGGATTTATCTTCCGGCCTCATGATAAAGTCATGCAGATCCGCAATAATTACGATAAAGAAGTCTTTAACGGCGACATCGGCGTCGTGGAATCCGTGGATATGGAAGACCGGGAGCTGTACGTCCGCTTCGATGACCGGACCGTGACCTACGATGTATCAGAGCTGGACGAGCTGGTACTGGCCTATGCCGCGACCATTCATAAGTCCCAGGGATCGGAATACCCGATCGTGGTGATCCCGGTCCTGATGAACCACTACGTGATGCTGCAGCGGAACCTGATCTATACCGGCATTACCCGGGCGAAGAAGATCCTGGTGCTGGTGGGCACAAAGAAGGCCCTGGCATACGCTGTCCGGAACGTAACGGTAAGCAGGCGGAACACCCTGCTGCGGGAGCGGCTCATGAATGCGGATGCACAGCCTGCACCGATGCAGTCGCCGGCATCAGCGAAGGCCGTGAAGCCGGCAGGTCCGGCGCAGCCCGGGCAGCTCCTGCGGTATCCGGAGTCGGCGCCCGCAGCCCCTCTGCAGGCAGCAGAACCGCCTGCAGAATACCGCACAGGCAATACCGCAGCCGGTCTTCCGCAGAAGATCTCCCATGCGGAGTGGCTTAAGCAGGACCTTTTCGAACGCCTTGCACGCTCGCAGTTCCGCAGCCGTTTCCGCTTAAGGGAACAGGACCTTCAGTATATCCGAAGCAAAGGGAGCGATACGATCCGGGAGCACGCCTGTGCGATCGTCCGGCAGCGGCTTTCCGCGGCCGAACCGAAGAATGACGGCAAGCAGACCCCGATGCGGGGCGCGCCCGAAGGGCACCCCGTATTTCTGGCGCAGCATGCCACCGGTACCTGCTGCAGGGGCTGCCTTGAGAAATGGCACGGCATCCCGAAGGGAAGGCCCCTGTCTGAAAGGGAGCAGGACTATATTGTCACCGTTTTGATGAAGTGGATCGAAGGACAGATGGAAACAGCAGACACAAAGCATTAATTGAACAGTTGTAGATGCCTGGAATGCAGACAAAGGACATGGCGGAATATCCACAAACAGTCAAAATGGCATACACAAAACTATGCAGTGACAATTGTATCTGCTCACTTTGACCTGTATAGGCCTTTGGAAACCCTTATGACAGCCTGTCCGCCTGTCCGGTAAGCAACTACAATTCTGCAGAAAGGGCTTTGTATATGCTTTTGAGACCCGCAAGCCCCCTTACGTCACCCTGATTACGAACGGTCCGGCATACACAAACCCACAATTGATATATTTGTAATTGCCGGAATGCGTAAAGCAGCCGATACCGGCCTTATCAAAAAGGAGAATCACACATGGGAAAGAAACTCATTGTCGTCAACGCAGGCCCCCGCAAAGGATGGAACACCGATACCCTGCTCATGGAAGCCGCAAAGGGCGCGGAAAGCACCGGCGCCGTCATTGAGCGCTTTGACCTGTTCCGCCTGGAGAAGCACACCGGATGTATCTCCTGCTTCGGATGCAAAAAGGAGAAGTTCAAAGGACACTGCGTCTGCAGGGACGGCCTTACGCCGGTACTGGATGCGATCCGGGAAGCAGACGGACTGATCATCGGATCGCCGAACTATCTCGGAGAACTTACGGCATCCTTCCGGGCACTTTACGAGCGCCTGATCTTCCAGAACCTGACCTATAATATGGAAATGCCGTGCTGCAATGAGCATCCGGTCCCGGTATTGCTCATGATGACAAGCAATGCGCCGGATACCATGTATATGGATATGATGCGGAACTACCAGCAGACACTCAACCGCTTTGTGGGACCGACGGAGATTTTTGTCAGCGGGAACACACTGCAGCTGAAGGACTACAGCAAAACAGACTGGCCCTGGACCATGTTCGATCCGCAGGCAAAGCAGAAAAGACATGATGAGGTATTTCCGCAGGAATGCCGGAAGGCTTTCGAGCTGGGCGCGGCGCTTGCTTTGAAATGATCGTGTCCAGGCACTGACAGCCAAAGGATCAGATAACCGGATCAGCAGCCGTTTGATGCGCAGCCCCAGACCACAAGAAAGGAAAGAACCATGTTAGAGATCGGAACAAAGGCACCTGAATTTACACTCCCGGACCAGAACGGGGAAATGAAGTCACTTGCGGATTATCGCGGGCAGAAGGTCATTCTGTATTTCTACCCGAAGGACATGACCTCCGGCTGCACGAAGCAGGCATGCGCTTTCGGAGAACTGTATCCGCAGTTTAAGGAAAAGGGCGCTGTTGTCCTTGGCGTCAGCAAGGACAGCGTAGCCTCCCATAAGAAATTCGAGGAAAAATACGGTCTTCCCTTTACGCTCCTCTCCGACCCGGAGAAAGAAGTTATTCAGGCCTATGATGTCTGGAAAGAAAAGAAGAACTACGGCAAAGTCAGCATGGGCGTTGTCCGCACCACATACCTGATCGATGAAGAGGGCGTGATCATCCGTGCCTTTGACAAAGTAAAGGCAGCCGACAATCCGGCCCAGATGCTGGGGACGCTGGAATGAGGATCATCATCTCCCCCGCCAAAAAGATGCGGGTGGATACGGATACCTTTGCCTGCCGCACGCTTCCGCCCTTTATGGAGAAGACCCGTATCCTGATGGAACAGATCCGGAGCCTTTCCTATGAGGAGCAGAAAGCCCTGTGGGGCGTAAACGACAAGATCGCCCGGGAAAACGCGGAGCGGTTCGCCCGCATGGACCCCGGGAAAGACCTGACACCGGCCATTCTTTCCTATGACGGCATCCAGTACACCTACATGGCGCCGGCTGTTTTTGAGGACGGCCAGTATGAGTATGTGCAGGAGCACCTGCGGATCCTGTCCGGGTTTTACGGCGTGGTAAGACCGATGGACGGCATCGTCCCCTACCGCCTGGAGATGCAGACGAAGCTCTCCGTTGGCGGCTGTAAGGATCTGTATGCCTTCTGGGGCGAGAGCCTGTATCGGGAAGTGATGGATGAGAGCCGCGTGCTGATCAACCTTGCTTCAAAGGAGTATGCAAAATGCATTGAAAAATACCTGCAGCCACAGGACCGGTATATCACCTGTATCTTCGGAGAAACGGAAAACGGAAAGATCGTCCAGAAGGGCGTCTATGCCAAGATAGCCCGGGGCGAGATGGTCCGCTATATGGCGGTGAACGGGATCGAAGACCCGGAAGATCTCAAAGGCTTTCACTGGAGCAGGTACCGGTTCCGGGAGGACCTGTCTTCGGAAACCGAATATATATTCATCAGATAAATCCGAAAAAGACCCGGGATCTTTTACATCCCGAGTCTTTTCATTTCCTCCCTGATCTGCGCTTCCGTCTTTGCACTCTCCTGCGCAGGCCCGGCCATCTCACTGTCCATGGCCGCACTGCCCTCTCCTTCCTGCGTACGCACAGATCCGTTTCCCGCCGGCTCCGGTTTCTGCTTCTGTCCGTTCTCATCGAGAACAAAGTCTCCGCAGATATCCACCAGCGGCAGGAACGGCCTGAACTCCGGCAGGAGAAGGCTCGCGCTCAGCATGGCTATGGCACCATACCCGAAGAAGCACCAAAGAAACGCATAAAGCGGAAGTGTCTGTGCGTCGGTATAGGTAAGATACAGCGGAAACACATGGAAGAACAGCATCACCGGCAGCTTCCACGGCCTTCTCATGACAAAGTATATGCTGCTCCGGATTAGTCCGGGAATCGTATCTTCGAATGCGGCCATCGTGGGATACAGATAGATCAGAATGATCACCATCAGTATACCGAATCCGGCGATCGGATATCGCAGGCCGGCGATCCATCCGCCCGCCTGCATACAGATCCGCATGTCAAAATAGCCGAAGACTGCCAGCGCAAGGACTGCGATCCAGACGATGGTCGCCTGCCGGAAGTTTCCCCGGAATCCGGCCCAGAACTGCTTAAAAGGATTCAGGACGCCGTCTCCCCGCAGTGTCTTGAGCATCACATGAAGAAGAGCCGCCCAGGCAGCCCCCGCCGTGACCAGGGGAAGGCTGAAAAGCACGAACATCAGGTTGGCCCCGATGATGATGCCAAGCCTCGTCATCAGCTTTCCGAAGCTGCTGTCGTTGCTTAAGAAAGAGCTGAGCAGTTCGTGCATCTTACTCCTCCTCCAGAATAAATGACAGGAAGCGCTCTACGTTATCCAGATTCCGGCTTTCCACACCGATTCCCAGGCCGCAGCCGTCTTCATACAGGTGATACCGCGTAATCAGCAGACTGTCGCTTACATCGATCCCGACGGGGATTGCTTCCCCCTCCTCCGGCTGATACCAGATAAGACGATCCTGCCATCGTTCCCGGATATCATCGCAGATCGGTGCATGGAGATCCAGGAGCCTTCCGCTTCTTCCCAACGCAGCCAGCGAATCCGGCTCCATGGTCACGGCATCGATAACGCCCGCATCCGCAAGGGCAACAAACACTTCATAATAACGGTTGCCTCTGGCCTGATTCTTTGTATAGTCAAAATACGCACTGTCATCGAATTCCACACGTTTTTCCGTAAGATCATATCCTTCGGCTTCCGTAAATTCGTTCCAGAGGGCAGATCCGTTTCCGGCCTCGGCACGCGTATTGGCAAAAACGACATAGAGCCAGCAGTCCGGAATATTGTGAGAGATACGCCAGGCAAGGCCGGTGACAAGCGCGGCCCCTGCGAGGATCCCGATGATCCACAGTTTATAGTAATCCCAGATATAAGTCAGCTTCCGGGCCCTTGTCATGCCGCTCAGCTTCTCCTGTTCCTCCCGGAACCATTTCCGCAGTCCTGCCATCGTTTGTCCGGCCATGGTCTATGCTTCCTCTTCCGGCTGCACCTTTTCCTTCGGCATCTCACATACCCGGACCAGATGCAGACGGAATACAGGATAGTCTCCCGTCAGAATGGGCATGGTATATCCGCCATACATCAGTGCCGCACCGGTAATGCAGCTTCCGTCTTCTTCGATCCGGTACACTGCCTGCGGATCCAGCCCTTTCAGCCGGACATGGATCAGCGGAGCATTTGCCTGAACATGGAGGACCGCCAGGTTCAGGAGGCTGCTTCCCCTGTCCTTACTTACGAACTGCCAGGCCGCATAGGGAAGTTGCTCCGCCATATCTGTCAGACGGTAATACAGGCCGTCAAGAATCAGATCCTGGTCCCTGTGGAACTCCCGTATCTGGGCGCGGATCTCCTGCTTCTCTTCTTCCGTCAGCTTTCCGGGGTCCAGTTCATAGCCAAAGGCGCCGGACATGGCAACCATCCCTCTCAGTGCAAGGGGCGTGCTCCTGCCGGTCTGATGGTTCGGCACGGCAGAAACATGCGATCCCATGGCGGAAACGGGATAACCAAAGGATGTCCCGTTCTGAATGGCGATCCTCTCGACTGCATCCGTATCGTCAGAGCACCAGATCTGCGGCGTATAGTAAAGCATACCGGCGTCGAATCTGCCGCCGCCCCCGGCACAGCCCTCGAAAAGGATATGGGGGAACTCCTCTGTCAGCCTCTCCAGCAGTCCGTAAATGCCAAGCACATACCGATGTCCTGCTTCTCCCTGACGGGAAGGCGTACATACTGCCGAATACACATCCGACAGAGAACGGTTCATATCCCATTTTACGTATTGGATGTTGTTTTCCCGGAAAAGCTTTGCCATCGCATCATACAGATAATCCCGCACTTCCTCCCGGCCAAGATCGAGCACCAGCTGGTTCCTTCCCAGCATAGGACTCCTGCCGGGTGCCTTCAGGGCCCAGTCGGGATGCGCGCGGTAAAGGTCGGAATCCTCATTTACCATCTCAGGCTCTACCCAGATCCCGAACTTCATGCCCATACGGTTGATCTTTTCGACAAGTGCCGGCAGCCCTCCCGGAAACTTTTCCATATCCGCTGTCCAGTCCCCGAGGCCTGCGTTGTCATCCCTGCGCCTGCGAAACCATCCGTCATCCAGTACGAACAGCTCTATGCCCAGCTCCTCTGCTTCTTTTGCTATGGCCAGGATCCTGTTCTCATCAAAATCGAAATAAGAGGCCTCCCAGCTGTTTAGCAGTACCGGCCGATGAGCAAGCTTATACTCGCCCCTGCAGATATTATGCCGGATCAGTCTGTGAAAAATATGGCTGATACGGGTCAGTCCCTCTCCGTATGCCAGGATCGTTTCCGGCGTACAGAAGCTCTCTCCCGGTGCAAGATGCCACTGAAAATACGTATCGCTGATTCCCATGACGATCCGGGCAGACCCGAACTGGTCGAGTCCGGCTTCTGCCTTGAAATTTCCGGAATACGCCAGCATCATGCCATAGCAGTCTCCGTGATCCTCATTGGCCTGCCTGTCACATACGATCACAAATGGATTCTGCTGGTGGCTGCTCATGCCCCGTTCGGAGGAAATGACCTGCACCGAATGGGAAAGCGGGCGTCTCTCCGGCTGCCTTTCCATACAATGTCTTCCTGTAAAACAGATCAGATCCCATGTTCCGAAGGGAATATCCAGACAGAGTGAAGAAGCTTTTTCCAGGATCACTTCCTCCGTCCCCTCATTGACGATCTCTGCGGCGCGGGTGATCACATCCAGGTCATGGAAAACGCCGTAATACAGCCGGACGACCAGCCCGGTGACCGCATCGCGCAGCGTAATGACCAGCGTCTTTGCCTCCCCACCGTTGTCATATACCGCCGGAAGCCCCGGGATCGAATACTTTCCTTCCCGTATCTCATGGCTTACATAATGAAGCTCCGCACACCGGCTTCCGTCGGAATTGATCACCCCGATACTGTGGGTGCGGAAATCCCCCACGCCGAAGGAAGTATATTCCTGGGGCATCGTATCCAGGGAGAACGTCCTGTCTTCTCCGGCTGCATAGGGAGATCCGGAAAACCCCCGGTCATACCGGCGCTGCAAGTAGGACATATCTGTTCCGCCTGCCGGTCGCCCGTAATAGAGATGTTCCAGATACCCGTACGCATCGATCTTCATCTGATAGACCGAGGATGCGGTCTCCAGTGTCAGCAGGCTTTCGGAACTGTCATAACAAATGCTCATTTATTTCACTCCTCATCGCCGGTCCCGTCAGGATCCGGCATATTGTTCTGTTTTTTTCCGGCTCTGTTCTGCTGCCGGTACAGTTTCGGGCTGATCCCGTAAATATTCTTAAAGATCTTGGAAAAAGTCAGCGGATTCTCATATCCCACTGCGCGGGATACCTCCCCTACGGGAAGATCTGTCTCCAGAAGCAGGAGCCTTGCCCTGCTCACTTTGGCATGCAGCAGGTATTCCTGCGGCGAAACGCCCATCTTCTTTTTGAAGATATGCGTCAGGTAGCTGCGGTTCACTCCCACATACCGGGCGACTTCCCCGATCTTTGCCGTCGTAAAATTGGCCCTGATATAATTCGCGGCGTATTCCACATAGGTATCTGTGGAATACTCATTTTCTCTGTGGGAGGAAGCTTCTCCTTTGTAGTTGGACTCGATCGCCAGTCCCAGGAACTGCAGGAGATAGGCAAGACGGTTCAGATCATTGGCAAAAGTCAGTTCCGGAAGATCCAGCAGCTTATTTGCCAGAGAATAAAACTTTTCCTGTTCCACATGACAGTCCAGGCAGTTGACGCCGCTTCGAAAGCCGGCGGTCTCCACATATTTTGCCGCATTGTTTCCGTCAAAAGTCATCCAGCAATAGGTCCAGGGATCGTCTTCATCAGCACGGTACCAGGTATCTTCTCCCGGTTTTGTGATAAACATCTGTCCAAAGCGCAGGTCCTGCAGCTTACTGTTCACACGCAGGCTGCCCTTGCCGGCCAGGATCACATGCAGATGGTAGCCGGGCCTGTTCTTCGTATGGAAGGCATAGCCCGGCAGACAGCTTTCCGTACCGCACATTGTCAGGAAGATGTCTTCCGTCTGTTTCTGTTCATACACCAGACAACGGTATTTCGTCGTTTCATAAAACATGGATTTATTATTCATGCTCTATCTCCTGTCCGAAATGTACTGTTCACTGATATGACAATAATACAGCAGGACCGGAGACGTAAACTGTCTCGCCTCCGGTCCCTGCAGAAATATACAGAATCAGTCGTTTTCTCCGGTCACAGCTTTCCGCCGGAGGTCGCGATACCTTCCACGAACTGCTTCTGGAAGATCATATAGATCACGATCATGGGAATAATGGCAAGTACTGCAGAAGCCATCATGGTAGGATAATCGCTGCCATACTGTCCCTGCATCTTGGCGAGGCCGGCAGAGAGTGTCGTTGTTTCCGACTTTGTGCATACGATCATGGGCCACATCAGATCCTTAAAGGCGAACAGGGCTGTAAAAATGCCGAGAGACACCATGGAGGACCGGGTGAGGGGCATCATGATCTTCAGGAACCGCTGACCGATATTGCAGCCGTCGATAGCCGCCGCTTCCTCCAGGTCCTTCGGAAGCCCCTGATATCCCGTCTTAAGAAGGTAGGTTCCGAAAGCCGTAACGATACCCGGGAAAACAAGGCCGGAGATCGTATTGAGAAGCCCCAGTTTGGAAACCATAAGGTACTGGGGGATGATGAAGATCTGGGAAGGGATCATCATCTGGACCAGGATCAGGGAAAACATAAGGTTCTTTCCCTTGAAATTCAGGCGCCCGAACGCATAACCAGCCATAGTGGCGGTCAGGCAGGCGCAGACTACGCGAAAGAAGATCATCAGCAGCGTATTCTTATACAGAATAATAAAATTGTAGCTTTTCCATACCTTTGCAAAGTTCTCCCAGTGCCAGCCGCTGTGCGGGAAAATATAGAACGGGTTGACCGAGATCGCTTCCTGATTGGTCTTGACGGCCGTCAGGATCATCCAGGCAAAGGGGACGAGCATGATAAATGCCATGATCGTGAGGATCACATACATAATGACCCTGTTGATCCTGTCTTTTTGGCGTGCGCTTTCCATACGGTTCGTTTTCCCCCTTTCTCAGGCATGATATACAAGCTTCTTTTCCGCCTGCTGCATGATCACGGTCACCAGCATAATGAAGGCGACCAGGATCACGACCAGCGTGGCTCCGTACCCCTTATTGCCGTTCGTAAATGCATAGGTGTAGAAAAGATATACGATCGACTGCGTATTCTGCAGCGCGATATTCGTCTTGTCAATGACCATGAACATCAGGTCGAACACCGTAAGGGCACCGATCACGCGGGTCTGGACGATAAAGAAGGTCGTCGGGCTCAGGAGCGGTACGGTAATATGGAAGAACTGCCGGATACCGGTGGCGCCGTCAATGGAAGATGCCTCGTAATAATCTCCGGGGATCTCCTGCAGGCCCGAAATGAACAGGACCATATTGTAACCGATCACCGACCAGACGCCGATCACGCCGATCGATATCCAGGCGATGTGAGGATCGGAGATCCACGCCACATTCGAATGAAAAATGTTGTTCAGCAGGCCGAACTGCTGATTGTAAAGCCATTTCCAGACCATTGCCACCGCCGCGGGCGCGCAGACCATGGGCAGGAAGAAGATGGTCCTGTATACAGAGGTGCCTTTGAGCTTTTTGTTCAGGAATACCGCCAGCACCAGTGCGATACATACTCCGAAAGGCACTTCGATAAGTGCATATTTGATGGTATTCCAGATGGAATGCCATGTTTCTCCGGCACTGAATGCCGCTGCATAATTGGCAAGGCCGACAAAAGTATTGCCGCGTCCGAAATCACCTGTTTTGCAGAAGGACTGATAGACCGTATTGATCGCCGGGTAAAAGTTCAGGACGAACAGGCCCAGCATGGTGGGCGCTATGAACGCCCAGCCCCAGCGTGCTTCGCTTTTTGCCGCCGCCGAGAGTTTGTTCGATGCTTTCATGGATTCACCCCCTGATCGCTGAAGATGCTGCGGGGATCCGGACCTTGCCGGTCCGGATCCCATGCATACTATTACTCAGCCGCGATTGCGTTCTCAATGATCGTCTGTGCGTTGTCACACGCCTTTTCCATCAGGGCCGGATCGGAAGGATCCTGCCATGCATCCAGGAAACCGCCTGTCTGCTGAAGTGCATCTTCCCAGATAGTGGTCTTGCGGGTGTAGGGACGGAAGAAGAGATCATAATCTTCGATATCCACGAACGCGGATACATCCATGCCGGGGAATGCGTTTGCGAACTCTTCGGAAATGCCCTTCATACCGCCCATGGTCACGCCGAGCTTCGCCTGCTCGAGCTGTCCTTCCTTAGAGCAGAAATAAGAGATCAGACTGTAAGCCGCATCGGGATTCTTGGTCGCCGCAGAAGCTGCCCAGCCAAGGCCGTTGTATGCGGAATAGCGCTCGCCGCTGTCGCACTGGCCGTTGCCGTTGACGTCTGCATAAGGAATAAGAGACCAGTAATAATCATCATGATGCTCTGCCGTATAGTAGGAGTTGATCATCCAGGAACCCTGCATGATCATGGCGCATTTTTCGGATTTGAAAAGGGACTCCGTACCGGTCTCCGCAACAACGGACTGCGGTGCGCCTACGCTCAGCAGCTTACGTGCCATTTCCATGGCAGCCTTGCCTTCTGCGGAACCGATGGTCGTTCCGTCGTGTGTGTCGTTGATGATGCATGCACCGTAATCATAGACGATGTTGTACCAGCTGTCCTGGTTGTTGGAAACGTTCATCGCCATGCCGTATACTTCGCCGTTGGAGCTTTCCGTAATGGCCTTTGCGGCTTCATACATGTCTTCCCAGGTCCAGTCGGCCGTGGGATACTCAACGCCGTACTTGTCAAAGATCGCCTTATTATAAAGGAGCGCGATGGTATCATGATCCTTGGGAAGCGCATAGACATTTCCGTCGGCACGGGTATAGAGCTTTACGATGCCTTCATAATAATTGTCGAGATCAATGGCGTCGTCTTTATCAATATAGTCATTCAGCTTCAGAAGAACGTCATTGTCCATGTAAAGCTGAACGGTGTTGGAATGGGTCCAGAACACATCAGGCATGGTTCCGCCGGAAGCGCCGGCTTCCAGAAGTGTCCAGTAGTTGTCCCAGTCCACTACTTCAATCTTCGCCGTCACGCCGGACGTCTTGGACCACTCGTCCGCGATCTGCTGAAGGCCTGCCTGCTGATTGGAATCCCAGATGTTCACCGTAAGGGTACCGGATGATGAGCCGGATGACGCTCCGGACCCTGTGCCGGCTGATCCGGTGCTTCCGGATCCCTGTGAGCCGCCGCAGGCTGTCAGACCAAGAAGCATCGTCATTGCAAGCAGGGTAGCAACGATTTTTTTCATTCTTATTCCTCCTGTATTGTTTGAATCATTTCCGTCCGGCCTCTATTGCACGGACTTAATTTCAAATTCATTCTAATACGGCATATAATTATGTTATATAGACCCATGTGAGCGAAATATGGCGGCATGTTGTTTCCGACAGAAGATTTTATGGAAATGGTATATCCTTTACCAGACAGTGAAGGTTTCTTTCGGCAGATTGACGGCGGATCATGCCGCTTTTCCGGCTGAAAATGCCGTATTTACCGCTCATATTTATGCACAGATAACATTTCGGCATATCCAAATGGAGGACATCCGTATGATCTACCTCATTCGCCACGGACAGACGGAAAAGAATAAAGCCAATGTACTGCAGGGGCGAAGCGACTTTCCCCTGAATGAGGCGGGAGAACAGCAGGCACAGGAGGCTGCATCACTGCTTGCGGCGGGCGGCATTCATTTCGACAGGGTCTACACAAGCCCCCTTATACGGGCCGTGCAGACCGCGGAGATCATTGCCCCGGACAGTCCCCGGTCCGTTGAGGAGCGGCTGATCGAAATGGACTATGGACCGTATGAAGGAATGGATCTTACGCATCCCCTTCCGGAGGTCATGACCTTCTTCCGGGATTTTGTCCATAACCCCGCGCCGGAGGGGATGGAGCCCCTCTCCGAAGTCACGGCAAGGCTCGGAGAATTCCTGGAGGAGATCCGGGAAGAAGCGGCTTCTTCGGACCTTCTTCTCTCCACGCATGCCATTGCCATGAAGGGTGCCCTGGAATACACAACACCCGATTCGCAAGGCAGCTGGTGGTCCCGGTATATCGGCAACTGCGCCGTTTACTGCATTGCCGTCGATACAGAAGGCGGTTTCCTTGTCCCCCGGCCCTGGCCCGGGCAGAACGGCTGACGAAATAACAGAATGACACATGACGGTATATTCATTTTGCGCCGGAGATTTGGTAAAATAATGCCACTGCGGCACCATTGCCGTGACCCCATTCAGCAGGAGAGCACGGCTCTCCGCTTTCTTACGACCCTGGTAAATGCCGGCTATATCGAACA
>CAMNCY010000015.1 GCA_946534785.1 uncultured Lachnospiraceae bacterium | reverse complement strand
CGGTCGTTGCGGTCTATTCCACCTTCCTGCAGAGGGCGTACGACGAGATCGTCCATGACGTCTGCATGCAGGACCTCCCCGTAGTCTTTGCCATCGACCGGGCGGGCCTTGTGGGAGCGGACGGCGAGACCCACCAGGGGATCCTGGACCTTTCCTATATGTCGACGATCCCGAACATGACGGTGACGGCGCCGAAGAACAAATGGGAGACATCGGATCTTCTGAAATTCGCCCTGCAGTTCGGGCATCCCATCAGTATCCGGTATCCCAGAGGGGCTGCCTACGACGGCATGGAGGACAAACGGGAGCCGGTCCGGTACGGAAAGGCAGAGCTCCTTTACGAGGGGCGCGATATCGTGCTTTTCGCCGCGGGTTCCATGGTCGAAACGGCCGCCCAGGCAAGGGAGCAGTTACAGGAGCAGGGAATCGATGCCGCGCTCGTGAACGCCCGTTTCATCAAGCCCTTTGACATGGAGATGCTGGAGAAGCTTCTGCCGGGCAGAAAGCTTCTTGTCACGCTGGAAGAAAACGTGGAAAGCGGAGGCTTCGGCGAGCATGTGGAAGCCTGGGTGTGCGAGAACATGCCGGGCATGCGCGTTCTGAAGATCGCGATCCCGGACAGGTTCGTGGAGCACGGAAGCGGTGATATACTGAAAAGGGAGCTGGGAATCGACAGCGATTCCTGTGTCCGCAGGATCATGGCCGCCCTGAAGGCGGAAGGAGCGGCGGATACCTTATGAAGAAAAGACTGGATGTGCTCCTGGTGGAGGGCGGTTATGCACCCTCCCGGGAGAAGGCAAAGATCATGCTGATGTCCGGCATCGTATATGTGAACGGACAGAAGGAAGACAAACCCGGGACCGGTTTTGACCCGGAAAAGGTCCGGATCGAGGTAAGGGGAGAAACGCTCCGCTACGTATCCCGCGGCGGGCTGAAGCTGGAAAAGGCCCTGCAGGTCTTTCCGGTGGACCTTACCGGAAGGATCTGTATGGATATCGGGGCATCGACCGGCGGCTTTACGGACTGCATGCTGCAAAACGGTGCGGCGTATGTCTACGCGATCGACGTGGGGTACGGCCAGCTGGACTGGAAACTTAGGAACGATGAGCGGGTATGCTGCATGGAGAAGACGAACTTCCGGTATCTTAAGCCGGAAGACCTGGAAGAGGGAAAGATCCCGGATTTTGCATCCTGCGATGTTTCCTTCATCTCCTTAAGCAGGATCCTTCCCGCGGCAGCCGGGATCCTTCCGCCGGGAAGTGAAATGGTGTGCCTCGTCAAGCCGCAGTTCGAAGCCGGCCGGGACAAGGTCGGGAAAAAGGGGGTCGTCCGTGACCCTGCCGTACACAGGGAGGTCCTGGGAATGGCCGCCGGGTATGCCGCAGAGAACGGATTCACCATCAGGGGACTGGATTTTTCCCCGATCCGGGGACCGGAAGGCAATATCGAATATCTGATGTATCTGGTAAGAGAGGAAGGGGGAGAGATCCCCGGACCGGAGGTCATCGCCCGTGTGACGGAGGCTTCCCACAGAGCTTTTGCGGAGTAAGATATGGAAAGATTTTTCATCGTTACGAACAGGAGCAAAGATCCGGATTTTTCGCTTACAAAGGAAGTCAGGGCGTATATTGAGGAAAACGGAAAGATCCTGACAGACAGGATCGGAGAGGATACGGAGTGTATCATCGTACTGGGCGGAGACGGTACGGTGCTGCAGGCGGCTGCGGATTCGCGGGAGTACGGCACGCCGATCCTCGGCATCAATCTGGGGACGCTGGGATACCTGGCCGAAACAGAGAGAAAGGACTGGAAGAAAGCGCTTGACCGGCTTTTTTCCGGCGAATATGAAATTGAAGACAGGATGATGCTGGAGGGACAGGTCCGCGGCAGGAAAGAGAAGCGCTATGCGCTGAATGATGTCGTTCTTGCCAGGACGGGATCGCCCCGGATACTGAATTATGATATCTATGTAAACGGCATGTACCTGAATTCCTTTAATGCAGACGGAATCATTCTTGCGACGCCGACGGGGTCGACGGCGTACAATCTGTCTGCGGGAGGACCGATCGTGGAGCCCAGTGCGCGCATGATCCTGATCACACCGATCTGTCCTTTCACACTCACATCAAGATCTGTTATCCTGTCGGCCAGCGACGAGATCTGTGTCCGGATCGGCAAGACCAGCAGCGAGCCAATGCTGGAAGCCGAGGCGGATTTCGACGGAAGCGACGACGTCATCCTTCATACGGGTGACGAGCTGGCCATACGGCAGGCAGATATAGTAACACGGCTGATAAAGCTGAATAAAAGAAGTTTCCTTGAGTTACTTCACGTTAAAATGCAGGGGTAGTGTTTTTAAGACGGGAGAATTATGCAAACGAAAAAGAAAAGACTGGTCAAGATCCTTGAGATCATCCAGGAGAAAAACATCGAAACACAGGAGGAATTGGCAGGTGCCCTGAGGGCAGCAGGATATGAAGTGACACAGGCGACCGTTTCCCGGGATATCAGGGAGCTAAGGCTCCAGAAGAGCAGGACGGCAGACGGACGCCAGAAATATACGGCGCTTCTGGAAGACCAGGACAGTGCAGAGATGGAAGGACGCTTTATCAGGGTCATGCGCGACGGCGTCATTTCCCTGGAACAGGCCCAGAATATTCTGGTGATCAAGACCGTCCCCGGGATGGCAATGGCGGTTGCGGCAGCTCTTGATTCCATGAAATTCCGCGAGATCGTAGGGTGCATTGCGGGTGACGATACGATCATGGCGGCTGTCCGGAGCACCGAAGATGCCGAAAATCTTATGGACAGAATAAAAGAGATGCTGAACAGGTAATGACCGCAAAGGAGGTCTATGCTTCTTAGTTTACATGTGAAAAACCTGGCTCTGATCGAAGAAGAAGAGGTCGTCTTTACAGACGGCCTCAATATTATGACCGGAGAGACCGGCGCCGGAAAATCGGTGATCATCGGCTCCGTAAACCTGGCCCTGGGGGCCAAGGCCGACAAGAGCCTGATCCGGACCGGCGCGGAATATGCGCTGGTGGAGCTCGTGTTCCGCCCGGACACACAGCAGCAGACCGAAAAGCTGAAAGAAATGGATCTTCCCCTGGAGGACGATGGCTCGATCCTCATCAAGCGGAAGATCTATCCCGGCAGGAGCGTCTGCCAGGCAGGCGGTGAGAGCGTAACGACAAAGCAGCTGCGGGAAGCGGCTTCGTGCCTCATCGATGTGTACGGCCAGAGGGACAACCATGCGCTCCTGAAACGGGAAGCGCAGCTTTCCCTGATCGACGAGTATGCGGGCACGCCGGCGGATGAGGTGAAGCAGAAGCTGGAGGAAGTGTACGACCGTTATGTGAAACTGCGGGACGAATGGGAGAACGGCGGCCTGAACGCGGCGGAAAGGGCCCGGGAGACCGATCTTCTTTCCTATGAGATCCGGGAGATCGAAGAAGCCTCCCTGAAAGCGGGAGAGGACGAAGAACTGGAGAAGGAATACCGGAAACTCTCCAACTTCCGGAGGATCAGCGAAGCGGCAGGCGGCGCTTATTCCCTCGCAGACGGAGAGTCATCGGCTGCGTCCATGGTGGACAGGGCTCTTCGGGGACTTCTGCAGGTCGGCGGTCTTGATGAGAAACTGGATGAGGTCACGGCACAGCTTTCCGATATCGATGCCCTGCTTTCGGACTTCGGCAGGACGCTCTCCGATTACATGGAAGAGCTGGCGTTTGATCCCGCCCGTCTTGAGGAGATCGAAGGAAGGCTCAACCTGATCAACCGCCTGAAGGAAAAATACGGCCGCAGCATCGCGGATATCGAAAAGGAAAAGGCAAAAAAGCAGGAAAGGCTGGATGCCCTTCTTGATTATGAGACCACCAGAGCGAAGCTGAAAAAGCAGCTGGACAAGACCCATGCGGACCTTCTTTCTCTTTGTGAACGACTGTCCGGTATCCGGAAAGAAGCGGCGGACGATCTTCTCGGAAAGCTCTCCGGGGCGCTTCTTGATCTCAACTTCCAGCAGGCGGATCTTGCGGCGGACCTGGTATCCTCCCCGGAGCATATCGGGAGGAACGGGTATGATGCCGTAACGCTCATGATCTCCGTGAATCCAGGAGAAGAGAGGCGCCCCCTGGATGAGATCGCCAGCGGAGGCGAGCTTTCCAGGATCATGCTGGGACTGAAGACGGTCTTTGCCGGAAAGGACGATATCCATTCCTTTATTTTTGATGAGATCGACAGCGGCATCAGCGGACAGACCGCCTGGAAGGTCGCGGAAAAGATGGGGATGCTTTCCCGGGATCACCAGATCCTGTGCATCACGCATCTTCCCCAGATCGCGGCGATGGCGGATTCCCACTTCGGGATCATGAAATCCGTCAGGGAGGGGCGGACGGTAACACACATCCAAAGGCTAAAAGAGGAAGAGAGCGTGCGGGAACTCGCAAGGCTCCTCGGCACGGCGGACATCACGGACACGACCCTCGAGAACGCCCGGGATCTTCACAGACAGGCCGGCAGAGTCAAGAAATCGTTTGACAGGTGATGAAGATGGATGCGGAACTGGAAAGAATCCTGAAAAAGTTCGATGAGATCATAGAAAGCTTTGGGTATATCAGCTCCGATGAGATCCCGAATATCGAGCTGTATATGGACCAGGTCATTTCCTTCATGGACCGGCACCTGCGGCACGGCGCCAGGGATCCGGAAATGGACAAGCTCCTCACCAAGACGATGATCAACAATTATACGAAGAACAATGTGCTGATCCCGCCGGTCCGGAAAAAGTACGGCATGGATCATATGATCCTTCTTCTGATGATCTTTTATTTCAAGAGCTTTCTGTCGATCGGCGATATCGCCAGTATCCTGGAGCCGGTGAAGGATCACCATACGGCGGCGGAAGGGGATGAGGAAGGCACTGCGCCTTACCGGTATTCCCTGAAGGACATTTATGACGTGATCTACGGCGGACTGGACGGCCTCCTTCATGAGGTGGCGGAAGATACGAAACGGCAGGTCATGGCCGTGGAAGACAGCTTTACGGACGCGGATCCGGACGAGGGGCAGAGGCTTCGGCGTTTCAACCTCATCTGCAGGCTGAGTGCCGAGATCTACTTAAGAAAGCTCCTGATCGAGCGCCTGATCGACGAGGACGAAGAAAGCAGCGGCAGACGCACCGGGAAAGACAGGAAGAACAGGAAGAAACAGCGTTAAATGAGTATATACGACAGTCTTAACCAAGAACAGAAAAAGGCGGTCTTCCATACGGAAGGACCGCTTCTTATCCTGGCAGGGGCAGGTTCCGGCAAAACAAGAGTCATAACCCACCGGGTGTGTTACCTGATGGAAGAATGCGGCGTGAATCCCTGGAACATCCTGGCCATCACCTTCACCAACAAGGCGGCCGGGGAGATGCGGGAGAGGGTGGACAATATCTGCGGCTTCGGTTCGGAAAGCGTATGGATCTCCACCTTCCATTCCATGTGCGTGCGCATCCTGCGCAGGCATATCGAAGCGGTCGGCTACGAGAGCGGTTTTACCATTTATGATACCGATGACCAGAAAGCGCTCATGAAGCGCGTCTGCGCAAAACTCGGGATCGATACGAAACAGCTCCGGGAGCGGACGATCCTTTCCGCCATTTCCGCGGCAAAGGACGAGCTGATGACGCCCCTTGTCTATCAGGAAAGGCATGCCGGCGACTTCGTGGAACGACGGATCGGCGAAGCCTACGAGGAATACCAGAAGCAGCTCCATGAGAACAACGCCTTTGACTTTGACGACCTTCTCATGAAGACGGTGGAACTTTTCACGACCCATGAGGAGATCCTGGCCGGGTATCAGGAACGCTTCCGGTACATCATGGTCGATGAATACCAGGATACCAATACGGCGCAGTTCGAGATCATCCGTCTCCTTGCCGGGATGCACCGGAATCTCTGCGTCGTGGGGGACGACGACCAGTCGATCTATAAATTCAGGGGCGCCAATATCCGGAATATCCTGGATTTTGAAAAAACATGGCCGGATGCGGCGGTCATCCGTCTGGAACAGAATTACCGTTCCACACAGAACATCCTGGATGCCGCCAACGGCGTGATCCGGCATAATACCCGCAGGAAAGAGAAAAAGCTCTGGACGGACAAGGGCGGAGGGAACCTTATTCATCTTCGCCAGTTCGAGACCGGCTACGATGAAGCCTCCTTCATTGCGGAGGATATCGATAAACGGATGCAGCAGGACCACCGCCTGCAGTACGGGGATTTCGCCGTGCTGTACCGGACGAACGCCCAGTCAAGACTTCTGGAGGAATATTTTG
Source organism: uncultured Lachnospiraceae bacterium (assembly GCA_946534785.1). Taxonomy (GTDB): domain Bacteria; phylum Bacillota; class Clostridia; order Lachnospirales; family Lachnospiraceae; genus CAG-791. The sequence continues at coordinate 17,151 of CAMNCY010000015.1, read as the reverse complement.
TCCGGAAGTCCATCCCCTATAATATCGTGGGCGGAACGAATTTCTACGCCCGTATGGAAGTGCGGGACATCCTGAGCTATCTGAGGACCATCGCCAACGGGAAGGATGATATCAGCGTACAGAGGATCATCAACGTCCCGAAAAGAGGGATCGGACAGACATCGATCCTGCGGATTCAGGACCATGCCCAGGCAAACGGCCTCGGCTTTTTCGAAGCGATCGAACGGGCGGGAGAGATCCCTTCCCTCGGAAAGGCAAAAGGGCGGCTCGATGAGTTCGCGGAGCTGATCCGCGCTTTCCGCGCCTTTGCCGGGACCCACACGCTGAAAGAATTGATCCAGAAGGTCATTTCCGATACCGATTACGAGGAATACCTGCGGGAAAACGATGAAGAGACCGCGGATGACAGGATCGACAATATCGGAGAACTGATCTCCAAGGCGGCCGCCTATGAGGAAGAGCGGGAGCTGGAGATGGAGAGCGCTTCTTCCGTTTTGACCGGTTTCCTGGAAGATGTTGCCCTGGTCGCGGATATCGACAGCCTGGAAGATAATGCCGACCGCGTGCTCCTGATGACGCTGCACAGCGCGAAGGGCCTGGAATTTCCGTATGTATACCTGGCCGGCATGGAGGAAAACATCTTCCCCGGCTACATGTCGCTGAATTCGGAGGATCCGGACGCCATCGAAGAGGAAAGAAGACTTGCCTATGTCGGGATCACGAGGGCCAGGGAGGAGCTTACCCTGACCGCCGCCCGGGCGAGGATGCAGCGGGGCGAGATGCAGTTCAATCCGCTCAGCCGCTTTGTTTCGGAGATCCCGGGAGCGCTTCTGGACGAACAGCCGCTGCGGTATATCTCCCGGAGTCTTCCCGATGAGGACGAGGATCTCTTTGAGGAAAAACGGCCGCCCCGTTCCAACTACTGGCGCGGAGGATATGATCCGGACAAGGCCTATGGCGGCAATTACGGAAGGACCCCGCAGAAGCGGGACACCCGGCCGAAGGCAAAATATGTCCCGGCCCATACGCCGGAGAGCAAAAAGCCCGCAATCGCAAGGACCGGCCTTTCCGCCCTTTCCAAAGGAATGCCGGCGCCCTCAAAGCCCGATTACATCGAAGGCGACAGAGTCATGCATGTCAAGTTCGGCACGGGGACCGTGCTTTCCATTGAACCCGGCCCCAAGGACTTCAAGGTCAAGGTGGATTTTGACGATTTCGGCGTAAAACAGATGTATGCGGCATTTGCAAAGCTCCGCAAGACCGAGCATTGAAGACGGAGCATTGATTGAAAAGCATCCGCATGGGTGGTAGTATTAGACCTGTACAGGCACAGTCCGGGAACAGTATCGGATCATGAAAGACAGGAGGTCGTTCCTATGAGCATAGTTAATACGGCTGTCGATAAGGTGAAGAAGGAAGTCAGGACAAAGGCAGGGGATACGGCGGGCCTTGTGATCGCCGTGCTTGCCGTGATCGGTGTGATCGCCCTCATAGCTGCTGTGGCCGTGCTCCTCTACCGCTTTATGAAACCCGATTATTTCGACGATTATGACGATGACGTCTACGACGACGAATATGAAGAGGATAAAGAGGACGAGGAAGACAGTCCTGAGGACGAAGAAGCCTGATACGGGGATTTCCGCTTAAAAACGTTCATGATCATGCCGGCAGTGCGGGACCTGCGGTCCCGTTACTGTCGGCATGCTTTTTTACGGAAGATCGGATGGGAGAAACAGCTTGAAAAAAGGTGACATCATTACAGGAAAGATTAAGACCATGCGGTTCCCGAACAAGGGGATCCTGCATGCGGAGGATATGCGCATTGTGGTAAAGAATGCCCTGCCGGGACAGGTGGTCAGCGCAAGGGTCACCAAAAAACGGCAGGGGCGGTGCGAGGCCTCCCTTCTGGAGGTGGAAGAGCATGCGGAGAATGAACGAAGGGTGCGCTGCCCTCAGTATGGCAGCTGCGGAGGCTGTCTTTATCTTTGCTTTCCCTATGAGGAAGAGCTGAAGATCAAGGAGCAGCAGATACGGGAGCTTCTTGCGGAGGCGGATCCCGCTGCAGAGCGCTGCCTTGAGGGGATCCTTCCCAGTCCCGTCCATGAACAGTACCGCAACAAGATGGAATTTACCTTCGGCAATGCGTATAAGGACGGTCCCCTGACCCTTGGCATGCACAGGCGGGGAAGCTTTTATGACCTGACGGATGCGGGGGAATGCGAACTGATCGATGCGGATTACCGGAAGATCGTGCGGCTGAGTGCGGATTTCTTCCGGGAAAGGAATATTCCCTTCTACCACAGAATGCGGAAGGAAGGGTACCTCCGGCACCTCCTGGTCCGGAAAGCATCCCATACCGGCGAGATCCTCGTCGACCTGGTCACAACAACGCAGACGGAATCATTTTCCGAAGCGTTTTCGGAAGAGGAGCTTCTTTGCGCCTACAAAGACCTTCTGCTTTCGGCCTCCATGGACGGCGTGCTCAAAGGGATCCTGCATACCCGCAATGATTCCGCCGCGGATATCGTGGAGGATCAGGGAACGGATATCCTGTGGGGAGAGGGGGCTTTCAAGGAGAAACTCCTGGGACTTGATTTTATCGTGACGCCCTTTTCCTTCTTCCAGACCAACAGCTACGGGGCGGAGGTCCTGTATGAAACAGCAGGACGATATATCCGCGCGGCCGGAGAGAAACTGAAGGAGCGGACGGGACTTGCCAAAGACCCGGTGGTCTTTGACCTTTACTGCGGGACCGGTACGATCTCCCAGCTGACGGCGCCGTATGCGTCAAAGGTCGTGGGGGTCGAGATCGTGGAAGAAGCGGTAGAAGCAGCCCGGGAAAATGCGGTCCGCAACGGGATCGGAAACTGTTCCTTCCTTTGCGGAGACGTTTTAAAGGTGATCGACACCATCGAAGAGAAGCCGGACCTGATCATCCTGGATCCTCCCAGGGACGGGATCCATCCGAAGGCCATGCCGAAGATCCTGGCTTTCGGCGTCGAATACATCCTGTATATTTCCTGTAAGGCATCGAGCCTTGCCAGGGACCTGCCGCTTTTTGCGGAAGGCGGGTACCGGCCGGTCCGGAGCTGCATCGTGGATCAGTTCCCCCGGACCGCCAATACGGAAGTCATCTGCCTTCTGGAAAAGGCATGATGCGAACTGTCATTTGATCAGGAAATAATCCCTCGCGGTGCCCATGGGCTTTCCGTAGCTGTCGAGTACGACGAACTGGTCCCACTGGGCGACCATATCCTTCATTTCAGATGCCTGCCGGTCGGTGACCTTCCAGCATACCAGGCAGTCTTCATTGGCCGGCGTGACGGCTCTGCTCCAGATCATGACAAGATCCGGGTCGGAGTCGTCGAGCCCCATGTCTCCTTTGAGCCTGATCTTTGTTTTCTGCGATTCCATTGCTTCGCGCAGTACGCTTGTGGTCCCTTCGCTGGAGCCTTCCGGATTGGGGTCGAGATGCTGCAGATCCATATTTTTCCTCTTTTCTTTTCTCACATGCTGCCGCCTTCCGGCCGGCATTTTTTCTGTTGATACGCCTTGTTCCATGATAGTATGGACGGTCCCGATTTGCAATATTGTGCACAAAGGGGCAGGAATCCAAAATCTTCTTTTTGTTAAGAAATTGACAATTTTATACTTATAGATAACGCGATATTAGTCTAATATTACCAATAAAACCGACAGTTAGCATTGGCTAACACAGGGAGCTGATACTACAATACTATATGAAGTAGCGCTATAACTATTCGTCAGAAAGGGGCGTAACAATGAATAAGATCACTGATGAGTTGTATGAAAGATTCAAAACGAATCTGGAAAGCGTGAACGGAACCTGTGTGCGTGCATCCAAGGCAGATCTTGGAAAGGCAGTGGCCGGAATCTTTACGGAAGCCGGCATTCCCGATGCATGTGTGGTAGAAACACCTCTCATGAAGGAGGGGGGCGTCATCGAAGCACTTGAGTCAGCCGGGATCAGGGTATGCACCGATCACATCCGTTTGAACGCTGAGACGGTCAAGGGGGGCGTATCAGAAAACCAGTACGGAATAGCGGACCTGGGCACTCTGGTACAGGGCAGAGATGTGATTGACGAGAGGATCGTTGCCACAATGTCCGAGTATTACATCGGCATCGTAAAGGGCTCGACGATCGTTCCCGAATATGATGATATGTTCGATCTTCTTTCCGCACTTCCCGAGATTCCCGGTTTTGTCGGATTCATTTCAGGTCCGAGCCGTACCGCGGACATCGAGTGCGTCAGCACCGTCGGCGTACATGGCCCGCTCAGGCTTGCGGCTGTAGTTGTGGATGATGAGTGATAAGAGGAGGAGATACAACAATGTCAAGTGAAGAATTAAAACAAGAAATTCGGTCCGCATTGGATAACACCACTCTTGCCAGAACACTCGGAACCTTCTGTAAGACGTATCCCGCGAGACGTGAGAATTCCTATAAGGGAGTGGATTTCGAAGCGGTCCGTGAACAGATCAAGACCGTAAAGAGCTATGCGGCCGATCATGTAGACGAGCTCCTTCCCCAGTTCGTGGAGAACTGCGAGAAGAGAGGCGGCCATGTCTTCGTTGCCAAGAGCACGGAAGAGGCCATGGAGTATATCCGCCAGGTCGTTAAGGAGAAGGGTGTCAAGAGCATTGTCAAATCCAAATCCATGGCGTCCGAAGAGCTTCATTTCAATAAAACGCTTACGGAAGACGGCGTCCTGGTGCAGGAGACCGACCTTGGCGAATTCATTATCGCCCTGGAAGGCAATACGCCCGTGCACATGGTCATGCCGGCACTTCACCTGAATAAGGAAGAGGTCGCGGATCTCTTTACAGACTATACAAAGGAAAAGAATGAACCCATCATCGCCGAAGAGGTCAAGACGGCCAGAAAGGTCATGAGAGAGCGGTTCATCAAGGCGGATATGGGTGTTTCCGGCGCCAATGTGGCCGTTGCGGAGACCGGTACCGTATTCACCATGACAAACGAAGGCAACGGCCGTATGGTCGGCACGCTTCCGAAGATCCATCTGTATATCTTCGGTATCGAGAAACTGGTCAAGTCCTTCTCCGATGCGCGCCACATCTTCAAGGCCCTTCCCCGTAACGGGACTGCCCAGAGGATCACGGCTTACATCTCCATGTACACGGGCGCGACGGAAGTCGTAACGGACAAGGAAGCAGACACCAAGGAGAAGAAGGAATTCTATGCGGTCATCCTGGATGATCCCGGACGCCGCCAGATCCTGGCAGAGCCTGAATTCAGGCAGATCTTCGACTGCATCCGCTGCGGCGCCTGCCTGGACGTATGTCCTGCATTCGCCCTTGTCGGCGGCCACGTTTTCGGTTCCAAGGTCTACACCGGCGGTATCGGAACGCTCCTTACACACTTCCTGGTATCCCCGGAAAGGGCCGACGAGATCCAGGGCATCTGCCTGCAGTGCGGCAGATGTAAGGAAGTCTGCGGCGGCGGTCTGCAGATCCCCGAGATGATCATGAAGATCCGTGAGAAGGATATGGAGAATCACCCGAACGCGGTCAAGAAATTCGCCCTCGATGCGGTCACGGACAGAAAGCTGTTCCATTCGCTCCTCCGTATCGCAGCAGTCGCCCAGGAGCCTTTCGCAAAGGGACAGCCTTTCATCCGTCACCTGCCGATGTTCCTGTCCGGCCTTACGGAGGGAAGAAGCCTGCCCAACGTTGCGCAGGTACCGTTCCGGGATATTTTCCCGACGATCCGGCAGAACGTTCCGAATCCGAAGGGCACGATCGCGATCTTTACGGGATGCCTGCTTGACTTCGTATATACGGACATTGCTAGAGACGTCATCCTTGACCTCAATTCCATCGGATATCTTGTTGATATGCCCATGGGACAGGCCTGCTGCGGATGCCCCGCCAGCAACATGGGCGATGTCGAGAACGCAAGGAAGGAAGCGGAGATCAACATCGAGGCAATGAACGCGGAGAAATACGACTACATCGTATCCGCCTGCCCGTCCTGCACGCACCAGCTGCGCCAGTATCCGAAGTTCTTCGAGGAAGGCACGCCGATGCACGAGAGAGCCGTAACACTTGCCGAGAAGTCCTTTGACTTCTGCAAGCTGTTCTACGATCTCGGCGGCTGCGCGGACGAAGGCGACGGCAAGGATGTCACGGTCACCTATCATGATTCCTGCCACCTGTGCAGAAGCCTTCACGTTACGAACGAGCAGCGCGAACTTCTCAAACACACCAAGGGCGTGGAATTCGTCGAGATGGAAGACCACGACAACTGCTGCGGCTTCGGCGGCTCCTACAGCGTCCTGTATCCCGAGATCTCGGCTCCGATCCTGGAGAAGAAGATCGGCAATATCATGAACACCAGCGCGGATGTCGTCGCGGTGGACTGCCCCGGATGCCTTATGCAGATCCAGGGCGGCCTGGATGCCCACGGTGTGGAGAACATCAAGGTGAAGCATACCGCAACGATCCTGGCGGAAAAGAGAGGACTTATCTGATCCTCGCATTATAAGCGGGTCAAACCGCAAATAACTAATGGACTGGAGATAACAATATGACAGAACGGGCAAACACCTGTCAGGTGCCTGGAGATAAGGAGCTGGAGCGGGTCCGGCAGTATATGCTAAAGATCGCCGAAAATCCTTTCAAAGGTACCGCGACAGGGGCCGTGCTGGATGATGTTCTCGGTTCATCCGGTAAAATGCTGCGTCCCAGACTGCTGCTTCAGTGGGGTTCTCTCGGACCTTGCTTTTCGGAAAGGTCCGAGAAGCTCTGCCTGCTGGCGGCAATGGTGGAGCTGACGCATATGGCGTCACTGGTACATGATGACATCATAGACGAAGCCCCGACAAGAAGGGGCCTGCCTTCGATCCAGAGAAGGTACGGGAAGGATGCCGCCGTGTACGCGGGCGATTTTCTCATATCGCGCGTCAACTACTGGGAAGCAAAGGAACAGCTGGCAGAAGAAGCAATGATCCTCTCGGAGACGGTCGAGAAGATGTGCATAGGGGAGATCGGACAGGCGGTCAACAGGTTCCGGAAGGACGTGACTGTCGAACGGTATATCTCCTGCATAAAAGGAAAGACGGCTTCACTTTTCGATGCGGCCTGCAGGCTCGGCGCCCTGGAAGCAGGGTGCGGGGAGGAGATCGTAAAGACGGCGGGAGTGTTCGGAGAATACCTGGGCATCATGTTCCAGCTTCGGGACGACCTGCTCGACTTTACATCGACACAGCAGCTGGAAGGAAAGGAAACGCATAAGGATTTCCTGGACGGCATCTATACCATGCCGCTTCTGATGGCCATGAGGTCGGAGGAAGGCAGGAACGCGCTTATGCCGTTCCTGGAGGAGAACGCGCAAAGAAGGCCCGGCAGGGAGGAACTTGCCGGAATGGAATCGGAAGTAAAACGGTTCGGAGGCGTTGCCGCGACCATCGGTGAGATCCACCGGTATGCGGCGCTTGCAGGGGCACTTCTGGATAAATGCGAGGCTCTGCTGCCGGAGAAAAAAACAGATACTATCAGAAGGATCTTAGTGAAAATTGACACTGTCGGATAAGCAATACAACAAACTGACGCCGGGACTGGCCTTGCAGCTGGCGGCGCCGCATACCTGGGCAGCTTCTCTTTGCCCGGCACTGTTTTCGGTCTTTTACTGCATGCAGCAGGGGATCCCGCTGACCATACCGCGGGCGGTGCTTACGGTGGCGGCCTGTGTGCTGCTGCAGAGCTCGGTCAACACGCTGAATGACTACTTTGATTTCGTGAAAGGAGCAGACAGCGAAGAGGACAATGTGGAGGTGAGCGACGCCGCGATCGTATACGGCGGGATCGATCCGAAACATGCACTGTACCTGGGTCTGGGATATATGGCGGCGGGTGCCCTGGCAGGCATTATCGCACTGGTCGGAAAAGGACCTGTCCCCATTGTTCTCGGGATCATCGGCGTACTTGTCATCGTGCTTTATTCGGGAGGTCCGATGCCCATATCCTATCTGCCGGTCGGAGAGATCGTTTCCGGCTGCGTGATGGGAGGCCTTATCCCCCTCGGGATCGCGGCCTGCGGCGACGGGAGGTTCCACGCCGGGATCATACCGTATTCGCTGCCTCTTGTGATCGGGATAGCGCTGATCACGATGAGCAATAACGGCTGCGATATCGAAAAGGATATCCGGGCCGGCCGGAAAACCCTTCCGGTCATGCTCGGAAGGAATAAAACGCTGGAGATCTACAGGACCCTGATCATTTCATGGGTCACCCTTGCAGCGGTGCTGCCCCTTACGGCGGCGGGCCCTGCGGGACTTGTGGGAACGGTCCTTACGGGAGCAGGCGCATGGTTTGCGGCGCTTCCCCAGATGAGGATGGAACTTTTGCCGGAAGGGCGGATAGCGCAGATGAAGGGCATCCTGAAATGCAATATCCTTCTGAACGGTGCCTATATCCTGGCTTTTGCCGCAGGACTGGTTCTGCAAAGGCTGTGAGATCATGGCGGATACAAAGAAACAGGAACGGGTACTTGCCGTATTCGAAAATATCTCGGACAGCTATGACAGGGCGAACGACCGCATCAGTCTGGGCTTTCAGAAGAGCTGGAAGGATATGCTGATCCGAAGGATCGGGAAGGATGTTCCGAAAGACGGAAAATTCCTGGATGTCTGCTGCGGAAGCGGCGACATCGCGCTGAAGACAGCGGCCGCAAGGCCGGATCTTGCAGTGACGGGACTTGATTTTTCACCGGCGATGCTCCGGACGGCTGGGAGGCGGCTGGATGAGCAGAAGGCAGACCCCCGGGGCGGCATACCGAATGTCCGCTTCGTGCAGGGAGACGCCATGGAGCTTCCTTTTGAGGAGGAAAGCTTCTCCGGTTCCGGGATCTCTTTCGGACTTCGGAATACAGCGGATTACGGCAGAGTCATCAGAGAAATGAAACGAGTAACGGAAAAGGGCGGTATGATCTATTGCCTGGATTCTTTCGTTCCCGACAGCCGGCTTGTCCGGCCCTTCTACAGACTGTATTTCCGGTTCGTCATGCCGCTTCTGGGAGGCGGAAGACGGTTCCATAAGGAATACATGTGGCTGTACAGATCCACCCAGGAATTCCTGAGCAGGAGGGAAGCGGAAGAACTGTTCCGCAGCTGCGGACTGACACAGGTCACATCCAGATGCCGGATGTTCGGCGCCTGCGTGCTTGTTTCGGGACGCAAAGCAGATTCATAACGGATGTTACATAACTAACAATAAAAGGAGGGTACAAGTAAATGAGCGAGGATAAATTTGATGCCATAATTGCCGGCGGCGGACTTGCCGGTCTTTCAGCAGCAATTGTTCTTGCAAGAGCTGGTCTTGAGGTGCTTGTCGTAGAGCGCGGCGACTATTGCGGTGCAAAAAATATGACCGGCGGCCGACTCTATGGACACAGCCTTGAGAAGATCATTCCGAACTTCGCGGATGAGGCGCCGATCGAAAGAAAGGTGACTCATGAGAAGGTCTCCCTGATGACAGAGGACGGCTCTCTCGACATCGGATATGGTTCCAAAAAACTCAGCTCTGAGCCGGGAAATGCATCTTATACTGTTCTTCGTGCAAAGTTCGATCAGTGGCTGGCGGAAAAGGCAGAAGAAGCCGGTGCGGAGATCATCCCCGGGATCCTGATCGACAGGTTACTTGTGGAAGACGGGAGAGTCGTGGGTATTGAGACCGACGGCGAAGAAATGTACTCGGAATGCGTGATTCTCGCAGACGGCGTAAACTCCATGCTGGCGCAGCAGATCGGCATGAAGAAGGAACTCGAGCCGAATGAGGTGGCGGTAGGCGCCAAGGAAACGATCCGTCTCGGTGAAGATGTCATCAACCAGAGATTCGGCTTAAAGGAAGGCGAAGGAACCGCATGGCTTTCCGCAGGCGATCCCACACTGGGCAGCTTTGGCGGCGGCTTCCTGTACACCAACAAGGATACCGTCTCCATCGGTATCGTTGCCACGCTCTGCGATATCGGCCACAGTGACGTCTCGGTTCCCAAGATGCTTGACAGGTTCAAGGCGCATCCTTCCATTGCTCCTTTCCTGGAGGGCGGAGAAGTCATTGAGTATTCCGGACATCTCGTACCGGAAGACGGTATCCATATGATCCCCGAGCTGGTCGGTGACGGCGTCCTTGTGACGGGCGATGCGGCCGGTTTCTGCGTGAACCTCGGCTATACGGTCCGCGGCATGGATTTCGCGATCGAATCCGGAAGACTGGCAGCGGAAGCGGTCATTCGTGCGCATGAGCTGAATGATTACAGCAAGGCGGGACTTGCATCCTATGAAGAGAGCCTGAAGGACAGCTTCATCATGAAGGAGCTGGATGGCTACAAGGGATTCCCGACCATCCTTACCCGCAGGGAGATCTTCGAGAATCTTCCCGCCATGGCGGATGATATCGCGGCGAAGCTCTTTACGGTGGAAGGCAAGGCCGGCAATGTCATCATGGATATCATTAACTCACTGGCAGAGAAAACAAGTGCAAGAGAGCTTGTTGATCTGATCACAACCATACTGGAGGCGTTCTAAAATGGCAAAGATGACGATCGATGATAAATTAGGTCTGGATCTGTTCCATACCGACGAGCTTACATCTCATATTGACGTAGACCTCGAGTATACCGACGAGGCCGAGATCAGAAAACTTCTTCTTGCTTGTCCTGCAGAGTGCTATAAGTATATTGACGGAAAGCTCAGCTTCTCACATCTGGGCTGTCTCGAATGCGGGACCTGCAGAGTCCTTTCCCACGGAAAGATCGTAAAGGACTGGCATCATCCGCACGGAGAAGTAGGCGTACAGTACAGACAGGGATGAGTTCCCGGAGGCTGTGCCCGGAAAAAGGCCGGCATGACCGGCCCGCAATATAGGTTTATAATATGTCACATCCGGAGAAATCCGGATGTGGCTTATTGTATTTTTATGGAGATGAATTTTGGGACGCATCATTGTATTTACGGGAAAAGGCGGCGTCGGGAAAACCAGCGTTGCGGCAGCATCCGCCGTCAGGGGAGCTGCGGATGGTCTGAACACGCTTCTTGTCAGCGCGGATATGGCGCATAACCTCGGTGATATTTTCCAGACAAAGGCAGGCGGGAGCATCCGAAAGATCCGGGAGAACCTGAGCATTCTCGAACTGGATCCCTACCGCCTGATGAAGGAAGAATTCCCCGCGGTCAACCGGGCGCTTTCCCGGCTTATGGACACGGGGTCTTCAAGGGGCATCGGGGAGGATACCATGCTGCCCGGATTTGAGGATCTTTTCTCGCTCCTTAAGATCAAGAGTCTGTATGAGAGCGGTCTCTATGACCTCATCCTGGTGGACTGCGCACCGACCGGAGAGACCCTTTCCCTGTTAAAGCTGGCCGAAATGCTGACCTGGTACATGGAAAAATTCTTCCCCGTCGGAAAAATGGCCGTCCGGATCATGAAGCCCGTGGCAAAGCAGAAATACCATGTGACCCTTCCGGACAGGGAGGCCATGGACGAGACGGAGAAAATGCATGCGGAGCTGGTGAAGCTTGATGCGCTCTTAAAGGACCGGACTGTTTCCAGCGTGCGGCTTGTCTGCATTCCGGAGAAGATGGTCGTGGAAGAGACCAAGAGGAGCGCCATGTACCTGAACCTGTATGATTACCAGGTGGACGGCGTCTATATCAACCGGATCCTGCCAGAGCATACGGGGAGCAGCTTCATGGACCGCTGGAGCGGCATCCAGAAGGAATATTTAAAGGAGCTGGAGGAGGTCTTTGCCGATGTCCCGGTGACCAGGATCCCCTGGTATCCCAGGGAGATCCGGGGAGAAGATGCGGTCGATCATCTGTGCCGCGACGTGATGCGGGAGGAGGACCTGTTCCGGGTCCGCTGTGCGGAAAGCGGCGACTGGTATGAAAAAACGAAGGACGGCTATGCCCTTCATGTAAAAGCACCCGGAATGACGGCGGAGGAGGTGCAGGTCCGTCTCCATGACCTTGACCTGGATATCCATGTCCGCAATTATACCCGGAGGATCCCGCTTCCCTATTCCCTGAAGGGATGCAGCCTGGAGGAAACGGCAGTGCGGGGAGGCGAGCTTGTGGCCGCTTTTTCCGTTCCCGATAACGGAGGTGATGCGAAATGAGGATCCTGATCTATACCGGAAAGGGCGGCGTCGGGAAGACCAGCATTTCGGCAGCGACAGCAGTGCGGACGGCACGCCTTGGCGCCAGGACCCTGATCATGAGCACGGACCAGGCCCACAGCCTCGGGGACTGTTTTGACAGAAAGCTTGGGGAAGATCCCGTCCGCATTGCGGAGAACCTGGATGCCCTGGAGATCGATCCTGCCGCGGAAAGCCGCAGGGCCTGGGGGAACGTCCGGGATTACCTGAAGGAGATCATCTCCGGAAAGGCCAACGGAGGACTTGCCGAGGATGAGGTGCTGCTGTTCCCGGGCTTTGATGAGCTCTTTTCGCTCCTTCGGATCCTGGATGCGGTGCAGGGCGGCGGCTATGACGTGATTATCGTGGACTGCGCACCGACGGGGGAGACCCTTTCCCTGTTAAAGTATCCGGAGAGCCTCTCTGTCATCAGCGAGCGGCTCATGCCTGCCGTGAGAAGCTTCAACAAGGCCTTCGGCGGCCTTGTCTCCCGGGCGACCAGTGTCCCGAAGCCCCGGGATGAAGTCCTGGCGGAGGTGGACAAGCTGGCCGGAAGACTGAATGAGCTTCGCCTCATCCTGCAGGACCGGGATATCTGCAGCATGCGGATCGTAACGACGCCCGAGAGGATCGTCCTGGAAGAGGCAAGACGGAGCTTTACCTGGATCAATGAATTCGACTTCGGAACGGATGCCGTTTACGTCAACAGGATCTATCCGGAGGAAGCCATGAAAGGGTACTTCGAAGGCTGGATGGAAGCGCAGAAGGAGAGCCTTACGCTGATCCGGGAGAGCTTCCCGGAAAGAAAGCTCTTTTACCTGGAGCTTCAGCCTGCGGAGATCCGCGGCATGGAAAGTCTTGAGGCGGCAGCCGGAATCCTGTATGATCAGGAAGATCCCAGAGAGATCTTCTGCAGGGAAGCGGCCTTTTCCATGGAAGATGATAACGGCACCAGGAAGCTGATCATTCATCTTCCCTATGCGGTAAAGGAAGAGATCGGAGCCATTCAGGATAAAGAGGATCTGATCCTTACCGTCCGGAATGAGACAAGGCGCCTCCGCCTCCCGGACAGGGTAAGCCGCAGGAGTCTTTCCGGCTGGGAGTTCGAAGACGGAAAGCTTGTGCTGCTTTTCGATTATTAAAGAATACAGGAGAGACTGAATGGCAGGATTTATCATAGAAAGCGTACTTCTGGGAGCAGGCCTTTCCATGGACGCATTTTCCATTTCCCTGAGCAACGGGCTGCGGCAGCCCGGCATGCGGGGAAGGAAAGCCTTCTTCATCGCGGGGACCTTTGCGTGGTTCCAGTTCCTGATGCCGATGATCGGCTGGATCTGCGTCCACACGATCGCGGAGGCCTTTGCCGGATTCCAGAAGATCATTCCCTGGATCGCCTTTTTCCTTCTTACCTGGATCGGCGGCAAGATGCTGCTGGAGGCATGGAGGGATAAGGACAGCGATGCAGAAGCCGGCGATGAGGTGACGGTATCTTCCGTGGGTGCAAGGGAACTGATCGTACAGGGGCTTGCGACCTCGATGGATGCGCTTTCCGTCGGCTTTACGATCGCGGACTACGGCCTGTTAAAGGCCTTTGTCTGTTCCCTGATCATTGGCGGTGTTACGCTTGTTCTGTGTCTTGCCGGCGTGGAGGCCGGAAAACGGTTCGGTCTTCTGCTGAAACGGGGGTCCGCGGTCTTCGGCGGTGTGATCCTGGTCGGGATCGGGATCCGCATCCTTGTGGGAGGACTGCTGTAGCGGATCCTGCGGATGCCGGCCGGCAAAGGCCAGGCGCAGTCCCTGCACAGGCGGAGCGGGGAACATCCGGCACAGGCTTTGCGGTTGACTTTCCCGCAATTATCTGAATTAATAGTAATGGCGGCCGATCCGGTACGCCGATGATATGTTTTACCGGAAGGAAATTGACGATGCGGGTGAAATACAGGACCAGACAGAGGGAAGAGCTTACGGAATATCTTCAGAGCATAAAAGGCCGTCATTTTACGGTGGCGGATGTCTGCATGTATTTCAGGAACAGGGGGACCGCCATGGGAACGGCGACGGTCTACCGGCAGCTGGACCAGATGATCTCGGAAGGCCTGGTCGTCAAATACCTGATCGACGAGAACAGCAGCGCCTGTTTTGAATATGTGGGGGAGAAGGATCACCACCATCCCTCATGCTATCACTGCAAATGCGAGCGGTGCGGAAAGCTCATCCATATGGAATGCCATGAGATAGAAGCCCTGGAGAAGCATATCAGCGAGCACCACGGCTTCAGGATCGACCCGAAAAGGACCGTTTTCTACGGCCTTTGTGCGGACTGCAGAAAGGCGATGGAAGAAGAGGAAGAGGAGTCCGGCGCGGAGGTGCCCTGCGGGGATACCGGTGCGCAGGCCGGAACCGGTGAAACAGGAGGAAATGAATGAGGCCTGTAAGACTCCTGGGACTGGATCTGGACGGTACGGTGCTGACAGATGACAAACGCGTGACGGACAGGACGATGGCTGCCATGCTGGATGCGGCGCATCAGGGGTGTGAGGTCGTCCTTGTCACGGGAAGGCCTTTGCACGGTATTCCGGAAGAGTTTACGGCTCATCCGGAATTTCGCTATATTATAGCGTCGAACGGCGCTGTCACGGTGGACAGGGCTGAGAACAGGGAGATACACGGAAACTTCCTGGACCCGGAGCTGGTCCTGCAGCTTGTCAGGATCCCGGTCCGGGAAAAGGTGGTCTATTCGGTCTTTCTGGACGGGTACGGCTGGTGCGAAGAGGACGCCTTTTTGCAGATGAAGGAATTCTTCCGGCCGACGTCGCACTATTCCTATATCCTGCAAAGCCGCAGATCCGTGAAGGATATTACGGAATTCATCCGCAGGGAGAGCCGGGAAGGAAGCAGGATCGAGAATTTCTGGATCATGGCGGGTTCCGTGGAGAACCGGGACAGGATCCTGGAAATGGTCGGAAAGCCGGAGGGCGTGAACATCTTTCTTACGGCAGCGTACGATTTCGAAATAGTAAGCGCATCTGCGGAGAAAGGACGGGAACTGTTATGGCTGGGCGGGCAGCTAGGTATCCCGCCGGAAGAGATGATGACGATCGGGGATAATGTCAATGATCTCGGGATGCTGAAATACGCGGGCCTGTCCGTTGCGATGGCCAATGCGGAAGAGAGCGTCCGGGCAGCCGCCCGCTTTGTAACAAAGAGCAATGAGGAAGACGGCGCCGCCCTTGCGATCGAAAGGTTCGTACTGGACCGCGGCCATGATACGGCTTTGTAAATGAGCCCCCGGCAGGGGCCTGTACTGTAAAAGACCAGAAAGAGGAAGAGAATGATCCAGGATATTGCCCCGAAGATAATGTATAACCAGTTCCGGAAAAGGGAAGAGACCGTTCCCGTTCCGGAGGATACGGTATTCTGTTTTGAAGGAAACAAGATCCTCTGTGCCAGGAACGAAGACGGTGAGCTGTATTTTCCGTCCTTCAGGGAAGCGGAGGAGTCCGGGATCGGGGAAAGGGACGTACAGTACCTGTTTGCCATCGATACCCACCGCTATTATCTTTACAAGGATTACGGCAAGCACAGGAAGGAGCGGCTGGAGGGGGAAAGCCCCATTCCCGGCTACGGATACGAGATCTACAGGATCCTCCGGGAGCTGCTGCCCAAGACCGAGTGCTTTGCCGCGGTGACGGCCTATCATCTTTATGTCTGGTACCGCAACAGCCGCTTCTGCGGAAGGTGCGGCACGAGGACCGTGCATTCCAAAACAGAACGCGCCATGGTCTGCAATGCCTGCGGCAATATCATCTATCCCAGGATCAGTCCCGCGGTCATCGTCGGCGTGATCCGGGGAGACACCATCCTGGTGACCCGCTATGCGCACCGGGCCGTCCGCACCCACGCCCTGATCGCCGGCTTTACGGAGATCGGCGAGACGCTGGAAGAGACCGTGCAGCGGGAGGTCATGGAGGAAGTCGGCCTTCATGTCCACAACATCCGCTATTTTGCCTCCCAGCCCTGGGGCTTTGAATCGGATATCCTGGCCGGATTCTACTGCGATGCCGATCCGGACGAAGAGATCCGCCTGGACATGGACGAGCTGGACAGGGCGAAATTCATTTCCCGGGATGAGATCACGGATGAGCCGAGCGATCTGTCCCTGACGGCGACCATGATCATGAACTTTAAGAAAGGGAATGTATAAACAGATGAGGTTCTTACATCTTTCCGACCTGCATCTCGGAAAAAGGGTCAACGACTTTTCCATGCTGGAGGAACAGGAACATATTCTGGAACAGATCATTGCGATCACGGATTCGATGCGGCAGGAGGGAAAAGCTCCTGCCGGCATTATTATTGCGGGAGATATTTATGACAGGAGCGTTCCGCCGCTCCAGGCAGTGACCCTGTTCGATGATTTCCTCTATGCGCTGCGGCAGCGTAATCTGAAGGTCTTTATGATCTCCGGGAACCATGACAGCGCGGAAAGAGTGGCTTTCGGCGGAAGGATCATGGAGGAAGAAGGAATCTGCATTTCGCCGGTCTATAACGGGACGGTGGAGCCGGTCCGGCTTTCGGATGAAGACGGAGAGGTCGATGTGTTCCTGCTGCCCTTTATCCGGCCTTCGATGGTCCGTGCGGTCCTGGAAGGCGAAGCACCTGCAGAAGAAACTGCGGAGCAGGATACGGAAGCGGTGGCTGCGGAGCAGGATGCGGATGCGGCACCTGCCGAAGAGACTGCGGAGCAGGAGGAAGGTTCCGGAAAGAAAGGCCCGTCCGCCCTGTCCTATACGGAAGCAATGGCGGCTGCCATTTCGAGGATGGCGGTGGACAGTGCGCACCGGAATATCCTGGTCACCCACCAGTTCGTGACCGGCGCTTCCAGGAGCGATTCCGAAGAGATCTTCGTCGGCGGCATCGACGACGTGGATGCCGGCGTTTTTGCGCCCTTTGACTATGTGGCCCTGGGCCATATCC
>CAMNCY010000014.1 GCA_946534785.1 uncultured Lachnospiraceae bacterium | reverse complement strand
GAACTGATAAGGGCCGTAGTTGTTGGAGCAGTTCGTGATGTTCGCCGGGAACTTGTAGGTGTCCATGTACGCCTTTACCAGAAGGTCCGAGCTCGCCTTGGAAGCGGAGTAAGGGCTGTGGGGCTGGTAGGGCGTCGTTTCATAAAAATATGCGTCCGGATCTTCCGGAAGGGAGCCGTATACCTCATCCGTCGATACGTGGAGGAATTTCTTTCCTTCCTTGAAGGAGCCGTCGGGAAGCTCCCATGCTTCCTTGGTGCAGTTGATCATGTTGGCGGTGCCCAGGACATTGGTCCTTACGAACAGCTCGGGATCCAGGATCGAACGGTCCACATGGCTCTCCGCGGCAAAATGAATGACGCGGTCCACATCATATTTTGCAAAAACGGCACGTACGGCCTCTTTGTCGCAGATGTCCGCCTTTACAAAAACATAATTCGGAAGCTGGTCGACGCCCGCAAGGTTCTCCGGGTTGCCGGCATAGGTCAGCTTGTCGATATTGATGATCATGATCTCATTTCCATACTTGTTGAGCATGTATCGAATGAAATTGGAACCGATAAAGCCGGCGCCGCCTGTTACAATGTAAGTCTTCATAAGCAGTAAAATCCTTTCCGGATCATCATATTATGTGCGTCAAAGCATAATTAGGCACACTAATCCATAATATGGAAATTATACCCTTTGCAGGCTCTTCGTACAAGTGTGCCGCATGGATTTTTCCCCTGCGGTAGTGTATGATGGTAACAAGCGCAAAGTGCCCCGGATGGTGCGGGGCGTCTTTTGCCTGACAGCGAACCTGCCGGCGCCTTCTTCGCCGCACACCGCAGAATCAGGAAGAATTACAGGGAGATCTTTATGAATAACTGGGATTCCTCAGATGAACTTGAGATCATTGATATAGACAATATGGAGGATGCAGAGACACATGAAGTGCTGTCCGAGACAGGCGCCATGTATACGCGCCCGCTGGGGCTCAAGCCCGGCTGGAGCGAAGCCTATGACCCGGTGATCGACGAACAGCACCGTGCGGAGGAGGAACCTCCCCGCGCAAGGTTCCGGATCAGTCCGCACATTCTGATCCTGGTCGCGATCCTGATCATCCTGGCCGTCGCCATCGCCCGCTTCCTGATCTGGAACCGCGGTGTTGAGACCCAGTCCGACGGATCAGGGGATGACAAGTTCCTGGTCGAAGTAAACGACAATATGGTCCTTCTTTCCGAGTCGAAACTGGAAGGACATAAGGACGACGGCAAGACCACCGTGCTGTGCCTGGGGAATGCGCCTTTTTCCGATGATACTTCGGAAAAGGGACTTGCCGGCCAGATCGCCCGGATCGGAAACGTGACCACGATCAACGCCTCCTTCCCGAACTCCCAGGTGACCTGCCTCAATCCCAAATACGATCCCTCCGATATGAAGGGCATGGACGATATCTTCAACCTGTTCTACGTCTCCTATGCCATCAGCCTCGGGGACTATACCTCCCTGGAGACAGTCGCCGGCGCCCATCCCGACGATCCCCGGTACGCGGCGTCCGTGGAGGCCCTCCGCAATACGGACTTCAACAAGGTGGACATCATCGCGATCATGTACGATGCCGTCGATTACCAGAACGACATGCCCATCGTCAACGAAGGCTATGAGGATGAGCTGACCACCTACGTCGGCTCCCTGAAGAACGCGTGCAAGCTGATCCAGGAACGGTATCCCTTCATCCGGATCGTCTTCATGTCGCCCACCTACATGCTCTATGAAGATGAGGACGGCGATTTCCTCAACGGCAGGACCACCGACATCGGTAACGGGACCCTGATCCAGTACTGGCAGTGGGCATTCGATACCTGCGGAAGCCAGAGCGTCTCGTTCCTCGACAACTACTACGGCTCCGTCAATGACGACAACTACGAGAAATACCTCAAGGACAACGTCCACCTGAACGAAGACGGCTTCATCAAAGTCGCCGACCACTTCGTGTACAAAGTCATTCAGGAGGAATACGCGGAATACGATGCGAACCGCCTGATGGTCGAACAGTAAGTGATGGCTGAGTGAGTCACGGGGACAGGTACCAATGGTATTAAGATAAGGACCTCCAACACCCCTTTGTGCGCTAACCTTCATTAAGTTAAGCATACGAATCTCAGTAAATCCACTATGATTCGTAGGTTCTCAGTGCTTACTATAGAACAGATACGCGTAGACTACGATAAAACGGAAGCTAAAAGGCAATAGGATGTTATTTAAGGCATAGCAAACAGGCAGATGTCACTCTGCCTTGTCGTTGGTGTATTATCATTCTGTCAGATTAAGCAGCTCTGTAGAGGAACGGTTGAGCCTTTTGGGCCTTGATGTTCCGCTCAGACAGCCGATTGGGTCTAATGGGGATTAGAAAACGGCTGATTAGTCTGTACACATCGATTTCGCTATCGCCTCTGAGATATGCCTTGCATATGGACGCCGCGGTAGCGAAATTGATTTTATAATCCCATTTCCTTGGTTTTGCGTTATCGTTTCGTGTCTGGCGCGTCCTGGCAACATGGTGGACGATCGCTTCACAGAAGTTATAACAGATAAGCTTTGCCCAGATCTCCTGCTCAACGCTGGATCGTTTTCTGGAATGCATGTGGACCAGGTCAAGGGTATATTTCAGATTCCGGAAGGAGGTCTCCACGCCCCAGCGGAGACGATATAACTCTTTAATGTCATCCATAGAGAACTCACCGGCATCAAGGTTCGTTGCAAGGCATTCATAAACGCCGGGGGCGATCTGGATACGAATTACCCGGAAGGAGATTTTATAGAAAGGATTCTCATCTGTCAGAAAGTCAAAGGAAGATTTATTAGTAAGGACAGTGTACTTATCTTTATTATTGAGGACTTCCCGATTATGTTTCCTGGTAAGTATTGTAGAGAAAGTAGTATCAAACTCTTCATCAGGAAAGTTGTGTGAAGCAAGGATACCGTTGCTGTGTATGTCCTTCATACGGATAACGAAATGATGCACGGAGTTAAAGAGGTGGGCGAACGTATTATAGCCTTCGAAGCCACGGTCGGCGATAAAGACAGCCTCACTGTTCCTGGGGAAACGATCCGCCATGGTATTCAAGGCAAAACGTTCAGAGACAGAACGCTGAGGTGCGAGGATAGCATCGTGATAGATTCCGTTAAGGATGTCGTAGAGAACCGTCAGATGGATCCTGTTGAAAGGATGTTTATCAAGGATCTGATAAAGAGTATCTTTATCATTCGGGTTAAAGGGGATGTTCAGGTCTGAACCATCGACCGCAAGAAGAAGGTATTTACCACGGAACCGCTGCAGCTTTTCTATGGAGGTAAGGCGGTCGGTGAAGATACGATAAAGATAGGCAAAAGCATCGGGCAGAACCTTTGATCTTCGCTGGCAGAAAGCCGAAGAAGTAGGCGAATCATCCCTAAAGGTAAAGAACTTCAGGATCTCATTCTGAAGAGAAGAGCCACTCATCTGCAGGCAGAACCGGATGAGAAAAGAGAAATCAAAAAGGCGTTTGCGTGAGAAGTCCTTTTTCGAATTCATCAGAAACTGCGTTTTAATGGAATCCAGTTCCTGAATAGAACGATCCAGGGCTTTCTTGACTTCAGAAGCAAAAGAATAGTTGATCATAAAAACCTCCTTGTGATTGAAAGATGAAATACCTCTAATCACAAGGGCGCGCCTACGAACAGGTTCGTAGGCGCGCCGCACAAATCGGTTTTCATGTCAAGTATTTTTTTTAAATGTTACAAAAATAAGGGGCTTGGGTAACAGCGGTTTTTCAGTGCAAAAAGCTTAACTTAATGCCATTGGGGACAGGTACACTGACTCACGTTCTGCGCAAAAACCAGCCATACGGTATAAACATCTGAGTGTTTATACCGTATGGCTGGTTTGTCTGTGTCTGTGTCTGTGCCTTTGTCTGCGGCTGAGTCAGCGTACCTGTCCCCGTGACTCACCGCGGCTTAGTAGGTCCACTGAAGTTTCTTGGTCATGTATACGAATTCCACATTGCTGCGGGTCTTGGAGAACAGGTCGAGGACGTTGTTGGTCGCCTCCTCTCCCTTGGCGCCGATGAAGGCGCGCCGCAGGATGCCGACTGCTTCCTGCTCATCCGGCGTAAGAAGAAGGTCGTCTCTTCTGGTTCCGGATTTCGCAAGGTCGATGGCGGGGAAGATCCTTCTTTCGGAGAGCTTGCGGTTGAGGATCATTTCCATATTGCCGGTGCCCTTGAATTCCTCGTAGACAACGTCATCCATCTTGGAGCCTGTTTCGATCAGGGCTGTTGCCAGGATCGTAAGGGAACCGCCCTCGCGCATGTTCCTGGCGGCGCCGAAGAACCGTTTGGGCATATGGAGCGCCGCGGGATCAAGACCGCCCGAAAGCGTGCGTCCGCTGGAGGGCTCGGTCAGGTTATAGGCTCTGGTAAGGCGCGTAATGGAATCCAGTAGGATCATGACGTCCATCCTCTGCTCCACCAGTCTCTTCGCCCGTTCGATCACCATTTCGGAAACTCTCTTGTGATGATCCGGCGTTTCATCGAAGGTGGAATAGATGACTTCCACATTCGGTCCCTCGATGGCTTCCCGGATATCCGTCACTTCCTCAGGCCGCTCGTCGATGAGCAGGATGATGAGGTGCACTTCGGGATGGTTGAACTTGACGGACTTTGCCACTTCCTTCATAAGGGTGGTCTTGCCGGCCTTCGGAGGCGAAACGATCATGCCTCTCTGTCCCTTTCCGACGGGACACATCAGATCCATGACACGCATGGCGACCCCTGCGCCGGGCTTTTCGAGCCGGAGCTTTTTGTCCGGGAAAACAGGCGTCATGTCTTCGAAATTGTATCTTCTCTTGGCCGCTTCCGGGTCCATGCCGTTGATGGACTTGACGAACAGCAGGGCGGAGAACTTCTCCCCCTGTGTCCGGATGCGGATATTTCCTTCTACGATATCTCCGGTCTTGAGGTTAAAACGGCGGATCTGGCTCGGCGCCACATATACGTCGTTGTCTCCCGGCATGTAGTTGGCAGAGCGGATAAACCCGTATCCGTCGCCCATGACCTCCAGGATCCCGTGGGCCATCTCGCCGCTGTCGAGTTCCTTGTTGAAATCATTCTTGTGGGCGATGGGCTGGTCGGGTCTTTGCATGCCCCTTCTCTGATAACGGCTTGCGACCTCCGCCGAGACCTGGGCAGCCACAGGGCGCTCATAAACGGCAGCCGGCTCCGCGATGCGTGCTTCTTCACGGGCCGCCAGCGCCTGTGCGTCATCGGCGGCATATAGGCTCTTCGTTTCCTTTTTCTCCCTGCTCTCTTTCGGGGGCGCCGTCTCCTCCTGCGCCTGTTCGGCCTGGGCCTGCTTCGCCCTCTGCTCGATCACATCCTGAGTAATGACACGCGCAATACGCTTTATGGGACCCGCTTCCGCATCCCGGTTTTTGGCCGGCTTCTCGGCGGGTGTTTGCGCGGGAGCAGCCTCAGCCTCTGCCGGCGCAGCGTTCTTCACCGTCCTGCGGCCCTTTCCCCTGGAAGTATCCCCCTGGTCTTTGGTCTCTTTCTGTTCCTTGCTTTCTTTCCGTTCTTTGGCTTCTTTGGCTTCCTTCCGGCCCTTCTTCTCTTCTGCCTTCTCGGTGCCTTCGTTCTTTGTCTTTCTGCCCTCGGCCTTGCCGGCAGCTTCCTTCCGGCTCTTTGCCGCTTCCCTGCGCGCCGCCTTTGCTTCCTCTGCAGCTGCCGCGGCAGCAGCGGCTTCCCGGTTGTCCAGGTCGATCATCTGGTCGATGATCTCCGCTTTTTTGACATGGGCAGCAAGTTTCAGTCCTCTTTGTCTGGCAATCGCCCGCAAATCGGTCATGGCAAGTGTTTCATACATTTCACGTGTCATAAGTAACCTCTGAAGATATGATTTTTATAGATTCTTTTAAATGATAGATATTGATACTGACAGATCCGTTAAAAGATGTGCAAAAGAAACTGTAAATACATTAACTAACGCGAATTATAAAATAATATTTTGATAAATGCAAGTTTTAGAACAGTTTTTCGATCAGCATGCCGTAGATGTCAGAACTCTGTTCCTTCCAGCGGGAGGCGGTCTGTTTTGCCGTTTCCTCATCCGGTACGTTCAGTTCGATGCTGACAATGGGCACGCTGTTTTCCCGCACCTCCATGTGCACGGTATATCCGCCGAAAGAGGAACGGTAATATTCGCCGGTGACCGCCCTTTCGTTGCGGATCTTCCGGCCGTTTTCCCTAAGATAGGCATCCGCCTTCTTCTTCAGTTCATCCGAGATCATGCCGCCGAAAAAGCGGAGCGTCTCTTCTCCCTCCGGCGTAATGCTGACAAAAGTCTTTTCTCCGACCCCTTCCAGGCGGACGAGTCCGTTCTGTTCGATCTCCATGTAGGTCTCGGTCAGGGATGCAAAATCCACGAGACCGTTCTCAAGAAGGAACCCCGAGATCCAGGGCATGGGGATACTGCCGCCCCTGTCGAGCATATATAGAATGATCAGTTTGTAAATGGCGGAAATGGATTCCATAGACCTCCCTGCCGGGAACCCGGTCAATTCTGCGTCTATTCGTCCTCTCGCTCAAGGAGCGATTCGGACCTTTCGTATTTCTGTTTTCCGGTAAGATCTGACATGTGTTTCCTGATCCTGGCCTCATACCCGTTGACGGAGGGAAAATAGAGTTCCTCCTCCCGAAGCGGCTCAGGAAGATACGGCTGTCCGGAATAATGTCCCTCATAATCATGGGAATAGCGGTAGCCGATGCCCCTGCCAAGATCCTGTGCGTGGGAATAGTGGGCATCCTGCAGATAAGCGGGAATCGGGACAGGGCCCGTCTCCCGGACAAGACTCATGGCTTTCTGGATCGATTTTTCAGCGGTGTTGCTCTTGGGCGCCGTTGCCACGTATTCCGCCGCCTGTGAAAGGACGATGGCAGATTCCGGCCACCCCAATCTTTCGGAAGCCAGGGAAGCACTGACAGCGACCTGCAGCGCCATGGGATCTGCGTTGCCGACATCCTCCGATGCACAGATCATGATCCTCCTGGCAATGTAGGCAGGGTCCTCTCCCGCCTCCATCATACGCGCAAGATAATATACCGCGGCGTCCGGATCCGAGCCCCGCATGCTTTTGATGAAGGCCGAGATCGTGTCGTAGTGATTATCACCTTTTTTATCGTATCTTGCAACTCGTTTCTGGATGCACTCCCGGGCGGTCTCCAGCGTGATATGGATGATCCCGTCTTCCGATCTCTGGCTGGTGAGGACGCCGAGTTCCACGGCATTGAGCGCATTCCGCGCATCCCCTCCCGAGACGTCCGCAAGAAACTCCGCGGCGTCATCGTCGATCTGCGCCCGGTAGCTCCCCATGCCCCTTTCGGGGTCCCGGACGGCCCTGAGGATCAGCTCCCTGACATCCTGCCGGGAAAGGGGCTTCAGTTCAAAGATCATCGATCTGGATAACAGCGCGCTGTTGACTTCGAAGAAAGGATTCTCCGTCGTTGCCCCGATCAGGGTCAGCGTCCCGTCCTCCACGAACGGCAGAAGGTAATCCTGCTGCCCCTTGTTGAACCGGTGGATCTCGTCAATGAAGAGGATCGTCTTCTTCCCGTATCCTCCAAGGAGCGCCTTCGCCTCACTGACCACATCCTCCATGTCCTTCTTGCCGGCGCTTGTCGCGTTGATCTGCTTAAACTGCGCCGACGTCGTATTCGCGATGACCATGGCCAGTGTTGTTTTTCCGGTCCCGGGCGGTCCGTAGAAAATGACGGAGCCCAGTTTGTCTGCCCGGATCGCGCGGGAAAGCAGCTTGTCTTCGCCCAGGATGTGCTCCTGGCCCACTACCTCCTCCAGAGTCCTCGGCCGCATCCTGGCAGCCAGAGGGGATTCCTTCTTCGTATTCTGTTCCCGCATATAATCAAACAGGTCCATTATGCACGCTTACCCGACCTTCCAGATCTCACTGTTGTACTGCTTCACCATTCTGTCGGAGGAAAAACATCCTGCCTTTGCTATACCCGTCAGGATCTTCTTCGCCCAGCCTTTCCGGTCCTCATAATCTTCCAGCATCCGGTCCTTCACCCGGATGTACTCCGGAAGGTCTCTGAGCACGCAGAAAGGATCTTCCGTAAGAAGCCGGTCTGCCATGCGCTGCAGGGCACTCCCTGCTTCCGCATCCCGGACAGGAAGCCGTAAAAGTATTTCCACCGCTTCCCTGACTTCTTCACATTCCTCATAAACGCTGCGGGGATCCTTCCCCTGACCGCCGGCATCCTTTCCGGGGTCCTCCATGCCGAAGGTATACGCATGATCCTCTCCCGTAAGCTCCCGGACCTGTCTTCCGAAAAGATTTCCCGTGCATACCGTGACGGCACCGTTGAGCATGCATTTCTTTCCGGACATATAGGAAATACTCCTGCCGGGAATGGCGATCTCTTCTGATATGTCGCAGGCAGGAATGAGTTTCTCCTCCTGCGTGACGCTGCAGGCAGGCATCATGATCAGCTGGAGCTGTGCAGAAAGAGCCTGATCGCCCAGGATCATATCCCGGATCGCGGCAAAAAGCATCTCCGTATCCTGATCATATGCTTCGCCGGCTCCCGCATTATTGCAGGCAAAAAAGGTGACCGGACGTTTCAGTGTGCCGCCCTTTCGGATCACGGCGATAAGATGCAGGATATACAGGGCGAACAGGAGCTGTCTCTGGGACGCATCAAAGCGCTTTAGCTGCATGTCGAAGACCGCCTTCGGATCCGTCACCAGGCCTTCCTTTTTCATGAGGCGGGATGCAAGCCGTTCCTTCCCGATGCGTTTGATCCCGAGGAGCCTGATCAGCACATCATCGTCTTCCTGATAGTCCAGGAGCCTCTCCAGCTTGGCCGGATCCTTCTTATAGGCATCGCTGATCCTTTCGGAGAGGAAATTCGCCAGCTCGTGATTGCAGGAAAGAAGCCATCTGCGGAAGGTGACCCCGTCCGGGATCTGCATGTGTTTTGCAGACTCGGAAGGAAGGGGTCCCGTGACCTTATGACAAAAGGCGCGTCCTAGCCGGTCCGGATAGAGGAGTCCGTCCTCTCCGATAAACGGCTCCGCACCGCTTCCGGGTTCTTTTCCGCAGTTTCCGGCAAGAAAACGGATGACCGGCATAAGATGAGGCAGTGCTTTTTCCATCTCCTTCACAGACCAGGCGGGCATCGCCTCCCCTTCACAGCGGCGGTCCGCATACACACAGGTGCGGGCGATGATCCCGGCCGCTTCTCCCATGGCAAGACCCTTATCCTCTGTCAGGATCCGGACCAGCTCGGGGATGATCAGGGAATCTTTCGGCGAGCAGATCTGGATCACCGCGTGATCGAAAAATTTGCGGAGATCATACTGCTTGGTCTTCATTTCCCGCAGGATCCACTGCGCCGCATTGGAGGCAAGATAATAATACCGGCAAAGGTCCGAATCTCTCATATCCTCCGGAAGAAGAGACGGATCGAAAAGGCGCAGGCGGTTGATACCGTTGTCATAGCCGACGGCGTCGATCTCGTACATGGCGGACTGGATCTTTTTCCTTCCGTAATGGATCTCGAAGTGGACATCCTTCTCCTCTGCCCATTTCTCCTTTTCCGCAAAAGGCTCCTCCTGGCCGGATCCATTCTGCGGGGCATGTTTTCCGGGCCTTTCGCAGCAGGCGCTGTCAAACAGGCCGATCCCCTCGCCGGGAAGTCCCAGTGCCGCGATGGAGTCCATCATGGAGACCGCCGTGCCGGCGTCCTCCGTTCCGATATAGAACGGCTCGCACTCCGTATCTTCGATCGAAGTAAGCTCTCTGCCGTACTTTCCCAGAAGTGCACACATCCTGTCGTAGATCCTGAGGTTGATCAGGTTATTCGCAAGGAGCCTGCCCATCGGAAAATGACCGGAAATCAGATATACTCTCTTCTCTCCCGTATTCTTTTCACTGACTGCGAGAAGCCGCGAGCAGTAGGCCACGATAACATGATAGAATTCCGCGTCTGAACAGTCCTCCGGAAACTTTCCGAACTTCTGCTGCGCAAGCATCTTCAGTTCATGTTCCATATTCATGGTCAGTACGTCACTCTGCATGTTGGTTGAACGATTTGCCATAACTTTGTCCTCATGCCGGTCGGGGAGGCTTAGGGCCTTCCCGATACAGAAATCCAAACAAAACACCTGCGGGCTGCTGTTTCGACAGGCAGTCCGCAGGATTTATTATTACTGAAAGCCGGGCTGATCAGAACTCATAGAGTTCTTTCATGACAAGATGTCTCGGAAGGCCGTTCACGTAGACCGGAGCAAGCTCGCCCATGATCAGCGGACGTGCATACGCAGTGAACTTCTCATTCAGGCCGCAGCCGTCTTTTGTGATCCAGTCTGCCGGTACATGTCTTTCCACGTTGGCGATCGCGTGGATATCATAAGCGCTGCAGCCGCAAAGATAAGGCTCGCCTTCGCCGGATATGCGGTTCAGCGTGATCATCATGCCGGTCATTCCCTGTGCGGCTGCCTTTGCCGCTGCCTCGCCGGACATATATGCTTCGTTGATATCCGTAAGGGATGACATATGCGCTGCTGCTCTCTGAAGCGTGGAAAACTCAATGGCACGGGTCTTGAGACCGGTCTTCCTGCCAACCAGTTTGCACAGAACAGAAGCCGTACCGGAAAGCAGCCTATGGCCGAATGCATCCACATAACTGGAAGCATCCCCCAGTTCGCAGACAAATCTTCCGTCCGCAAGGGAAACACCTTCGGAGACTGCGATCACGATGGACCTTTTGGTCTTTGCAAGCTCCTCGACCCTTGCCAGGAACCTGTCCATGTCAAAGATCACTTCCGGAAGATAGATGGCATCAACGCCTGTGCAGTCGTCGCCCTTTGCAAGAGCTGCCGCTGCGGTAAGCCAGCCGGCATGACGGCCCATGATCTCCACGATGCATACGGTGGGCTTATCAGCGCCGAAGGATTCATTATCCCGGATGATCTCTTTCATGGAAGCGGCGATGTATTTTGCCGCGGAACCATAACCGGGGCAGTGATCCGTTACGGGCAGGTCATTGTCAATGGTCTTGGGAACGCCGATGAACTGCTGGAGCTTTCCATGCACGGCCGCATAATCGGAAAGGCACTTGACGGTATCCATGGAGTCGTTTCCGCCTGCGTAGAACAGGGTATCGATATCATGCTTTTCCATGATTTCGAATACCTTTTCATATCGTTCTTCATTGCCTTCGATCCGGCCCATCTTGAATCTGCAGGTGCCGAGGAATGCAGAAGGTGTCCTCTTCAGAAGTTCGATCCCCATGGGATCCGAAAGATACCGGTCCAGGTCCACCAGCCTGTCCTGAAGGAAGCCCTCGATGCCGTGGATCATTCCGTATACATGCCCGGCGCCCATGGCTTTTGCGCCCGCATATACACCGGCAAGAGAAGAATTGATAACAGAAGTCGGTCCTCCGGACTGCCCGATTACAACATTCTTCATGAATATGCTCCTCTCCGCTGTATCCAGAACGAAATTATAGCAGAAGGCGCCGCGGGATAGCAAGCACGCCGCCCTTACAGGGCCTTCCTGAGTCCCTTGGGATAATGGTTCTTGAGCATTCCTCCGGAGGCCTTGGCCCAGCCGATGGAATGACCGTCAACCAGCATCAGGGTCCAGCCCTTCTCTTCCCGGTCGCAGGGAATGGATTCGCCCCTCAGGAATGCGGCCGCTTCCCGGGAATCGGCGTTCATGTCAAAGGTCCTTACTGCGTCTTCTCTGCCAAGGGCCAGCGCCAGCGCATGGGAGGGCTCGAATCTCTCCTTTTTCACGGTGCCAAGATGCAGGCCCGCCCGCAGCACTTTCAGGCCGGAAAGCGGGATCCCCATGGGTTCCAGATACAGCTCATCGCCGAAGGACAGGAAAACACTGCCTGCATCCGCCCTGCATTCTGCGGCGATATCCGTGCGCAGCGCTTCTTTGGCAAATTCCCGGAACAGCTCCTGCGCAGTTCCTGCGGGAGCCTTTTTGCTCCGCGCATCGTCTCCCTTTTTCTTCTTCCTTCGCCCGGCGTCATTCCCGGTCTGTACCGGGATCTCTGCCGTATTCTGTATCCCGCAGGATACCGATGCTCCTGCGCCGTATCCGCCCTTTTGCAGGACGGCCAGGAAATGCCCCTCTCCCTTTACCCTGTGGGGAAAGAGACGGATCGTCTTACGGGCCTCCCGGAGGCTTCCGCAAGGGCCCTCCGCTCCCTCCATGCCGCACCAGGAAGGATTCCCGCTGACAAAGCCGAAGCGTTCCATGTCCTCGCCGAGAAGCGCCGGAAGATCCACTGCCGTAAACTCCGGATACTGCTCCAGGAACCATACGATGTTCTCTTCGTTCTCCTCGGGTGCAAATGTACAGGTGGAATAGACCAGAGTGCCGCCGCTTCTTAACATTCCGGCAGCAGCCTGCAGGATCTTCTTCTGCCGCGCGGCGCACTGCAGGATGTTCTCCGTGCTCCACATGGTAAGCGCCTGCTCTTCCTTGCGGAACATGCCTTCTCCCGAGCAGGGCGCATCCACGATGATCCTGTCAAAAAAGGAAGGGAATCTCTCCAGGAGGGTCTCCGGCGTTTCATTCAGCACAATACAGTTGCGGACCCCCATCCGTTCCACGTTCTGGGAAAGGATCCTTGCCCTCTCCGGGTGGATCTCATTGGAAACAAGAAGCCCCCTGCCCTGTAAAAGAGCCGCAAGCTGCGCCGTCTTTCCGCCGGGCGCTGCGCAAAGATCCAGGATTCTCTCGCCGGGATGTGCTCCCGAAAGGGCCGCCGGTGCCATGGCGCTTGCCTCCTGCATATAGTAAAGGCCCGCTTCATGCCACGGATGCCTTCCCGGCCGCCCGCCGTAATAATACCCGTCGCCGGTCCAGGGAACTCTTTCCGCAAGAAAGTCCGCCTTTTCCGCAAGGTCTTCGGCGGAGATCTTCAGTGTGTTCGCCCTGAGGGCTCCCCGCCATTCCCCGTCATAGGATTCCAGGAAACGCTCATATTCGTCTCCCAGCATCTTTTTCATTCGCTGTGTAAAACCTGCCGGCAGTTCCATCAGTCGTCATCCTCATCCGGATCTTTCTCCGAGATCCGTGCACTGAACTGCCTGTAGTATCTAAGCACGGTCCTGCAGAACCGCTCCAGGTCCTCTGACAGCTCCGGATCCTGCTCCAGGGGGAGACGCTCCGAAATATGCACCGTCATGTTCCGCACATCGCCCTGTATCCTGTCAAAGCGTTTTCTGTCGGAAGGCCTGATGGCACCGAAATATTTTCCGTAGGAATCTCCCATGCAAGTCTCCAGGTACCTTCCGGCCGCATTCTCCATTTCCCTGCAAAGCATAGAAAGCCTGCTCTCCTCCATGGCAGAGCTCCCGGAAAAGCCAAGGCTGTCCAGGTCTTCGCGGAGTCTTTTAAGGCCTGCCTTTTTAAAGAGCGGCGGATGGGCACCCAGGTTCATCATATCCATCAGGACCGCCATGTAACGATCGACATACTCTCCCGAAGAGCTCTTCGTAAAACGCGTTTCAAAGAGCTGCGCCGCAAATGCGGTATCTTTCGGAGCGTCTTCCGCTCCGTTTCCTTCCTCCAGGAGGGATGTCAGGATCTTCTTTCTTTTGCCGGGCCTGAATTCCGTATAATAATCTTCCCATGTATAAGACCTGTTCTCCATGCGTGCTTAATCCTCCAGAAGCATGGCTCTTACAAAGCCGGCCCTTGCATACTCTCTTTTTCCGGCGCCCAGACCTGCTGCCTTTACGATAAAGGATTCCGGCAGTCTGTCCGTAGTGCGGAGCGCCGCAACAACAGCAGCACCGGTGGGCGTTACGAATTCTCCTTCATCCGGGATCATATGGACGCGGATCCCGTTCTTACGGACGATACTGGTGACCGCCGGAACGGGGATCGGCAGGATCCCGTGCTGGCAGCGCACCGTGCCGTGCCCTTCGTAAAGTTCCGGCACGATCACGTCCGTAATGTTCTCCCTTGTTTTCAAGTCGTCGAACAGGACCGCGATCGAAATAATGTCCACGATGGAATCGATCGCCCCGACTTCATGGAAGTGGACTTCGTCGATGCTCTTTCCGTGGACCTCCGCCTCCGCTTCCGCGACGATCGTGAAGATGGAGGAAGCGATTTCTCTTGCCCCTTCCGTCATTTCGGTCGCCTGAATGATCTCCAGGACATCCTTCAGGGAACGGTGGACATGATCATGGTGATGATGGTGATCATGATCGTGGTGGTCATGATGATGATCGTGATCATGGTCGTGGTGGTCATGCTCGTGATCATGATCATGATGGTGATGATGATCATGGTCATGCTCATGATGGTGCTGCGCATGCTCTTCATGGCCGAAAAGATATTCCATGTCATGGTCATGATTGTCCACATCCAGGATGACATCGAAATCGCAGGCATTTACGGCTGATTTCTGCACCGTCGAGATCTCCACGCGGAATCCTTCTGCGGGGACCGTGGCAAGGACCTTCTCCAGTTTCTCCCTGTCGGCGCCCAGATCGAGCAGCGCGCCTGCTGTCATATCTCCGCTGATTCCCGAATAACACTCCAGATATAATTTGCTCATTTGTCTCTCCCTGTTCTTTTGGTGTTCTTTCCTGCTTTATTCTTCGCCGGTTTCTTTCTGACGGAAAACCCGAAGGTCCCCAGCACCTCTCCCAGGGAATAATAAGTCCCGTGGGACCAGGCGGCAAGATCCGCCTTTTCCAGGCAGAAGCGCCCTTTTTCATCCAGATATGCCGGATCGATATCCGTGCTGAGGACACGGCCGATGAACATGTCATGCGATCCGAGGCGCAGGATCTTCTCCACTTTGCACTCCAGGCATACGGGGCTCTGGGCGATGCCGGGCGCCCGGACATGCTTTGACGGAAGCTTCGTAAGTCCGAGGGCGCTGAATTTGTCCTCGTTCTTTCCGGATCTTACGCCTGCGTAATCCGCCGCGAACACCAGGTCCCGCGTCGTCAGGCAGATAACGAATTCCCCGGTCCTTTCGATGATGTCGTGGGAGTACCGCTCCGGACGGATGGATACCGAGACCATGACGGGATCGCTGCAGACCGTCCCCGCCCAGGCGGCGGTCATGATATTGGCGTTTCCTTCCTCATCCTGGCAGCTGATAAGGACCGCCGGAACGGGATACAGCATATTGGAGGGTTTCCAGTACTCTCTTTCCACTCTGTCCATCCTAAACCTCCGGCCTGTCTTCGTTTTCCTTCAGCATGAGGAATCCGGCTATATTGCCTCTTTTTCCCTTTGAAGCACGGTGGGAAAACAGAAGATCCGGGTTGCAGCAGGTACAGATATCCGTCACGGAGATCTGCGAAGCCGGAACGCCTGCATCTTCCAGGACGATGCGGCACGCCCTCCACAGATCCAGCTGTGCGTGGCCGTTATGCTTATCGACCAGGATCTCCTCCTCCCGGCCCGGGAACGCGGTGCGGAATTCCTCCGCAACATCGTCGCTCACTTCGTAGCAGTCCCTGCAGATCGAAGGGCCGATCGCGCAGATCAGGTCTTCCGGACGGGAGCCGAACTCCGCGTGCATTTTTTCGATCATGACCGCACCGATGCGGCCCACGGTCCCGCGCCAGCCGGAATGGCAGGAGCCGATTGCCTTATGCACGGGATCCACGACCATGACCGGCACGCAGTCGGCAAAGAATGTTGCAAGACAAAGCCCCGGTTCGTTGGTGATGAGTCCGTCGACATCGTCCCATTCCTTGGGCCTTGTGATCCCCTTTCCGGCATCCTCTTTAAAGACCCGCAGGATCTTTGTTCCGTGGATCTGGTGTGTGGCAACGATCTTATCCGGCGTTGTCCCCAGGGCTTCC
The DNA here is from genome assembly GCA_946534785.1 of uncultured Lachnospiraceae bacterium. Lineage (GTDB taxonomy): Bacteria > Bacillota > Clostridia > Lachnospirales > Lachnospiraceae > CAG-791. The sequence continues at coordinate 7,592 of CAMNCY010000014.1, read as the reverse complement.
GAGACCCGCAGGTAATTCTCCTCCAGACAGGCTTTATCGTCTCCCCGCGTGTGAGAAAGATTCATGGTAGAGAGAAACCCTTTGCTCACGCCGCCCATCCGCGTCGTGAAAAAATGCCGGACAATGCCGGTCTCTTCCAGTGAAGGGAACTCCAGAACGGGAAGTTCCGAACCGTCCCGGTTCTGAAAGATGACAGACCGGATCCGGCTCTGGCCCGTGTCTGACTTTTTCCTGATGTACGTAATACTCATGCTGTGACCTTACTGCTCTGTTCCTTCCTCAATACACAGGACGCCGGCTCACAGATACCCCTCCCGGAAGGAACCTGAAAGGAAAGCACCTTCCCCGGAAAAGACCTGTGGCCGGCGGATCATTCCATACAGAATGAATGAGCTGCGATTCAATTATTCCTCAGCTGCCTCTTTTGCCGCATCTTCCACGGCACCGGCAGCCTCTTCGACTGCTTCCTCTGCTGCTCCTGCAGCTTCTTCCACAGTCTCCTCTGCAGCCTCTGCTGCCTCTTCTGCAACTTCTTCTGCCGTCCCGGCAGCTTCCTCGACCGCTTCAACTGCCTCAGCTGCAGGTGCGGGAGCTTCTTCCGCTGCGATCTCAGCCTCTTTCTCCGGCGCCTCGAAATATTTGTAAAGGATCGCCGCAAGAGCCGCACCGATCATGGGCGCGATGATGAAAATGAGAATGCTCTTGAAGGGCTCGATATTGCCGGCTGCTGCCGCAAAGATCGCAGGAGCGATGCTTCTTGCGGGGTTGACGGATGTGCCGGTAAGGCCGATGCCCAGAATGTGGACAAACGTCAGGGACAGGCCGATGACAAGACCGCCGAAGGAACCATGGGATGCCTTTGCGGAGGTAACGCCCAGGATGGCCATTACGAAAATGAACGTAAGCACGATCTCGACCAGGAGCCCTGCGAGGATGCTGCCGTTCACGCCGGCAAGTCCGTTAGCACCGAAGCCGCCTGTCATATCCGTGACATGGCCCGCCGCAAAAATGATTGCCAGGATCGAGGAACCGATAAAGCCGCCTGCGACCTGCGCGATGATATAGCCGATAAAATCTGTCTTATCCAGGTCACCCTTCATAAAGAAAGCCAGTGACACGGCAGGGTTGATATGGCAGCCGGAAATATTTCCGATGCTGTACGCCATAGCAACGATGGCAAGGCCGAAGGCCAGCGCCGTAAGAAGATATCCGCTTCCGGATGCGGCGTCGCATCCTACCAGCATTGCCGTACCGCAGCCCATGATCACCAGAACAGCAGTACCCGTCATTTCCGCGATATACTTTTTCATGTTCTTCATATCCTTAACCCCCATCTTTCCCTGTCGCGTACATTGCACGTCCGGAACAGCAAGGCATCAAACTGTACGCATAAGTTTGCTATCGTTGAATATTATATCATACAGAGCGATGCACTGCATATTGCAAACATCACCCTGCCCTCCGTAAAGGCAGTTGTTTGAATATAATATACTATTGTGTTTTAATCTGACAATTATCCCGTTCTAATCTGCTAATTTAAATTTTATTTTAAAATTGTATTGACAATTATCCCGGGTTAGTGTAAATTAAAGTCATCAAAAGAAAAGAGGATTACTCCAATGGCAAGTTAAATCTCCAAACCTAAAACCAGATTTTAGAAAAGAGGGCTACTCCAATGGCATAGTAAATCTCCAAACTAAAACCAAATTTTTAGAAAAGAGGACTACTCCAATGGCATAAGTAATCTCCACCTAAAACCAAATTTTAGAAAAGAGGACTACTCCAATGGCATAGGTAATCTCCAAATCCGATTTGATAAATCCGTAGAAAGAAGAGGTTATGAAAAGTGAATAGATATATTTCCTGAAGGCTCTGTGATACCGAGATCACAGAGCCTATCATTTTGCCCGCAGAGGCCGCGGGCAATGCACAGACCGCGGCAATGCTAAGCGCTCTGAAACGGCTCCGGCAGGCCTGGCATATAAAAAGGCCGGTGCTCTCGCACCGGCCGCAACTGTTATTACAGGATCTCATGATCATTCGATCATGATGGTCTTCTTTTCGGGTATCTCCTCTTTGTGCTCCTTCTTCGGGATCACGAGTTTCAATACGCCGTGCTCCATCCTGGCCTTAATGTCCTCTTCCGTAAGATCCTCTCCTACGTAGAAGCTTCTTGCAAGGCTGCCGCTGTACCGCTCCTGGCGGATCAGTCTGCCGCTCTTCTTCTCCTTTTCCTCCTTGTCCAGGTTCTTGCCGGCCATGATGGACAGATATCCGTTCTCCAGTGTAAGCTGCACGTCTTCCTTCTTGAATCCAGGAAGGTCGATGTCGAGCTCATAGGAGTTCTCATGTTCCCTGACATCTGTCTTCATCAGGTTCTTCGCATGACGTCCGTAAAGCGGATTCTTTTTGCCGAAGAACTCTCTGTCAAGATCATCAAACCAATCATCCATCAAATAGTCTCCAAAAATAGCAGGTGTTAACATAGTGCTTACCTCCTTTTATTTTCGGTCCCGGATGCTGTTCAGGGCTGTATGTGTTATGTCTGTTTGTAAGGAATTGGAACTTCCGGGAGCCTCCCGTCCGCTTCTTTTCTTTACGATTATGTTATACCACCAAAATTAGCACTCGTCAAGTACGAGTGCTAACAATTTTGTGAACTCCTTCTCTGCCTGCGCTTTAGATCTCACAGCAGCTCTACGGATGCGGTATCGCGCAGAAGATCCGTACCCTGCGCATTGAAAAGGCAAAACGGATGCTCGACGATCCTGCCTCTCATCCCCTCTCCTGGATCGCATCCGAATGCGTATTTACGGATTATAACTACTTTATCACGGTGTTCGGCCGGGAAACCGGCATGTCCCCGGAGCAGTGGAAAAAGAGAGGCCTCCGGAAAAACTGAACCGGCCGCCAGCACGCATTCTGCCCGCCGGGGCCCTGCACATTTACACCAAAAGCCAACCCATGGTATAGTCATCAGAGAACAGACGGATATTCAGGCGGGCCCTGCGGGCCTTATTTTGCAGGAGGCATCCTCATATGAAAAGAAACGACATCCTCATCATTCACGGAACAGATTATAAGGAAATGGCCAAAAAGATCCTGACCGCCGCGGACGTTGCTTCCGATATCGGCGACCGCGGAAAACGGGTCGCGTTAAAGCCCAACCTCGTTACGGCATCAGACCCTTCCAGAGGCGCCACGACCCATGCGGAGCTCCTCGACGGGACACTGGAATACCTGAAGGAGAACGGCTTTACCAATGTCGTTGTCATGGAAGGCTCCTGGGTCGGCGACAACACACAGTCCGCCTACCGCCTTGCCGGCTATGACCGCGTCCTGAAAAAACACGGCGTGCCTTTCATCGATCTGCAGAGGGACAGCTATCACGAATATGATGCGGCGGGGATCCCGATCAATGTCTGCGACCAGGCAGCCGCCGTGGAGTACATGATCAACATGCCGGTGCTGAAGGGACACTGTCAGACAGTGGTCACCTGCGCCCTCAAAAATGCCAAGGGACAGATCCCCAACAAGGAAAAGCGCCGCTTCCATACCATGGGCCTTCATAAGCCCATCGCGCACCTGAATACGGTCGTGCGCAACGACTTCATCCTGGTCGACAACATCTGCGGAGACCTGGATTTTGAAGAAGGCGGAAACCCCGTCGTCATGAACCGCGTCCTCGGCTTCAAGGATCCTGTCCTGTGCGATTCCTATGTCTGTGACAGCATGGGCTACAGCATCCAGGACGTTCCGTATATCCCGCTGGCGGAGAAGCTGGGCGTCGGTAGTTCTGACCTTACAAAGGCCAATATCATCATGCTCAACGAAGCTGCCGAAGGCATGGGACGTTTCCACATGACAAGACGCGTTCAGCAGCTGGCTTCCTATGTCGATGCAAAGGACGCCTGCAGCGCCTGCTACGGCTCTCTCATCTATGCCCTTGACCGTCTGAATGACGAAGGCCTCCTCCGTAAGAAGTCCTCTCTCATCTGCATCGGCCAGGGATACCAGGGCAAAGAAGGCGGCAAGATCGGCATCGGCCGCTGCACGGCAGGATGTGAGAAGAATCTTATGGGCTGTCCTCCCAAGGCTGTGGACATCGCCGCATTCCTCCGGGAGAACTGGGACTGACAGACACATCTGATCGAACGACAGCATACGTATTCAAGGGAGCAGCATTATGTCCTATGAGGACCAGTTTCACTATCTTCTGATGACCGATCAGGCCATTTTCAAAAAAACGGTCATAAAGCGTCTTGCCGGCGCCGAGCTGACGCCCGGCCAGCCCAAGATCCTGGAGTTCCTTTCCCTGCATGACGGCACCAGCCAGAAGGAGATCGCAGCCGCCTGCCACATCGAACCGGCAAGCGTGACCTCTCTTTTGAACCGTATGGAGGAGCGGGGGCTCGTCGAACGGCGGCGCCTCGGAAACAACCGGAAGAACTATTTTGTTTTCCTGACGGACAAGGGCCGTGAAACTTACAGACTGGTGGATGAAGCCTTCTGCCGGATGGAGGAGGAAGTCTTCTCCGGCTTCTCCAAAGAGGAACAGGAGGCCTTCAGCGCCCTCTTCCTCCGCCTGAGTAAGCAGATCCACCGCCTCCAGGAGGAAGATCCCGCAGAGAAGTGAATAATACACGCGTAAACGAAAAGACGGATACACCGCAGCCGTATGATAAAGCTGCCGTATATCCGTCTTATTGTTCTGTCCTGTTACGGACCGCCAAAGAAAAGTCCCGGATCAGAGTATTACGGGATCGGATGCCGGGATCATGCGGCAGCCGCGCCGGAGCCGGCTTCCGCATCCGCTTCGGCAAGGCTTCGGAACACCGTCTTTTCCATCAGGATCCTGCCGGCGATGACCACGGCCAGCGCCCCCAGCTCCCCGATGGGTATGGCATACCACACATAGGAAGGCCCGAAGGTGTGTCCCAGGAAATACGCCACCGGCACCAGCACCATCAGCTGGCGGGCAAGGCTCATGAGCATGGAGATCATGCTCTTTCCCAGGGCCTGGAAGAAGGTGGAGGAAACCAGGTTGTAGGAGGTGAAAAGGTAGCTGAAGCTGATGATCCGCATCGCATGGCACCCCATCTCCATAAGGGCGGGCGACGGATTGAAAAAGCCCAGAAGAAGCTGCGGGAAGAAGAAACCGACGACCCAGCCTGCGACCATGATGACTGTCGCATAGGCGATACACAGATGATAGGCCGACATTACCCGGTTCAGGCGCTTCGCCCCCAGGTTGTAGCTGACGATGGGCATCATGGCATGGGCAAGGCCCAGCACCGGCATGTTCAGGAACGTAAGGGACTTGAAATAAATGCCGAACACGGCCGCCGCGGTCGCGGTGGGCTCGATGGAGATCAGCATCCGGTTCATCAGATAGGTCATGACCGATCCGATGAGCATCATCAGAATGGAAGGGACCCCTATCACATAGATATCCCGGATACTCTCCGTATCGGGCCGGAACCCCTTAAAGGAAAGATCCACCTCTTTGTTCAGCTTCATATTGAGGATGAGGCCCGTGATCATGCTGATGATCTGCCCTGTCACGGTGGCGATGGCGGCACCCTTCGTCCCCATGGCGGGGAGGCCGAACCAGCCGAAGATCAGGATGGGATCCAGAATGATATTGGTGACGGCACCGACGCCCTGGGTGATCATGGAAAGCGTGGTCTTGCCGGTGCTCTGCAGGATGCGTTCGAGAATGGCCTGTCCGAAGGCTCCGAAGGAAAAACAGCAGCAGATGGTCAGATAATCGACGCCGCCCCGGATGATGGGCTCGATCGTAGTCTGCGTTCGGAAGAAATATTCCACGCCGAAGAGCCCGAACAGCAGGATGACCAGGTAGCTGCAGAAGATCAGGAACAGGCCGTTGACCGCATAGCGGTTTGCCTTATCCGGCCGCTTCTCTCCCAGGCTCCTGGAAATCAGGGCATTGACACCGATGGCGGTGCCGGTGCCCACGGCGGTGACCACATTCTGGACAGGGTACGCCAGGGACACCGCATTCAGCGCTTCCTGCCCCACCTGGGCCACATAGATGCTGTCCACCACATTGTAGAATGCCTGGACCAGCATGGATGCCATCATGGGAATGCCCATTTTAATAAGGAGAGGGCCGACCGGCGCTGTCCCCATCCTGTTTTCTTTCATTGCTTCCATAAAGATGTCTCTCCTTGAACAATTCTGATTGGAAAAATAGTTAGCATTTTAATCATAATGATGCTAATCATCAGAATTGTCAAGGTCCGGACACCGTTTAGAGGCTGTGTTTATGCGCTTTTCCGGAAGGGCCTGCTAGCCCTTCTTTTCCATGATCTGCGCCGTTTCCTTCAGGTATTCGCGGATGGGAAGATGCTGCGGACATACCTTCTCGCACTTGCCGCACTGAATGCAGTCAGAGGCTTTTCCGCTGTTTGCGGAAATGACCTCCCGGTAATAAAAGAGCGCGTTCCAGCCGCCGAAAATGGCCTTGCTGTTATAGCTGGCAAATAGATCCGGGATCCGGATGTCCTTCGGGCAGTGGTTCTCCTCCACGCAGTAGCGGCAGCCGGTGCAGGGGATCATGTCCTTTTCATCGAAGACCTTTGTGACCTCTTCCACCGCCTTCCTCTCTTTTTCATTGAGGGGGACGAAGTCCTTCATATAGCTGACATTGTCCTTCATCTGCGAAAGACTGCTCATCCCGGAAAGGACGCTGACCACCTTCGGAAAGCCCGCGGCATAACGGATCGCATAGGAAGCATTGCTCATGGGTACTTTGCCTTCTTCCTCCTGCAGATCCTCCAGGATCTTCTGCGCCTTTTCGGGAAGCACGGCAAGACTCCCTCCCTTTACGGGTTCCATGACGATAACGGGCTTATCGTGTTTTTCACAGACTTCATATACCCGGCGGGCCTCCACCGACAGGTCCTCAAAATCCAGGTAGTTCAGCTGGATCTGCACGATCTCGATCCAGGGATAATCCTTCAGGATCTGTTCGAGAACTTCAGGCTTGTCATGGAAGGAGATGCCCACATGACGGACCTTTCCCTCCTCCTTCAGGGCAAGCGCCTGCTCATAGGCATGGCAGCGCCGGAATTTCCGGTAATGATCCGCGTTCTGGGCGTGCATCAGGTAGAAGTCAAAATATTCCACGCCGCACCATTCCAGCTGTTTTTCAAAGAAGGGGCGGATCTCCTCTTCCGTTTCAAAAAAAGTATCCGTCAGCTTGTCCGTGAGAAGGAACGAATCCCTGGGATACCGCTTTACCAGGCCTTCCCGGATCGCCGTTTCGCTTTTTCCGTTGATATAGCCGTGGGCCGTGTCAAAATAGTTGAATCCTTCTGCCATAAAGTGATCGACCATCCGGCAGAACTCTTCATGATCGACCTCTTCTCCCTTCATGGGAAGACGCATGCAGCCAAATCCCAGTTTCTTATGTATTTCTTCAAACATTTCCGGTCATTCTCCTTGCATGGGATAAGGATCGGGTGAAGCACGATGCCGGTGCCCCACCCGATACTGTTTTACAGAAGTGCCCTGATGCACTCTTCCACTTCGCTCATGTCCGCCGTCGGTTCAAACCGTGCGACGAC
>CAMNCY010000013.1 GCA_946534785.1 uncultured Lachnospiraceae bacterium | reverse complement strand
CTTACTTTGTTTCGCTCCTTGCTATATTTTTGGTCGTGATCACATCGCTCTCATATCCCAGAAGCCCGTGGACCAGGACCGTCCCCGCTTCCACGGGGGCCGTAAGGCGGATCTTGCGGATCACGCCGATCGCTTCCGGGATGGCCGCCTTCGGAATGGCGCAGGTCACCCGGACGCTGCAAAGCGGCAGCTCTCCGCCCTCTACCGGAACGCTGGTCGCGATCGTCCTTCTCGGATCCGTCAGTTCCTGTTTGAAATAGGCTTCGCCCCGGATACAGCCGGCGCCGTTTATTTTCCCGATCCGGCCGTTCTCATCGACGGAGGCGGAAAGAGAGCATCCGTTGGGACATATGATACAGGTAATTTTCTTCACCATACGATTCTCACCTCCGGCTCACTTTCGGAAATCAGTTTTTCCTTCGCCACTGTGATGGAAAACATTTCCGCAGGCAGCGCCTTCTTCAGCTTTCTGAATGCAATGACCTTATCCTCCTGCAGGACTTCGATCCGGCAGTCCTCGAAGGGCCTTGTCACGCGGAATGACAGATGCAGGTCCCTCGTCAGGGAAACCTTCTGGGGAATCACATGATGAACGGTGCTGTCATAGCGCACGGGGAAGCGGCACTCCTGCAGCTCCTTTCCGGTCACGAACTCCGTGACCGCATCCGCAAGGTCCTCCGCTTCCATGGATACATAATCCGCAAGATCATGCACATGCAGGACATTTCCCGCCGCAAAGATCCCGGGGACAGAGGTCTCAAAGCGCTCGCTTACAAACGCGCCGCCCGTCTTCGGATCCAGGACAACACCCGCTTCCCGGGAAAGCTCGTTCTCCGGAAGAAGGCCCACGGACAGGATCAGCGTATCGCAGGGCCAGTATTTTTCCGTACCGGGGATCACCCGCAGGTTCCGGTCCACCTCGGAGACCGTCACGCCCTCCAGGCGCTTCGTTCCGTGGATATTCGTGACCGTATGGGAGAGATACAGCGGAATGCCGAAATCCTCCAGGCACTGACGGATATTCCGGTTCAGGCCGCTCGGATACGGCTGCAGCTCAAACACCGCCTGCACGTGCGCTCCCTCCAGGGTAAGGCGCCTTGCCATGATCATGCCGATATCGCCGGAGCCCAGGATCACGGCTTCCCTTGCCGGCATGCGGTTATAGAGGTTCATATAAGCCTGGGCAACGCCTGCGGTATAGACGCCTGCCGGCCGCTCCCCGGGGATCGCGAGGGCACCCCTCGTCCTTTCCCTGCAGCCCATGGCAAGGACCACCGCCTTTGCCCGGTATTCCAGAAGGCCTTCCCGGGTCACGATCTGCACCCTGTGGGTGCCGTCCTCCGAGTTCCCCCCGATATGCGTAACAGATGCATTTGTGATATAGGGTATCTGCAGTTCCTTTACCTGATCGATAAAGCGCCCCGCATATTCGGGCCCGCTGAGGGTTTCCCTGAATCTTGTAAGTCCGAATCCATCATGAATGCACTGGCGCAGGATCCCGCCCAGATGTTTTTCACGCTCTGCGATAAGGATCTTCCGGATGCCGTTCTCCCAAAGTCTTACGGCTGCAGCCAGCCCTGCCGGACCGCCCCCTGCGATAAGGACGTCCAGTTCCTGATATCTTTCTTCCATCGCGTCCTCCTCACTCTCTGACTTTTCCGAAGAACAGGGGAGAATCCTCCCTCGCCCAGTTCACCTCTTCCGGCCGGATGCCCAACTCTTCCTCAAGCATGGCAGCGACCCGCATCTGGCAGTAGCCGCCCTGGCACCGTCCCATCATGCAGCGGGTACGGAACTTGACGGCCGCCATCGTCGAGGGATGGAGGGGACTTCGGATCGCCTGCAGGATCTCCGCCTTCGTGACCTTGTTGCAGCGGCACACCAGCTCTCCGTAATCGGGATCCTTGCGGATGAGCTCCGCCTGCTCTTCTTCGGAACATTCCGCGAAGCGTACGATCCCTTTCCGGACGGGATCAAAGGATTCCTTTTCCGCAAAAGACTCCCGCTCCATCATAAGCGCGATCGCATATCGCGCGATCGGGACACTGGCCGTAAGGCCGGGCGATTCGATGCCGACAAGGTTGACCGCCCGCGGCGCAAGATCGTCCCGGATCTCGATCTTAAAGTCCTGGATCTTTCCGTTCTCATCGGCCAGCTTCGGCAGGATCCCGCAGTAGGTCCTGATATAATCGGCCCTGGAAAAATTCGGCCAGAGCTCCATGGCTGCCTTGTACAGGCCGTCGATATTTTTCTGCGCCACCGCATAATGCGAAGGATCGTCGGAATCTTCCGCCGTGGGGCCGAGGAGGATGTTCCCGTCCGTCGTTACGCTCACGTGGATCCCCATGTAGGTATTGGACGGGACCGTGTAGATCGGCATGGGAACGAGGCTCCCCAGACGCTTGTCCAGGATGATGTAGTCATCCTTGGAATAGATGATCCGGTATCCTCTGATCCCCAGCATGTCGGAGATCTTTCCGCACTGCAGGCCCGCACTGTTGATGACCCAGCGGGTGGAAAACGTCTCCTCCGCGGTCCTGATCCGCCACATTCCCTCTTCCTGCGCAATACTTTTCACTTCACGGCAGAAAAAGAATTCCGCACCGTTTTTCACAGCATTTTCGGCAAGGGCAATGGTAAACAGGAAGGGATCCACGATCCCGCTGTTTTCCGAAAGCATGGCAAATTTCCCGACAACGCCGGGGATTTTTGCCTTCAGCTCCTCTTCGCCGATCATATGCATGTTCGAGGCGCCGCAGGCTTCTCCCTGCCGGATCACCTCCAGAAGACGTTCATAATCCTCCTGTGTGTTTCCGACCAGGACCTTGCCGCAGCGTTTAAAGGGAAAATCCAGTTCCTTCGCCAGATTTCCCATCATCCGGTTTCCTTCCACGCAAAGCTTTGCCTTCAGGGAGCCGATATCGTACGCAAAACCGCCGTGCACCACGCCGGTATTGCGGGCGCTGGTCTCATAGCCGACGTCCGGATTCTTCTCCAGCACCCCGATACGCAGCTGATAGCGGGAAAGCTCCCGCGCCAGGGCACAGCCGACAACGCCGGCGCCTATGATCACAACATCGAACGGTCTTTCCGTCCCGCTCATGTGCTGTTCCTCCTTCTGTATTCTTCACTACTATTCCACATATACGATCTCTGTCCTGCGGAATGCCGTCACAAGGCAGGTAAACGCCGTATGAATAAGGCCGGCGGCATAAATATAAGTAAGGCTCCTTACAGAATCGAGATAAAACAGGGCAGGGACCAGGATCAGCACTTTGAGGATCCCGTAGAAGATCTGGTACCGCCAGTTACCGGCCTGCAGTTTTCTTGCGTAATTCGCCTGCAGGATATCGATCACGCCTGACAGGGCAAGACCTCCCAGAAGGTAAAACATCACATAAAGCCGGGGAATACTGTTAAGGTAGAACATGAACAGCCCCGCATCCAGGATGATGACCCCTTTGTACAGGAGCCGGATTCCACCGGTCATGTGGCGGGCCATGGTGAAATAGTACACGAGCATCCGCAGTCCGTATATCGTAAAGGTAAGCATCAGGATCATCAGGACGACCTGATAACCGCCCTGCGGATCCGTGATAAGAAGGAGGCTGAGGATGAAAAGAACAATGCCGGCAGCCGCATTGGCGACCCTTCTAAGGCTTCCCATCTGTCTTCCCCCTTTCCTTCAGTTCCACCAGCTTCCGGAAATCCCGGATTCCCTTAAAGCCCCCGTTCAGATACTCCACCGAAAGACCGGCAAGGAGATTTCCGGAACGGAAGATCTTGTTCGTCACCATGCTCTTCTGCTTCATCGCCGCGATAAAAAAGCGTCCCAGGAACGTGCTGTCCCTGTCCCCAGGTGCGCTCTCCCGGTATTCCCGTTCATACTTTTCCTGGGAAAAATCCTCCATCGGGATCCCGCAGAGCGACTCCCAGAAGCTTTTCCAGTCCTCACTGGCCAGAAGCTGCCGCTTTTCCAGGATCTCCATGATCCTGTCCCGGTACTTCTCCGCCTCGGGGCTTCCGGTCTCCTCCGGATCGAAATCCTCCTCACTTCCGCTAAGGAAGCGCAGCGCATTCACCATCTGGCAGAAGGCGCAGTAATATTCGGCGGGATTATCTTTTTCCACGATCTCGTAGTTCCCCCATGCCGGCATGAAACGATAGCGCATGAAGCTGTAATCGGGAAGATGCCCGGCATGTCCGTGGCCCAGGTTGACGATGGCGTTTTCCTCATCCCGCCGGAAACTGTTGGTATAATTGCCGCGGTCCACATCATCGGGCGTGATCGGATTGTGGTTAAAGGAGATCTTCTGCTCTTTCCGCACGCCGTCTTCCGTGCGGATCTCGTAAAAATCCCTCGCTCCGTTGATCACAAGAGATGTCGTGCCGGCAAAACACCGGTGCGCCCACGTATCCGCCAGGACATGCATGGCAAGACCGGCCTCCACGGTCCCGCTCCCTTCGGCCAGCTGCACGGTATCTTTCACAAGCCCGCTGCGGGGCTGACAGATCAGCCGGTATTTCTGCATATACCGGCGCCCCCTGTGGGGAAGAGACGCATACAGGTCTCCTGGCAGAAAGTGAAAGGACGACCAGATCCTGGTGATATCCTGAAGCCCCAGAAGGTCTGTCCTTGCATCCGCAAGCTCTGTCTTCGACTGGGTCGTTGCGGCGCCCTTCGGCCCTTTCAGCCTTTTCAGGACGGTCCGGGAACAGCAGTCCGTATACTGGGAAGCATAGCCTATTTCCAGGCTTTCTTCCGGTGAATAGCCTGCAAGAAGCGCTGCTGCCGCTGTTGCATAATAATGAAAATCTTCCTGCATATTTATGTCTCCGGCTTTCTTTTCCCGGTCAGCTTCCTGAGCCTGACCGCACGGTATATGATCTGCACAGCAGCAAATATGGTCGTTATATCAAGGAGGAACGATGTGAGGAACAGCTCCTGTTCTGTCGTCCGGATGAAAACCTCTCTTCCCGTTGAATACATTTTGATCAGAATGAACAATGCTGTCATGATCAGATAGAACTTTCCCTTTTTCTTCCCTTTCGATTCTCCGACCGCATTCAGGCCGATGAACATCCTGAAAAAGAGTCCTATCATTAACAGGAACATGCACACCGCGATCACGACGATCTTCTGCAGGTAAAGCGGGGCATCCAGAGGATCTTCCAGATCCTGGGAAAGATACGCGAGCACACGGGGATCCAGCCAGATAAAAACGGCATTCTTGAGCATATCCCACAGTTCCAGGACGATCAGTCCTATTCCGCTGTAGTAAAGCATATCCCGGTTTTTCCGAATTTCCGCTTCCAAAACTGTCCTCCGCTGCCTGCGTTTTATTCATTCATTATACCTTCCTTCATGGAAAAAGAGGAGAGCCACCCGGCCCTCCTCTTTTTTCAGATACCATATTTATAACATTTGCAGGCTGCAGGATCAGCCGACCGCATTTCCGATCGTGTAACCGATCAGTGTAACCACGATAGGCGTAAGGATCATCATAATGATAGCGTACTTGTAGATATCCGCCTTGTTGCTGTACTCGTCGCCGTGAAGCATGGCGATGGTGGCAAAGCTGGAAGGCATCAGGTATGCGCAGGATCCGCAGAAGCCGGTGACCATGGCGATCGCGACGGGATTTACAACGCCCGTGCTCATACCGAGGGCAACGCCCAGACCCGTCATGACCGTGATCGTGGAAACGTTGGATGCGAAGTTGGTCATGAAGACCGCTGCGAAAGCAATGATGAAGACAACGATCAAAGAGGATACGCCCTGGACCATGGGGCCGATGTATGCCTGCATGAAGGCATTCACGCCGGTCTCCTCGGCGCAGATCGCGCTTCCGAAGTAGACACCGATGGAGATGAAGATCAGGATGCCCCAGTTGATGTGCTTGTTGACGACATCACGTACGTCTACAAGAGGCTTGCCGTCGATGCAAAGGATGCCCATGACGACAACGGCGACTGCTGCCCAGAAGGTGATGCTGTACTTGCCGAGCCATACGACAAAGGCAGCGTTGGGAGCGAACATCTTGAGAATGCCGGGAAGGATCCAGAGGATAACGGTGATGAAGAAGATCGCAACGATCGTCTTCTCGCGAAGCGTCATTTCCTTCTGCTCATCCAGTACGGAGTGAACGTCGAAATCCTTGAACTTGCTGAAATCGGGCTTCGCAAGGAAGCGGAAGATCAGGGCCATCAGTGCGAACAGGATAATACCGGTGGGAACACCGTAGATCAGGTAAGTGAAGAGGCTGATGGAATTGCCGGTAGCCGCTTCGTAAACGCCCAGGCCCAGGATGATCAGGGAGTGGGAAATCGGTGTCATGGCGCCGCCGATGTTGACGCCGAAGATCGTCAGGATGTTGGCGATATGCGGATATTTATCCTGCTTGGTATATCCGAGGGACTGATAGACCTTCGCATTGAAGGCAAGCATGAAGGCCGTAGCGGGGACCTGGTCGATGAAGGCGCCCAGGATCATGCCCATGACAGCCAGAGAGATCGTGAAGGTCCAGGGGCTCTTCTGTACAAAGCCCTGGCTCATGAACTTGGCGACCATACGGCTGGTGAAGCCGGACTCGTTCAGGGCGTAGGTCATGATGAAGCTCATCAGGACGAAGTATACGACCCAGTTTCCGAGGCTTCCGGAGATCGCGCCGTTGAGGTTGACAACACCTGTCAGGGACAGAAGGACAACGCCCAGGATCGCCGGCCACACCGTATCAACGGTGGAAAGCAGGATAACGGTTGCAATGAAAACGCCGATGACCTTAACGCCAACGGTCGTCATGGGTTCCGGTGCGGGCAGGAACCACGCGATCACCACGATCGCAAGGCACAGGAGGATCTTGATCAGCCTTGAGCCATCCATCTGAAATTTCTGTTTTTCCATTTTTATACTCCTTATCGAATTCCGATAGTATTGCGGGCATCCTGTTGACGCCCGTGTCCTGATAACGGCAGGAAGCACTTATTCGCCGAGTTTCTTTTCCGGAAGGTCCCAGTGGCAGAACTTCCAGTACGGTGCGTTGACGCGCTCCGCGTATTTTTCCATGTCGACGCCGTGCCAGTCGTAGAAGCCCTGGCCTGCCTTGGTCCCGGTCTTTCCTTCTGCGATCAGACGGTCGATAACTTCCGGAACGGTCTTGCGGTCCGAAATGATCGGGAAAAGATTCTTGCAGGTACGCCGGTTCAGGTCCATGCCGCCGAAATCAAAGTGCTCGAAAATACCGATGGAGGTATATCTTGCGCAGAAGCTGTACGCCAGTGCCGTGTCGATATCCTTCGGGTCGCAGATGCCTTCTTCGACCAGTGCCAGGCACTCTCTCCAGAGCGCGAACTGCAGGCGGTTCCCGATAAAGCCGGGTGTGGGCTTCTTCAGGACGACGGGCTTTCTTCCCATGCTCTCCAGGAAGGCCTTTGCCAGATCCAGGACGCCTTCTGCCGTGCGCTGTCCGCCGCACAGTTCAAAATAAGGTACGATGTGCGCCGGGTTGAAGGGATGCGTTACCACGATGCGGTCGCCGTATTTGTCGCAGGTCTCTGCCAGTACATCGGGGATGATCGCGGAGCTGACAGAGCAGATCACCTGCACCTTCGGGCAGTTGTTCTCGATGCTGTGATACACGTCATGCTTGGTATCCGCATCCTCCAGAACGGATTCGATGATAAGATCGGCGTCCGCCATTTCCTCATAGGTGCGGACGACTTTCAGGTAACTTTTGCAGATCTCCACCTGTTCCGGGGTTGCCAGTTCCTTTTTCACAAAAAGGTCCCAGTGTCCCTGGTAGTCTCTGCGGAAACGTTCTTCGGAAGCATCGCTTCTGGCAAATACGATCGTCTCATAGCCGTGGCCTGTACACAGGTTTGCCATAGCTGTCGCGATGATGCCGGTGCCGACGATTCCAACTGTTTTGATGTTGTCCATAACCCCTCCTTTATGAAATATGATGAAATACACAAAACCCTTTGATAAAATTCTAACAATATTAAGGGGCGCGAATAATTCCGTTTTGTGGTATGATTTATTCCAAGGCAGAATAGATTAAATCGGGAGTATCACAAATGAATATAGAGTATCTGGAAGAGTTTTCAGTGCTTGCGGGTGTACTCAGTTTTTCGAAGGCAGCAGACGAGCTGAATATGAGCCAGTCTGCCCTTTCCAAGCATATTCATGTGCTGGAGGAAGAACTGGGTATTTCCCTTTTTGACCGCACTTCAAGGACAGTGGAACTGTCATCTGCGGGCAGAAGGATCCTTCCCTATGCGGAAGTTTCCGTGGATATGGTCCGGAAGATCCGGAACATCGGCAGGCAATACAGCGGGAAAGACAGGCAGAAGCAGATGCCGCAGCGCCTGCAGATCGCGTCGGTCCCGGTCATGGCGGCCTACGGGATCACGGAGCTCCTGGCTGTTTTCCAGCGCTTTCATCCTGAGATCATTATCCGGACAGCGGAATATGAGCCGGTCTCGATCCCGGATCTTCTGGATAAGGAGCAGTTCGATCTGGCATTCATGCGGGAGTCGCCGGAGCTGGTAAAAAGATATGATTTTCTCCCTTTTATTACGGAGAATGTCGTTGCAGTCCTTCCCCGCTCCCACCCTCTTGCGGAAGAAAGTTCCATCCGTCTCGAGCAGCTGCGGGGCGAAAAAATGCTCATGATCTCCGAGCAGGCGTATCTCCACCGGATCTGCATCGAGCTTTGCGCCAGCGCGGGTCTTTCGCCGGATATCGTCTTTACCGGCACGCGTCCGGAGAATATCGTCAATATGGTCGCCCAGGGGATGGGCGTTACGCTGTTCTCGGAAGGCTTCTTCCAGTTCTACAACAAGCCCGGGACGACCAGCGTTCCGATCACGCCAACGGCCATCACCCGCATGGGCCTTGTGCGCAAAAAAAGCGGAGGAATCTCTTCCTCCGCGCAGTTGTTCTGGGATTTTGTAAGGGCCAGGGCAAAAGGCCCGGCCGTGTAGGCCGCTCAGCCGATGACGCCCGGCGTACTGTACCCGTTCATGGCATATACGGCAGCGACATCTTCGTCTCCGTAGATCTTGAGGACTTCGCCGATATACAGGCTGTGGTCCTCCAGATTGACCGCCTGTTTCAGCCGGCAGATGATGTTCAGCCTTGCGCCGTCCACATAGGCGACCGGCTCATCCTCTGCCTTTGTCAGCGGGATCCCGAACTCGGCAGCCTTGTCGCAGTCGGTACCGTGGCAGGTCCCGCATTTGAAAGCGGCTTCTCCCAGCTCTTCACCCACAAGAGAAATGGCAAAATACTCCCTCTCCAGGATGTTCTTTCCCGTCATGCCCTTGTTGCTCGTTGCGATCGCGACCAGTGCCGGATGATTCGAAACATAGGTCCACCAGGAAAGCGCCATGACATTGGTGCTCCCGTCCTCCTTCAGCGAACTGACGATGCAGAACGGATTCGGCGATGTCAGTTTCTGTGCCTGCCCGATCGTAATTTCTTTCTTCATTTTGTACCCCTTTCCGTGAAAAACATCTCATTGCCGCGCCGCAGCAGTTCCCTTACGGATCTCGCTTCCTGCAGCGCTTTTTCCAGCCTTTTCTCATTCTCCGCATCCGTGAACAGGACCGGCTCGTTCCGGCCGGACAGCAGCGTTTTTTCGCTGTTTACAAGGCAGCGGAGCCCCTGTTCATTCCGTCCCTGGAGGACATAGGCCGTTCCGGTATCTTCCGCCGCATCATATCCGAACTTTTCCTTCTTTTCCTGCTGCCAGAGGGCTGCCCTGGCAATAATGCTCCCGCCGTCGTCCGGCCGGCGGTCCGCCCGGTTGATGCACAGGACCAGCCTTGTGTCCGCAAAGTGTGTGCAGAAGTCGTAATCCCCTTCGGAATCCATACAGCAAAGGGACGGTCCCCTTCCGCCGTATAACGGTGCGATGGCATTTTCGATCGCCGTCACCTTCCCGTATTCGCAGGTCACGGCATTTGCGGGCGTCTTCATCTTCTCCCAGCCGCTGCCCGGCAGGCTGTAATACCCATAGCCGGATGCAAGGTCATATTCCAGGGTGCAGCGCCCCTTCTCATCTACGGCAGGCGTCATCCCGAGGACCCCGCGCACGCTGTCGTGGAGCCCGAAATGATCGATACCGCCCCGTACGGCATCCACGTCCGAAGCCGAACAGATCCAGACATCGACCCCGTCTTCGCGGAGCACGGCTGCCAGCTCGCGGATGTTCTCCGACACGCTGAGCCCGTACGTCCACTCCTCCGAAATGCACCCTTCCGGCGAACCGCCGGCCGGCCCTGCCGGGGCTTCAAAGATCTTTGAGAAGGTCTCCGTCTTCTCATTCCGCCTTGCACACCCCTGCGCAAGGCTATAGATTTCCTCTCCCGTCATCCCGTAAAAGCGGTGCAGCATCCACCTGTCCGCTGCTTCGGGCGCAAGATGCCGGTAGGCAAGCCGGAACATGCGGATCATGTTCACATTGAACACCGCCCAGGTCCCGTCATTCCGGATCCGGACCTTCATCTCATCCGAAAGCCCTGCCGGCGTAAAGCCGCCATAGAGATCCCACAGGATCCGATAGGCATCCGCCGCAGCCTTTGCCGATTCCGCAAACGCCGCGCCGAAGGCCGGAGAACCTGCCCCGCACTCTTCCGCTCCGGCCAGCATGGCCCTTTCCATGTCATCCCGTCCGATACCGAAGGCCATGTTCTCGATCTGGAATTCCAGCATCTGGTCTTCGATGTCGAATATGGTGACCGTATTGTCAAAATCAAAGACCGCATATTCCGTATGGTCCGGACCGCATCCGTCCAGGAACGCATTGACGGCTTCCCTGACGTTGTCCGTCCAGTCAGGATGAATGATGTGCCTTCGATGCTCCTTCAAGTGAAACCTTCCTCCGTACAAAGTTCCGTACAAAAGACCGCGGGTGCATGACCCGCGGTCCTGACTGTTCTTACCATCTGCCGGACACCTGAAGTTCCGGCTGTTCCGGTCATTTATTCATATAGTCTACTACAAAATCGATCTGTTCGCCGAAGCTGTTTCCGGGGAACTTGTTCTCAAAGAACGCGCCGCCGATGGTGAATGCCCAGGCGCCGGTCGCCTTGACTTCATCCAGCCTCTGGGTGCTGGCAACGGAACCGGCCAGGCAGACGTCGCCGCGAACGTTCTTGACGAACTCTTCATTGAGCTTGACGGCATCGCCCGTGTAACGGTAGCCGAGAAGGTCGAAGCCCTTGATGCCCTTGGTATCCACCAGGTTGTTGGCTTCGTCGATCATGCCCTGGATCGTGCCTTCCAGAACGGAAGGACGTCCGGAGATCTGGCCTACGAAAGGCATGTACTTGATGCCGGCCTTCTCCGCGATCTCCTTGACGGAATCAAAATACATGGTGCCCATCAGGATATCAAAACCGCATCTTACTGCGCACTCCGCGCCGGCCTTGCAGCCTTCTTCCGTATAATCGACGACTTCCAGGAAAGTGGTCTTGCCGGCCGCTTTCATGCGTTTGACAAGATCGATCATCTGGTCCTCGGGAATACCGACTTCCTTGAAGCCCCAGAATTTTGCCTTGGAATCCTTTGCGCCTTCAAAAACCTCGATCGCATCCACGACCGTCCTGTCGTTATGGGTAAGCATAACGATAAGTTCAGGAATATTTGCCATAGTCTTTTCCTCCTAGATATCCGGATCAGTCCGCGTCGACCGGATTTTTTGCGTCCTCTTCGAACAGCTCCGTCAGAGCCTTGAAGAGCATGTTGTATTTCTTGTACTGTTTCAGGTACATCTTATGGTTCTTCTCATTGGGAACATAAGATTTCTTGATCTGGATCATGTTCTCGACCGCGCTCTCGATCGACTCGAAAACACCTGCCGCGTTTCCGGCGAGAATCGCCGCGCCGAGGCATGCCGTATCCTGGGAAGAATAGGTGACATTCAATGTCTTGCCGGTGATATCCGCCTTGATCTGGTTCCAGATCTCGGATTTGGATCCGCCGCCCATGGTCCTGATCTGCTCGACCTCCAGGCCCATGTCTTCGATCGCTTCCAGGTTGCGGCTGATGATATAGCCGAGGGATTCCATGATCGCACGGATAAAGTGCGGTTTTTTGTGCGTCAGCGTCGCGCCGTAGAAAACTGCCTTGGCGTTCAGGTTGACGTCCGGTGCCATCGATCCCTGCAGATGCGGGAGTGCGATCAGTCCGTCCGCACCGGGTGCGACCTGCTCGACTTCTTTGTTCATCAGGTCATAGCTGTCGATGCCGGTGAGTTTTTCCATGGCGATCTCATCCTGGCAGAAGCCGTCACGGAACCAGCGCAGGAACATGCCGCCGGTGGTGAAGGTGTGCATCATGTAGGTGTCCGGTACCGCGAAATAATGCACCGGCATCAGTCTGTTGGGATCATAGGTCAGCTTAGCCGTAGGCACGCAGATGGCCAGCGCCGCGCCGATGTTCTCCGAGAAAATACCGGGACGGATATTGCCGACACCGATCGCGCCTGCTGCCTGGTCAAGACAGCCCGTGCAGATGGTCGCATCCTTGGAGATGCCCAGAAGATCCGCCATTTCCGGAAGGATCTTTCCGACGGGCTCGCCGGACTCTTTGATCTCCGGAAGCCAGCTCTCGTCGATGCCGATGTATTCCAGCATTTCCGGCCAGTACTTCTTGGTGCGGATGTCCCACCACTCCGTGGAAGTCAGAAGAGACCCCTCATCCACGAACTTGCCGGTCAGAAGGTTGATGATAAAGCCTTCCAGGAGCACGATGTGCTTTATTTTTCCCCAGATCTCCGGCTCATTCTGTTTGATCCAGAGGACCTTGGCCGCCGGCCAGCAGGCTTCGAAGGAGACCTGTCCGGTCACTTCGTAGCATTTTTCATCTCCGAATTTCTCACGGAGCTCCACCGCCTGTTTGTCCGCACGGTTATCCATCCAGACGATTGCATTCCGCAGAGGCTTGCAGTCTTCATCGAGGACAAAGAACGTCTCACCCTGTACGGAAAACGAGACCGTCGTAATATTCTGTGTTTCGCGGAAGCCCTTATCGCGGATCTTGTTCATACACGCCACGATGGCTTCCATGTAGACTTCGGGCTTTTCCTCAACGATCACGGTGGAAGGCGTGATCAGGTCGTATTCCACGACTGCTGCCTTCATCTGCTGTCCTTTGGTATCATAGACAGCCGCCTTCATGGAGGTAGTGCCCATATCGATTCCTAATAGGTATTCCGCCATATTCATTCTCCCTGATAATGCTCAGCTGTTATGCTCCGTTCTCCCGGTGTGATCTATCTGCCGGGAAAAAGAAGGCTTATGAACTTTCTTTTTTCATAACGGTCCCTGTCGAGCGTATCCAAAACGTCATCCACCGGAACTTCGTTTTTCTCCCTGTCCCTTTCCTGCGCAAGCACATACCGGCTGTTCAGGAACTGTGCGGTACAGGTGTCGGCAACAAGGATTCCGGCAAGACCCGGTATGATCCCCGCAAAAGGAACCGAGATCAGAAGACCCGCTGCCGTCCTAAGCAGCATCACGAATGTAACGGCTTTATTATCCATGGCGTAGGCGAAGCTGTATTTGACGACCTCCGTGACCCCGTCCTCCGGTCTTAAAAGGCACAGAGGAAGATAGAACTTGAAATTGGCGATCAGGAAGATCGAAAGGAAGACCGCAACGAATGCCATCATCGGTCCGAAGAACCCCGGCATGCCCATATAAAAGGGAATGGCGAACAGGTAATTCACCACGATCACCGCCGTGATAAAGGCATGCAGCAGAGCGTGCGGAACGTGAGTCTTCACTGCATCCATGACATTTTCCAGTCCCCTGCCTTTCCCCGCTCCCCTGCAGATATTCGACGCATAGCCCGCAATGCCAACGGAATAGAGGCTTGCCAGGAGGATCGTCAGGATGATCAGAAGGATCGCCGCGGGAAGGCCGATCGTTCCTGCGGAATACAGGTAGAACCACAGCATTCCCAGGGCTGCCAGCGCCATATACAGGATATTGGCAAGGAACAGGCCCAGTATGTGATCCCATCCGCAGAAGATCGTCTTTCTGAATAAAAAGCTGTACATGAAGTGTTTTGTCTCCCGAATCTGTCACTTTCTGTAACAGAGCCACGGGACAGGCCATCCCGTGACTCTGAATGAAACAGACCAATGGTCATTACTTGGCTTTGTCGCCGAGGATCTCTTTGAACTTCGCAGCGCACTCATCAAGAGCGGGCTTGGTCTCCATTTCACCGGAGAGGATCTTGGATGTCGTAAGAAGGATCGCGTCGACGATTTCCTGCTGCTCAGGGAACCTGGGCTTACTGAAGGTCGTGACGGAGGTATCGCCTGTCGCCGGGTTGATCGCATCAATATATGCCTGCGGGACACCGATGCCGTTGTCAGCGCCGGGCTCACGCGTGCTGATGATCTTCTGTCCGCCGGTCTTTAAGTAAACAGCCGTCGGGACGTAAGGGATTGCCTGTACTTCGGGATCGTCGTAGACTGCCGTAACGCCGGACTCGCCGCCTTCGAACATCTGCTCTTTCTGGACTTCGTTGTTCATTGCCCACTGCAGGAACAGCCACGCCAGTTCAGGATGCTTGGATCCCTTCGGGATCAGGTAGTTCCAGCCTTCGATACCGACGGCCTTTGTGCCGTTCGGTGCGATCGGAAGGCCTGTGTATGCGATCTTGCCTGCCGCAACGGATTCATCCGGATTCTCGACGGCGCCTGTCGCATCGTCCCATTCCCATCCCATGACGGTGATGCCCTGCTGCATGTTCGCCTGAGAGGAATCCCAGTCTGTCTGCAGAAGTCCGGGAGGGCAGAACTTTGTCATTTCCTTATACCACTCAACGGCTTCGACGGCCTTGTCGGAATTGATGGCGATCGTGCCGTAGTCATGTCCTTCATCCGCCTCGATCTCTCTTGCACCGAATACATAAAGGACGTTCAGGATGTCATACCATGTGGATACGTGTCTCTTGCCCATCAGGGTGATGCCGTAAAGGTCATCCTGAAGCGGTTCGCCGCACAGAAGTTCTCCCTTCTTTCTCGTGAAGAACTCCGCTACGTCGTGTACTTCGTCCGTCGTAACAGGCGGGCTGGGAAGGTCGTAGCCGTATTTCGCCTTGAAGTTCTCCTGCTCGATCGGGTTCTCGAGATAGTCATATCTGTACCATGTGTACATGGCGATGAAGTCGAAGGGGAATGCATAAAGCTGTCCGTTGTACCAGCAGCATTCCTGCCACCATCTCTGGTCCAGAACGCCGTCGCCCTGCAGATCGAAATCGGGATCCCTGAGCTTTTCATTCTCAAGGAAGTCATTCAGGGGAAGGAGCCAGTCATTCTCAACATAGGTACCCATCTGTCTGTGCGGGCCCAGAACCATGTCGTAGATCGCCGTGCCGCCTACGAAGTCTGCCGTCGTCTTCTGGTTGACTTCTTCCTGGCCGTACATTTCGATCTGTACATTTACGCCGGTGATCTCTGTGAACTTGGGTGCCAGGTCGGAAAGGGCCTGCAGGGGAGGAAGTGCTTCACCGATAAAGTGAAGGGTCTCTCCCTTCCAGGGAGCAGCTGCTTCTGCGAGATTCCACTTACCGTCGGTAAAGGTGATCTGATCCAGTTTGGAAGCTGCAGCACTGCCGCCGCCACCGCCGCCGGCTGCTGCTGCACCGCCGCCGCCTGATGAGCCGCCGCATGCCGTCAAGGAAATAAGAAGCGCACAACACAACATAAAAGCCACAAATTTCTTTAACACTTTATTTTCCTCCTTTTTTATTTGTTTATTGCCACGCCCCCGCTGCGGGGAATGGTAATGTTTTACGCAGGCCTGCTACAGCCTGCAAAAGAGCCCTTAAACATACCTGCCGACGTGCTTTATAAAGCCTCTTTTGTCTCGGCATTGAAGAAATAGAAATTCTCGGTATCCCACTTAAGGAAGATCTTCTGTCCCAGCTCGATCGTCTCTCCCAGAGCTCTTCTGGACTCAACGACCAGCTTGGTCTCACCCTTAATGCAGGTAATGATGAATTTCTCGCCGTTGATCTGGAAGAAGTCCACCGTATACTCGTCGTAGCCTTCCTTTTCGGTAAAGCTGACCTTGAGATCCGTGGGTCTTACGCCCAGATCCAGTTCCTTCGGAAGCGTCTTTCCCGCCAGCGCCTTTGCGATGGCTGCAGGAGCTTTGAGCGCCGTGTCCTTATTGCGGAAGATGATCTCTCCTCCCTCGGATACCGGCTCCATCTTTACGATGTTCATCTTCGGCTCGCCCAGCATCAGCGCCACGAACTCATTCTTCGGATGGAGGTAAAGCTCCCTGGAAGAACCTTCCTGTTCGATCCTTCCTTCGTTCAGAAGGAAGATCCTGTCGGCCATGGCAACGGCCTCCGCCTGGTCGGGCGACGTACAGATGAACGGGATCCCGAGTTTGATCTGAAGCTGTTTCAGTTCCGAACGCATCTGGTGACGGAGCTTTGCGTCCAGGTGGGCGATTGGCTCGTCGAGAAGATAGATGGACGGTGTCCTGACCAGCGTCCTGCCCAGCGCCACACGCTGTCTCTGTCCGCCGGAAAGCTCTCTCGGATAACGGTCAAGAAGATCGGAGATCTGAAGGAGCTTTGCGAATTCCTCGACTCTCTCTTTCTTCTGCTCATTCGTAAGATCCTTCTTCCGGATCGGAGCGTTCAGCGGGAATACCATGTTTTCAAACACCGTCTTGTCCGGATAAAGAGCATAGGACTCGAAGGCGATGGCGACGTTTCTGTCCATCGGTTTCATGTTGTTGACCAGCTTGTCCCCGATGTAGATATTGCCGCCTGTCAGGGGAACAACGCCTGCGATAAGGTTGAGGATCGTTGTTTTTCCGGCACCTGACGGACCCAGCAGGAAGGAGAACTCACCCTCTTTCGTTTCCAGGTTTATATGATGGATGACTTCCTTCTTGCCGAATTTTTTAACGACATTTTCCAGTCTGATAGTTGTTCCCATATCACTCTCCTACAAAAATATTCATTTCTGTCTCGGGATCGAAGAAGTTAAGGCGGTCATATTCCAGCCGGATATACGCCTTTGATCCCGCCTTGGCCGAATAGTCGGCCTTGGTCGTAGCCAGAAGATGATATGAACCGATCTGAAGCGTCAGGAGCATCTCTTCATTTCTGGGTTCGATATAAGTGATATCCGTTTCGACGAATCCCTCTATCGGTGTCAGGGAGACCTCGATATGCGTATCGCGGATCCCGAGCACCACATCGGAGACTTTCTTCGCCGCAAGCTTCTGCGCTGTTGTCTCATCCACCGGGAGCACGACGTTATCAAATTCAAACGTCTTTTCAGCTGCGTTGAACCGGCAGGTAATGAAATTCATGGGCGGCTCGCCGATGAATCCGGCAACGAACATGTTCACCGGGTTGGAGTAGATCCTGTCCGGTGTATCCACCTGCTGCAGAAGACTCTTCTTCATGACCGCGATCCGGTCGGCCATGACCATGGCTTCGATCTGGTCGTGGGTAACATAAAGAGTGGTGATATGAAGGCTGTGAAGAAGACGTCTTAATTCCTCTCTCATCTTTGCCTTCAGTTCTTCTTCCAGATGGCTGATCGGCTCATCAAGGATCAGGACTTTGGGATTCCTGACCAGGGCCCTGGCAACACTGACGCGCTGCTGGACACCGCCGGAGAGATCCTTTGCCACAAGATCCAGCATATCCTGGATATTCAGAAGCCTTGCGACATTCATGACCTTCTCGTCGATCTCTTTTTTGGGCACTTTCCTGATCTCCAGGGGAAATGCGATATTCTGGTAGATCGTCATATCGGGATAAAGCGCATAGTTCTCGAAGGACATGGCAATGTCGCGATCACTGGGGCTCATATCGTTTACACGCTGATCCCCGATGAACAGATCACCGGATGTGATCTGTTCGAGTCCGGCGACCATTCTCATGGTGGTGGACTTGCCGCATCCGGAAGGCCCCAGGATACACATAAACTCGCCGTCTTTGATCTCCAGATTGAGATCCTTAACGGCTTCTACCTTTCCGCCGTAAACTTTATAGATATGTTTCAGTGTTACTGATGCCATATGTGATCTCCTTATTTCGCTGCTGCGTCAGCCTCTTCCTTCTCCTCGGCCTTCCTGACCTTGAAATAGGTGCCCCACATCCAGGCCATGAGGATCGCCCAGAGGATGAAGAATACATAAATCGGCACGCCCTTCTTATCGAGGGTCGCAAACCAGATCAGAAGGCCCCAGAGAACAGTTTCATAGGTATACGTAAAGCAGTCGCCTTTATTGATCCCTTCTGCTCCGAAGAGAAACATACTGATTTTTTCTTTCATTTCGACTTCTTCACCTCCTTATCAGCCCTTGACAGCGCCCATGGACAGACCTCTGATCAGGTATTTCTGGAGGAACGCCGCAAGAATGATGATGGGCAGTGTCACGACGAAGGCAGCTGCGCACAGCTGTCCCCAGAAGGTTCCGTGCGGTGTGACAAGGCCTGTAAATGCAGCGGGGAGCGTCTTTGCGTTTGCACCGCCGAGGATCAGGGCGAACATCATCTCATTCCAGGAGAAGATGAAAGACAGAAGCGCCGTGGATGCGATGCCGGGAGTCACGATCGGGACGATAACGTTCCAGAAAGCGCCCCATTCGCTGTATCCGTCTACCAGCGCCGCATTGTCCAGCTCCCGCGGGATGTCGTCGAAGAAGGTCCTCATGACATAGATGACGAAGGACGCGATGAACGTACAGTGTGCCAGGATAACGGCCGGGATCGTGCCGAGGATACCGATCTTACTGAAGATCAGGTAGAGCGGAAGGGCCACGGCAACGCCGGGAGCCATTCTGGTCGTCAGGAAGAAGAAGTAGAGCTGCTTCTTGCCCGCGATATAGAAACGGCTGAAGGCGTAGGAGCACGGAACACCGACGAGCATGCAGAGGACCGTGGTGCATACCGCTACCAGGACGGAGTTTCTCAGATATTTGATGAAGCCGCTGTGGAAAAAGGCTTCGGGAAAGTTTTCAAGCGTCGGCTTGAAAAAAATCTTCGGTGTAGTGGAAAGGATATCCGTTCTGTATTTGAAACCGGAAAGTGCGGTCCAGAGATACGGAACCAGGGAGATCAGGCATGCAATAATGATGATTATGATCGCGATGACGCCCCACACCTGTCCTGCTTTGGTTTTTTTCTGTACCATACATGCCTCCTTTACATGACGTTCTCGATCTTCTTACCGGAGGTAAGATTGAAGAAGATCGTCGAAGCCAGCTCACTGATCAGGTAGATGATCATGACGACCGCGGCGCCGTAGCCGATGTGCCAGTACAGGAAATTGACACGGTAACCGAAGGTCGACATGGATTCTGTCGAGTTGCCGGGACCGCCTACCGTGGTGATCCAGATAACGTCGAAGATCTTGTATACGTCTGTAAACCTGAGCAGGAATGCCGTGATGAAGATCGGCTTAAGTCCGGGAAGGGTGATCCTCCTGAAGACCTGCCAGCTGCTTGCGCCGTCCACGGCCGCTGCTTCCAGAGGAGCCGAAGGAAGTCCGCACAGACCGGCCAGAAACAGCAGGAACATGAAAGGCGTCCACTGCCAGATATCAATGCCGATGATCGTTGCAAGGGCCGTTTTCTCGGTGGCGAGAAGACCCTCAGGGGCAAAGCCCATATTTCTTAACAGGATACCGACCGGGCCGTAGTTCGGGTTCAGGTTCAGTCCCCAGATAAGGCCTACGACCGTAGGTGCGATGATCATGGGAATGATGATGATCGGCACCACGAACTTTCTCATTTTCATGTGCTGCGATACCAGTACCGCAACGAACAGGCCGGCAATGAATTCGATGGGAAGAGCCACAATGATGATCTTACATGTATTCACGATTGCCCCGATGAACTGGGGATCCGCCATCGCCTGCCTGTAATTGTCAAATCCGACGAATTTTCCTGCGGAGATCTTCGTATAACTCTTGTCAAAAAAGCTGTTCCAGATCATGATCAGGAACGGAAGGAACGATACGAACGCCGTGAGGATGATCGCCGGTAATGTCCAGAGGTTAAATCCTTTGTTTTTACTTATTCTCATTTTCAGTTAACCCTCACTATTTCCTGAGAAGTAACGGGATGTACTACCTTCCGGCAGTACATCCCGGAGCATCTTTAAGGATCAGGCACGAAGAATCACTTCTTGGTAACACGAAGGCCGGGACGGTATCCGAGGGTCTCGCCCTGGTCGATCGTTACGGCAGAGCCCTTCATGGCAGAAGCTTCATCGCTTAACAGGAACGCGACAAGATTCGCGATCTCCTGTGGCTGCGAGATCTGGCCCATGGCCTCGAGGGTGGCTTCCGGATCTTCTTCCGTGGAAAGCTGTCTCTCAAGAAGAGGTGTCATCATGTTGCCGGGACATACCACGTTGACGCGGATGTTATCCTTGGCATAATCCAGAGCCAGGTTCCGGCCCAGGTTGACGACCGCCGCCTTGGAAGCCGCATAGCTGGTGAAGCCGGGATCGCAGACATTTGCCCAGTTGGAGCCGGTAAAACAGATCACGCCGCCGTCCTGCTTCAGCATCTGGGTGATGGCGTATTTTGCAGCCAGCCACATGCCGTTCAGGTTAATGTTGATGACCTTGTACCACTGGTCAAAGGACATTTCGTGGATATACCGGGGAACATCGATGATGCCGGCATTCGCATGAAGAAGATCGACCTTGCCGTACTTTTCCACAACGGCTTCATACGCGCCCTTGACTTCCGCTTCATTGGTGATGTCGACCTTGTAGAAATCCGCCTTGCCGCCCGCTGCCTCGATCTCTGCGACAGCCTCGGGGCCTTTTACTGCATCAAGGTCGAAGATGCAGGCGATGGCACCTTCCGATGCCAGTGTCATGGCGCTGCATTTTCCGAGTCCCGATGCACCGCCCGTAATGACTGCTACTTTTCCTTCAAATCTTTTGTTTCTGTCCATTGTTTCCTCCCCTAAGCTCTCCTGACCCTTTTGTCAGGGCTTATTCTCCTGACTGCTGTCAGGAGCTGTTTCTGCCGTCTCTTACAGCTCGCTGGGCGCCTTGCTCCAGGTGATGACCGCTTCCACATCGCCGTCATTGATCAGTGTGTGGGAAACGCCTTCCGGCATCAGGATGGTATCCTGCTCATAGAGCTTGAATTTTGCCCCCGTCTCCTTGACGTACATCGTGACGCTTCCTTTAGCCACATAGAAGACTTCATGAGAAGCGGGATGGCCCGGGTCGATATCGCCGGTCTCACCGGGCTGGAGCGTGGAAGATCCGAACGTGATCTTCTCTGTGATGTGATACTCTCTGCAAAGTTCCGGTCCCTCATAATGAGTAGGCGCTTCATCTTTTCTTACAACGATAGGATCCATAGTATTTCCCCCTTCTTTTATTAGATTGACACAAAATTGAACTTTTGTGACGCTTAAAAAACATTTATGAACATTTTGCCGTGCCATTTCGAGCACAATTGCACCATCTTTATTCTATATAATATTTATGCATTAAGTCAATATTTACTGACAATATTTCGTGATATTTGCTGATTTGCACAATATTATGGTTTTAATTTGTTAATTGTACTCTTAAAAGACTTGATTTGAATCATTTAGTGGCGTAACATGAACTATATAGAACATTCAATCAGATGAAATAATGTCAAATTTTGAACAAAGTCGTGATGTCAGAATGCACCACGTACCTGTTTTCCTTATATTTCCAAGGTTTTCGCCTTGTCTGACAGCTTGCTTTGATATCTCCAGCGTTGTATGATGAGTTTGATAAAATCGTGTCATAAAGAACTGGCACGTACAGAGAGGTTTTAAAATGCTGAAGCAGCAAAGGCAGGACATAATTTCCAGGGAACTGCGAAATCGGAGTTTTATCAGCATGGAAGAAGCGATGGCACTGACCGACAGTTCCCGGTCCACCATTCGCAGGGATATGGACGAAATGGAGGCCGACGGCAGGATCATCCGGATCCGCGGCGGGGCTTCCGCCGCCGCCCAGCATCCGGAACAGCCGGAAGGCCTGGAGCCGGCATATGTCGTCCGGCAGGATATGTATCAGGATGAGAAGCAGCGGATCGCAAAGGCCGCACATGACCTGATCCACGAAAACGAAACACTTCTCCTGGGAAGCGGTACGACTGTGTACGAGCTTTCCCGCCGCCTGAATGATATCTCCCCGCTGTATGTTTCCACCAACGACCTGAAGTCGGCGATGGTGCTGGCGGAGTATCCGAATATCAACCTGACGGTCCTGGGCGGGAGCCTTCGGGAGAACCACTTCTCGCTGAACGGTTATTTCACGGAACAGTTCATCACCCAGATGCACGCGGATAAATGCTTCCTCGGGATCGATGCCGTAGACAGGAACATCGGCTACATGAACTTTGCCGTGGAAGAGATCCAGACCAACAAGGCAATGCTCCGCAACTCCCGCCAGTCGATCGTCCTGTGCGACCATTCCAAGTTCGACAAAGTCGCCTTCGTGTCGATCTGCCGTATCAACGAGATCGACCTTCTGATCACCGGCCGCGAACTCTCCGAAGAGCACCGGCAGATGCTGGAGGAGGCCGGTGTCAGATATATGACTGTGTAATACTTTACTCAGGAGACCCCTGTAACTGCTGCGGCAGGTGATTTTTGATGATTTGTAATTTCCCCTGCCACAGCCCACCGATCGCACATACTTCCAACGCATCAAAAAAAGGATGGAACGCTCATGTCGTCCATCCTTTTCTAATACTCATCTGATTACAGTATCTTGTCGGCCTGCAGCCTATTTCCTGCACCGGTCATGCCCGGTCATCAGGCCGGCCATGGTACTGCGCTTTTTTCAATGCCTTGTGGATTTTGGAGAAATCGATCCGACATTTCCCATCCGATATCCCGATCGGGATCACTGCGTCAAAATCGTACTGTGCAGGGTAGAAGTCGTCGTTACGCAGCATATAGACCGTGACTTTCTCCTGTTCCGGGTCAACGATCCAGTATTCCTTCACTCCGGCCTGATAATACTTATGGAGTTTGAGGAGCATATCCTTCGACCGAGAAGAAGGAGAAAGGATCTCCACCGTAAGATCCGGTGCTCCGTCGAATGCCCGTGCCTTAAGATCGTAACCGCCGCAGATCACAAACAGATCCGGCTGCACTATTGTCCGATCGTCACGGTCCAGTCTCACGTCACAGGGAGCAATGAAAACATCACATTGACCATCATGTGCATCCGCACATTCCCGGAAAAGAATGCCCAGTTCCAGCAGGATCTTCTGGTGTATGACAGCCGGAGCCGGCATATCATAGAAGACGCCGTCGATCAGCTCCGCTCTTCTCTCGTCAGGAAGGGAGTAATAGTCGTCCACCGTATAATATCGCCGTCGTGTAAAAGACGAATACAGCGAGGCATCCTCGCAAACGCCCGCCTCTTCCGGCTTCCCGTCCGGAGCATGTCCCGGCAGATCATACCGGTATTCCGGGGTATGCCTGTCCTTCCTGCCGGAAAACTTATCAGCAAACATCTGCCGCCGTCTCCGGTCCTCCTGCAGAAGAGCTTCTTCGATAGCATCGATCGTATTCTTTCTCGGCGCTTTCGTAATACCGCTCATGATCTTCTGAACCGTACCGAGAGGGAGTCCTGCCTTCTGTGCGATTTCTTCATTTGTCATTCCGAGA
>CAMNCY010000012.1 GCA_946534785.1 uncultured Lachnospiraceae bacterium | reverse complement strand
CTCCACATCCTCCGGACGGATCCGCCCGGTCCGGTCCGGAAGGACACAGGTCACCTCCACGCCCAGGCGTTCCAGTGCAGCACACGTATTCAGCACCGCGTGATGTTCAATGGCCGAAGTCACCACATGACCGCCGAACCCGCTTCCTGCCGGCAGGTGAAGATTCGCTGAAGACGCTGTCCCCCACAGGGCCCAGTTATCCGCCTCCGTTCCGCCGGACGTAAAGAATATCTCACTGCTCTGCGCCCCGAGCATCGCTGCGATCTTCTTCCGGGCTTCGGCAATGGCACGCTTTGGCTCCGCCGCTGCAGAAGTCACTGAGGATGGATTCGCATAATATTCCGTAAAATACGGGAGCATGGTTTCCAGGGCTTCCGGCAGGAGCCTCGTGGTCGCAGCATGATCCAGATCGATCATAATACCTCCCTGTAATGCAGTTATACTGACAGATCCTGCTTTAATAACACTGTATCACAATAACCATATTCGCATCCATCATAAAGTAATGCGGATGGCCTTCTGCCTGCTGCAGCCTGTTTCTTCCATTCTGCGTTTTATGTTAGGATTAGTAGCGGAAGAAAAAACGAAAGTATACAGGATACTGTGAATACGCGGTAATCCTGCGGGAGTTCCGGACATGCGGCATGCTTACTCAAAAAAACTGCTCTGTATCATTGCAGGAATCATTCTGTTATTCCTTCTGCTGTTTTCCGTCCTTATTTACAGGCGTTCCCACAGTGCTGTATCAGAGGGCACTGCGGATTTTTCTGTGACCGGTCTTTCCGTTAACGGAGATCCGAAGCTGTGGATCACGGACGATCCCACTCCCGGCTTTTCATGGCAGATGCCGGGCAATGAGAGGGGAAAATACCAGAAAGCCTACCGGATCCGGGTCTGGCAGGGCAATAACATCATCTGGGATACCCAAAAAGTGGAAGCTGACACTTCCGCATTTATTCCCTATGAAGGGGAAGCGCTGATGCCCCAAACGTCCTACACCTGGCAGGTGACGGTATGGGACGAAGAAGATATCCCTGCGGAATCCGAAAAAAAGGCATTCTGCACAGGCCTTATGAATGAAGGTTTTTCGAACGCCTCCTGGATCCGAACTCCGGAACCGGCGGGAATATCTTCCGAAGCGGAAGATGAAGGCACCATTCCCGAAAGGCCTGATACCTTCACCATCGATGCGGATTTTATCATTGAAGATTACTCTGCCGGCTTTGTATGGGGATATGAGGATGCGGATCACGGCATGTATATCGAGTCCGTAAATCTGTACCTGGAAACCGGAACAGCGGAAATATCCCTGTCATTTGTCAGGAAATATATGATCGAGTCGGAAATGTCGGCAGATATCACCGAATTCTTTACTCCGGAGGATCTGCAGGACCGGCCGGCGCATATCACGATCTTAGTGGAAGGAACTCATGTAAGAACGCTTCTGAACGGTCAGGAGGTCGCAGGGTTCGAAACCGATAAACCCCGTTTGGTTTCCGACGATTTCGGTTTTCGGCCGTCAAGAGGCAGTACCTTCCTGGTGGATCATTACTCTGTCCGGGACAGTGCGGGAAACCTTTGCCGGGAGGAAGATTTCTCCGATCCCTATCATACGATTTTCGGTAATCAGTGCATCGATGTGACGGACCTTATGTGGGAAGGAAAGAACCGGGGCGGCTGGATGAAGACAAGTTCCTCCATGCTGCTGACACCGGGACAATACTATACGGAAAAATCAGCACCCGTATTTCAGAAAGAGTTCCTGACAGAAGGGCCGGTCAGAAATGCCATGCTGTATATTACGGCAAACGGCATTTATGACTGCATCCTGGACGGAAAGAAAATCACCGATACGCTTCTGAATCCGGGAAACGCCCCTTATAACCTGCGGACGCCTTACCAGGCCTATGATATTACAGATTTTTTAGGTGAGAATCCTGCCGGCAGCAGCCATGCCGGGCAGCAGGCCGGACACAGCATGCAGGTGACGCTCGGACACGGCTGGTATGACAGGGCCGTTGGATACGAAGGGATCGGGGCGATCTGGGGAGAAAACCTCGGACTCCTGGCACAGATCGAAATCACGTATGAGGACGGCACCCGGCAGATCATCGGAACCGACAGTACCTGGGAAGTTTCCGAAGAAGGTCCTGTCCTTGTGGATGATCTGTGGCAGGGAGAGGTTTATGATGCAGGACGTGAGCTTTCCGGATCAGAAAAGCATTGGCAGTCCGCAGAAGAATACACGCCCGCATGGTTTGATGAGGAAGCGGGCATCCTGACTCTGCAGCAGGATCCGCCTGTCCGTATAATAAAAACACTGAAACCTGTCAGGGAGATCCCGACAGACAGAGGAACGATCGTCTATGACTTTGGCCAGGAGATTTCAGGAGTCTGTAAGATAGTCCTGAAGGGTCCCCGCGGTTCCTGTATCACCATGCGCCACGGCGAATGGCTGAATGAGGAAAAGCTGCTGAACAGCGATGGGCCGGCGGGTTCCGTGTTTACGAAGAACCTTCTCGGAGCGCAGAGCATGGACCGGTATTTCCTGGGGAACAATGATGAGCCCGAAGAATATATGCCCGCCTTTACCTTTCATGGGTTCCGTTACATGGAACTGCTTCCTTCCGACGAGAGGATCAGCATCCTGTCGGTCGAAGCAAACGCACTTGCTTCCGACATGAAAGAAACCGGATCATTTGATTCTTCGGACGAACTGCTTGACCGGATCTTCGAAAATGCAAGATGGAGCATCCGGGGCAACACCGTTTCTGTCCCGACAGACTGTCCGCAGCGTTCGGAACGGTTCGGCTGGACGGGAGACGCACAGGTGATCTCACCGACCGCAATGTACATGCTGGATGCCTATTCATTCTTCAGGGATTTTGAAAGGGACATTCTGGACGTGCAGGATCCGGATACCGGTGCGGCTCCGGACATGGCTCCGCGCAATTTCCACACAGACCTGACGGGCCGCGGAGGGAGCGGCGGCAATAACGGCTGGGGAGATGCCGTGGTCCTGATTCCGTGGAATCTTTATCAGACATATGGTGACAGGACTGTTCTGGAGGAAGCTTACGACGGCATGGCAAAATGGATCCGCTACCTGGTCGGCAATTCCGAAAACTGGATCAGGCCTGCTTCCGGATACGGAGACCACCTGTCACTGGACACGTATGCCTATTCCTGTATTAACACGGCATGGTCAGCCCATGTATGCCGGATCATGTCCAGAATAGCCGCTATTCTCGGAAACTCCGCAGATTCGGCAGAATACGCCGAGTATTACAACCGGTACCGTGTAGCGTGGGTAAACAACTGGATGCTGGAAGACGGAACCATAACTGCCGGTTCGGAAAGCGCCTATGTACTGGGACTGGCTTTTGAACTGGTACCGGACCCTCTCAGGCAGGCAAGTGCCTCCCGGCTGAAAGACCTTCTGACAGAGTCGGATCATCACCTGACTGTCGGTTTTTCAGGGATTTCTTATGTCCTTCCTGTATTGAGCGAGATGGGTTACTCTGATATCGCATATCAGATCCTGAGCGAGAAAACGTATCCTTCTTTCGGTTATCAGATCGGACATGGGGCGACAACGAACTGGGAACACTGGCGTGTGATGAATCCTGCCACGGACGATTGCTATGAATTAAACGGATCACTGAACCACTATGCGTTCGGTTCCGTCTCATTATGGATGCCGCAATATCTTGCGGGCATCCGGCAGGATCCGGAGAATCCCGGGTATAAGCATTTTTATCTGAAGCCTGCGTGGGAACTGACTTCCTCCGTGCCTTTCTGCAGCGCCTCTTATGAAAGCGTCTATGGTAAGATCGAAAGCTCGGTGAAGTACGACAGGAGCAGCGGGAAAACCGAGTATCACTGCTCGGTACCTGCAAATTCCACGGCACAGCTCGTACTGCCGGTCGATCCTGATGTTCTGTCTGCTTCCCGGGAACCTTTGATCCTGGAGAGCGGGAAACCTCTGCAGGAGGCCGAAGGAATATCCGTCGTGCCTTCGGATAATAATGAAATGGTTACCCTTGAGCTGCTGTCGGGGGAATACTCCTTTGTGTTCTGACAATGCGCCATGTAAGGGTCCGGTTTAGGAACGCTCTGATTTCCCTGCTGATGCGTTCACTTTCGTAATAATGAATATAATGACTGGCAAAAGACTATCCGATCCACCATTCCGGCGTCAGCTCTCCAAGCGTTATCACCTTATTATTTTCATAATCAAGCATGATCTCGATCTCTTTGTACGTTTCCGGCATCAGCTGCACCATCAGTTCCCTGCAGGCCCCGCAGGGAGCACCGGTCCTGCCGTTTGGCAGGATAGCCAGCACTTTGCGGATCTTTTGTTCCCCGTTCGTGAGCATGTTGAAAATCGCATTGCGCTCTGCGCAGATGCCGAGTGTCGAACAGGTATCCACGCACACGCCGGTATAGAAGGCCTCTTCTGCCGCGCCGCTCCCGGCGGATGCCGCGGGAACGGCTGCACATCCTGAGAGAAGAACCAGGCATAAAACAAGCAGCACACTGATCTTCTTTTTCATCTGTCTTCCTCTCCACTGTCCGTCAGTCTGCAATTGAGGCCGAGAAAACCGGCCAGGCGGATGGCCCTTTCCAGCTCCGCCGTGCTCTTCCCGTTCTCCAGGTCAGATATGAAACTGACGCTGAAGCCGCCTTCTCTGGCAACATATGCCTGCGTATAGCCAAGTTTCTTTCTTCTGTTCCGAACGGCCTTCCCAAAGGCCTTTGCATCCGTGATCATCATATATATTCCCCATCCATTTCCGGCAAAGCACTTCGCCGTACGGCTCATTTACTGCACTTCCAGTATAATATTAGCCGAACGGCGAAGTCAAGGCGGCCGGCAGGTGCCCGAAAGCGCCCGGAGCCCTTTGCCGCGGAGTCCTGCCGCTCTTTGCAAACGTCCTCTTCCATGCTACATTGAATCCGTACCCGGGACCCGAAAACACCCCTGACCGCCCGAAGGAGAAAGACCGACATGCATCCAGTCATCCGCTATGAGAATACCGTCTCCGGCACCTTTATCCGCCGCCTCAACCGGTTCACCGCAGAAGTGCGGATCGATGACCGGACGGAGAAAGTCCATGTAAAGAATACCGGACGCCTTGGCGAACTTCTTCTGCCCGGTGCCGGCGTTACGCTGCAGAAAGCGGCAGGGACAAAGCGGAAGACGGCATACGACCTGATCAGTGTCTGCAAGCCGGGCCCGGAATGGGTCAATATCGACAGCCTCGCACCGAATGAACTGGTGAAGCAATGGCTGATGAGCCGGGATTACGATCTGGTAAAGCCGGAGTATTCCATCGGCGGCTCCCGGATCGATTTCTACATGGAACGGAAAGGGGAAAAATACCTGACGGAAGTTAAAGGCTGTACTCTTATCCATGAAGGCCTGGAGGGAACGGGTCTTTTCCCGGATGCGCCGACTGTGCGGGGCGTGAAACACCTGCACGAGCTGGCCTCTGCCGCCCGGTCCGGATATCACTGCGCTGTTGCCTTTGTGATCCAGATGAACGGGATCCGGACGGTCCTGCCGAACGATGCCGCGCAGCCCGCCTTCGGAGAGGCACTTTCTGACGCCGCAGGCACGGGCGTAAGGATCCTCTGCTTTGAATGCCGGGTCGAAGCGGACAGTATAATGCTGATCCACGCCGCCGATGATACGGAAAAGTACCTTGGGAGATGACGGCTGCACAGACAGCCGTATCCTTATACTACAGGTCGAATGACACGCCGGTCCTTTCGTGATATCGTCGGAATATACACAGGCTGCCGGGAATACAGGTGCTGCCGGAAAGGAGAAGCTATGCTCGAGATCAGAGGAAAAGTGAATACTGCCATCTGCTACGCAAAGATCGTAGAGGAAGAGGCGATCGGGCAGATCCGGCGCATGTGCGACTATGAATTCACGGAAGGCAGCAGGATCCGGATCATGCCGGACGTGCACGCCGGGAAGGGCTGCACGATCGGAACGACCATGACCGTCATCGACAAAGCCGTCCCGAACGTGGTCGGCGTCGACATCGGCTGCGGCATGTACACAGTCGAACTTGGAAAGGCCCCCGTTGACTTCGAGAAGCTCGATGAAGCGGCGCACTATATTCCGTCCGGAATGAATACCTGGGACGAAAGGAAGGAACATTTCAACCTGACGGCACTTGCCTGCTTCCGGGACCTGAAACAGGCAAGGCGTCTGGAGCGGAGCCTCGGTACTCTCGGCGGAGGGAATCACTTCATCGAGATCGATGAGGCGGCGGACGGCACGAAATATCTTGTCATCCACAGCGGCAGCCGGAACCTGGGAAAACAGGTCGCCGAGCATTACCAGCAGCTCGCGATCGAACTGAACCGCGGTATCGATGACTACCTTCTGCAGCGGGATGAGATCATCCGCACGCTGAAGGAACAGGGAAGGAAGGATGAGATCCAGGAAGCCTTAAAGAATCTCAAATGGGATAAATACAGAAAGGAAACGTCCATTCCCGAGGATCTGTGCTTCCTGTACGGGCGTCACCTGGAAGCCTACCTCCACGACGTTGAGATCTGCCAGCAGTTCGCAAGAAGGAACCGCGAGAAGATGGCAGAGATCCTGCTGGAGCGCACAGGAATTGCAGGCGGAGAAGCCTTCCATACGATCCACAACTACATCGACACAGAGGAAATGATCCTGCGTAAGGGTGCCATCGCGGCACACAAAGGAGAAAAGGTCCTGATCCCGATCAACATGCGGGACGGAAGTGTCCTTGCCGTCGGAAAGGGGAATCCGGAATGGAATTACTCCGCCCCCCACGGTGCGGGAAGACTCATGTCCCGGAAGGCGGCCAAAACAACTCTCAGCCTGGAGGAATACGAAGCGTCCATGAAGGGGATCTATACGACCTCCGTGAACCGGGCGACCCTCGATGAGGCACCGATGGCCTACAAGTCCCTGGAGGATATCATTGATGTGATCCGGGAGTCTGTCGATGTCATCGATGTCATGAAGCCCGTCTACAACTTCAAGGCTTCTGACTGAAAAAGATCATAAGCAATGATCCCGGGACAGTGCCCCTGCAGTCCCGCAAATAATAAAAGCAGAGCCGGAATCCTTTATGATCAAAAGGGTTCCGGCTCCAAATATCTGATCCGTCAATAACAGCCTGAGTATTCATTTGAGAATTAATCAATGATCCCGTACTTCTTATAAAGTTCTTTTCTTTCAGCAGGTGTGGCATTCAGGGCTTTGTTATAATCCTCCGACCCGGGGACCAGGCTTCGGAAAAGTCTGGTCAACTGGTCCTCTCCATCCTGTATACCTGCGGCATGGCCTTCCCGTATTCCTGCAGCGTGGCCTTCTTCGATCAGTCCCTTTATACCTTCACACATGTTGACCTTCCCTCCTTCTGCTCCGGATGTCGGTATATTTGCCGATGTATATGCATTGATCATATCAACTGTACTGATATCAACGCTTTGATACCGCTCATCCGATTCCATTGTAGCACGTATTTTTTCCTTGTTATCAGAGCACTGGATGAATTCCATCAAGAGTCCCAGTTCTGTCGAAAACCTGCTGAAATCCTTTATTCCGAAAGGCGTGATCAGGTTCAGTCTGTAGTCATCGACATGCTCCAGGATTCTTGGATCTGTTTTCCGGAACATCTCATGGAGTGTCCGGGGCGCATCCCATTCCTTCGCATCAAAACAGATACAAAGGGTAATGACCGGAGTGAGGCGGTCATTGCGAGTAAATCCCGAGAGAAGTTCCTCTGTCGTCCGGAGGTCTTTCTTTTCCTTATGATCCTTTCGAATTTCTTCCAACTGGGAAGAATAATTCAGCGCATCATAAAGGCAGCACCTGACCGGCATGGCATTATGGACGTGAGCCTGCGACTCAATACCAAGAAGTGCCAGCGTAACAGGCCGGTTTTTCCGTAACGTGAGAACTTTCAATACATCCCGGTTCTTCTGATCAGTCATGGTCTGTTCGAGCCGGTGGACCACGGCTGATTCTGTCGGATCCTTTTCCTGCAGGTCATCCGGGCTAATAACAGGCCTGCCATCGAAAATATAATAATTAAAGGCATCCGCGAAGATATCATTCCGGGACAGGTATTTTTTGGTGATTGTATCCTTGTATCCCACTTGTCATCCTTTCTGTACATACATCACTGTTCCAGTGACCACCATCCGGCAGTCACTGAAACAGAATTATATATGCATCTTTAAAGTCTGACAAGTTTGCTTTTATTGTTAATTTTACCGAATTTTTAAAATATTTTTTGTACCCTGTTTCACGGATCCGTAGTATGTTATACCTCTGCCCTCAGCTTCCGGACGATCGCGTCCGTCCTTCCGATTGCCTCCGCGATTTTTCTTCTGGCGTCGTTGATCCTCGACTGGACCATGATGTCCGCAATGAAGCCGTCCCAGAAGAAATCCGCAAAGGTAAGGAAATCCCCGATCCGGATATCCAGATCCTGCAGGTCCCGGATATCGTCCAGCTCGTTCCGGAATGCGGTCAGGTCCCTGCGGGCATCCTCCACATACCGGGAGGCATTGCTTACGCGGGAATGCTTCATGAGGCCTGTGATGAGGTTCCCGCCGAACAGGTCGAGGAATCCCCAGCCCCTTGCGCTGTCAAGGCTCCTCTGGGCCTCCCGCAGGCTGGAAAGCGCTCTTTCACCGGCCGCGATGGCCTCCCGGATCTCCCGGTTCCTGTCATATATTCCGTAGCCGTTATACGCATATCTGTTCATTTTCTGCCTCCTTCCTGTTTCTACAGTTCCCGCAGTTTCTCAGGCGTTTTTCACGATCCCGCATACCAGCACGATCAGTCCGATCACTGCAATCACAGGAAGGAACAGAATGCCGGTGAACGCGGTCACGATCACTGCCGCTGTCAGGAACGCCGCCACTTTCAGGAATCCTCCGAAGATCCCGAAGCAGATGCGGAAAACAAAACCAAATACATAAAACATAAATACCATCGTAAGAATCGTCATGATCATTTCGCTGCTCTCCTTTCTTATACTGCTGCGGGATCCGGTTAAAAAAAGACCTCTACCGCAGCTCTGCCGCGATAAAAGTCTTGCAGTCTCACCTGATACGGGAGCTCATCGCTCCGTGTGACGGTTTCAGGATTCGGATCTTGTCCGTTCCGCTACTCCCTTTTATCTTGTTGAGGATATCCTATCGCTCTGTTAATTGTCTGTCAATATCACAAAGATTAAGAATACATTAAGATTTGATGAGAACTCTTATTTCTGATGCCGGACATTCACCTGCGGTTCTCGTTTCCCCAGTCGCACAGGCCGTCCAGGACCCTGACCAGGGAATGGCCGCGGTCCGTGAGGCGGTATTCCACCTTCGGCGGGATCTGCGGGTATACGGTCCGCAGGATCAGTCCGTCTTCTTCCAGTTCTTTGAGGTTCCGGCTGAGTGTCTTATCCGCGACCTTCTTAAGATAACGCTGCATTTCATTGAACCGGACCGGTTCATATTCCATCAGGCAGTACAGGATCACGGGTTTGTATTTTCCGGAGATCAGAGACAGCGTGTAACTGTATCCGGTCTGGTCGTAGTCGGCTTCTTCGATTCTTTTTCCATTCATGACACTTTCCTCAAGGTAAGTACCTGTCAGAAATGATGGTACTGGTCGGCAGGACACTGCTATGATATCATGACAATGGCCGGACAGCAATACGACAAGCTGCACAGACAGATCCGGCAGCGGAAAGGAAGGTACTTGTAATATGAAGAAAAATCTTGGGGTAGTCCAGGCAGTGTATCCGATGCCGGTCCTGATGGTGGCGGCATATGATGAAAACGGCAAGGTCAATGTCATGAATGCCGCATGGGGCATGATCTGTAATGCGGACAGGATCGCGCTTTTTATCGATGAGGATCACAAGACCACGCAGAACCTGCTGAAGACAAAGGCTTTTACCGTCAGTCTGGCAGATAAGGACCATATGGACGTGGCCGATTTCTTCGGGATCGCGACCGGCAACAAGATGAGCGACAAGTTCGAACGCACCGGCTATACCGCGGTGAAGAGCACGTTCGTTAATGCGCCCGTCATCGAGGAATTTCCCGTTGTCATGGAATGCGAACTGGCGGAAGTCGTGGAAACGGAAAGCTTCTACTGCATCGTCGGTAAGATCGTCAATACCGCCGCAGAGGAAAAGGTCCTCTCCGAGAACGGAAAAGTAGATCCCGCGAAGCTCAAGGCACTGATCTTCGATCAGTTCCAGCACGGCTATTACGTTTCCGGCGAGCAGGTCGGCAAGGCATGGAATGCCGGCATGGGCCTGATGAAGAAATAATCGAAAAATCCTGCGTACTCTTGCGTATTTGAAAATACGGTTCAGAAAAACAGCCCCGTGGGGCTGTTTTCCATTCATTGATCTCCGAACTCTTCCAGGCACTTCCGAACGGAGCGGGACATCTCCCTGGAAAAATCCGATTCGTATTTCCGTTTCCGGAACGCCTCCACCCAGTCCTCGAAGGAGCGGGGCGCCGTGCGTTTTTCGAACATCTTCCGCAGCTCGTCCTCCGAAAGCTCGTGATAGGTGTTTTCCTGCACGATATATTCCGGATCGAAGCGCTCCGGCTTTACTCTCTCCTTCTGCTGCTGCGTCGGATATCCGAAGACGACCATTGCCGCCGGGAACACATACACCGGAAGAGAGAGGATCTCTCTCTGGGTCTCGATGTTTTCCATGATATCGCCGATATAGCAGGAACCGATCCCCAGGGACTGCGCAGCCGTGACCGCATTCTGCGCCGCGATACAGGCATCGCAGACAGCCAGCATCAGGTCGCCGGCATCCGGCTTTCGCGGATCGCCTCCTGCCGCCTGATAGGCCCTGTACCATTTCAGGCAGTCCGCGCAGAAGATGAGGACAAGCTTTGCTTCTTTAATAAACGGCTGGTTGTCACAGGAAATGCTGAGGCGGTGCTTTTTCTCCGGGTCCGTGATGCGCAGGATGGTGTAAAGCTGCTGGTTTCCGGCTGTGGGTGCCTGCATGGCGGCTTCCAGGATCTGCCGGACATCTTCCTCCGGGATCTCCTCGTCCGTATAGGCACGGACGGATTTTCTCATCATCAGTGACTGCAGGATCTCATTCATGTTCTTTTCTTTCCTCTTTCATGCAGGCCGGTAGGGCCCCGCTTCGTTTATAACCGCTGCGTGCCCGGCCAAGGCCATTGGCGGCAGGTCCGGAAACGGCACGACGGGCTGCGGATCGTCCGTGTGCTCGCCCAGCATCTTCTCCATCCAGACCATATCGTACCAGCGTCCGAACTTGTAGCCGCAGTCATGGAAGGTCCCGACCATGCGGTAGCCCATTCTTTCGTGAAAGTGCACACTGTCGAAGGTCAGGTACGCATCCTCTTCTTTCCGCGGGACCCCGATGCAGGCGTTTACATTCAGGATGTTCTGTTGTTCCAGAAGGTCCTCCAGCGCATTCAGAAGAAGTAAGCCGATTCCCCGCCGCCTCGCATCCTTCGCCACATAGATCGAGGTCTCCACGCACCGGTCATAGGCGGCCCGTTCCTTAAAGGGGCCCGCATAGGCATATCCGAGGATCCTGCCGTCCTCCTCTGCGACAATATAGGGATACTTCAAAAGAGTCCTGCGTATCCGTTCCTTGAATTCCGCCTCGGAGGGCACGTCGTATTCAAAGGTAATGGCCGTATCCGTCACATAATATGCATATATATCCAGGAGCCTTCCGGCATCTGCCAAAGCCGCTGTCCTGATCCTCATGGCAAGTCCTTTCTGCCGCCCGCATTCCCGGAAAAGACCGATTGACACGGGCGCGGGATCCGTCGCATAGTAGAAGCAGTCAAAACAACATACAGCTATTGTACCATAAGGGTGTCCGCTGCAAAGCGGGTGAAAAGGGAAGCCGGTGTGAATCCGGCGCGATGCCGTCACTGTGTACGGGAGCTGCAGCTTACAGATCACTGGGAGACCGGGAAGAGAGCTGCGGCCGTGAACGAAGCCAGGAGACCTGCCCTTATGCGGAAGGAAAGATCTGCGGTCCACGGATCTGCTTTCCCGCAATGACTCTGCACAAGATCTCCCCGGGGAGGTTTATTTCCGCATGCAGACAGCAGGAAAACAGGACCGCGAAAGGCGGTCTTTTTCTATGCCGGAAACCATGTTTACAAAAAGAGAGGTAAGGTTTATGCGAAGAATGATTTCCCTGGTCCTGACAGCATTAGTAGCGACGTCCTGCATCGGATGCGCGGCGAATACACCGACTGCTCCCGCAAAGGAAGAAGAGTCCCGGGAGGCGGCAGCGAAAAACGCAGAAGATACTTCTTCAGAAGAGACACCTCCGGCGGATGCTGCTGCACAGGAAGAACCGGCCGTCCCCGATATGGAAGCCGTGGAAAAGACGGCGGCCCTCATTGATGCCATCTATGTCCAGGAATGGACTGACACGACGAAAGAGCAGTGCGCTGCGGCAAGGGCCGCCTGGGATGCGCTGACGAAGGAAGAAAAGGCACTGGTCGAAGGTGAAGACGCCGATCCCGATTATTTCGGAAGGGATACGGGCGATGCCTCCCTCGATGATCCCCGGAACCTTGATGAGATCGGTGAAAACGAGCTCCTTGTCGTCAGCTTCGGCACGTCCTTCAATGACAGCCGTGCCAATGATATCAAGAGTATTGAGGATGCCCTGCAGGAGGCATATCCCGACTGGTCTGTCCGCCGTGCGTTCACATCCCAGATCATCCTCAATCACATCCTGGCCCGGGACGGCGAGAGCATCGACAACATGGAGCAGGCCCTTGTCCGTGCAGAGGAAAACGGCGTTAAGAACCTTATCATCCAGCCCACGCACCTGATGCACGGTGCAGAGTATGACGAGCTGGAGGATACCCTTGCGGAGCATGAGGGAAGTTTTGCCACTGTTTCCATTGCGGAGCCCCTGCTCGGAAAGGTAGGCAAGGACGCTTCGGAGGTCAATACCGATAAGGAGACTGTCGCAAAGGCCATCACACAGGAAGCCGTGGAAAAAGCCGGCTATAAGACGCCGGAAGAAGCGGCCGGGGACGGCACGGCCTTTGTTTTCATGGGGCACGGTACCTCCCACACGGCCAAGGTCAGCTACAGCCAGATGCAGGCGCAGGT
Source organism: uncultured Lachnospiraceae bacterium (assembly GCA_946534785.1). GTDB lineage: Bacteria > Bacillota > Clostridia > Lachnospirales > Lachnospiraceae > CAG-791. The sequence continues at coordinate 10,984 of CAMNCY010000012.1, read as the reverse complement.
CGACAGCCTCGGCTATGAAAATGTCTTCATCGGCACCGTCGAGGGCGAGCCGGAGGAGACCTCCTGTGAAAATATCATCGAGGCCGTAAAGGAAGCCGGCTATACAAAGGTGGTCCTGCGTCCCCTGATGGTCGTTGCCGGCGACCATGCGAACAACGACATGGCCGGCGAAGACGAGGACTCCTGGCGCAGCATGTTCCTTTCCGACGGCGCCTTCGAAAGCGTCGACTGCCAGATCGAGGGCCTCGGCAGGATCAAGGCCATCCAGGACCTGTATGCGGCACATACACTTGCCGCCATGCAGGGTGCCGGGTTTGAGATCTCCGCTGTGGAATCGCCCTCTTATCTTCCGGCAGACGGGACCTACAGTGCCGTTTTCAACACCGACAGCTCCATGTTCCGTGTCAATGAAGCCAACGAGGACAAAGGGATCCTTACGGTCAAGGACGGAAAGATGACCCTGCATGTCAGCCTGATCTCCAAAAAGATCCTGCAGCTCTATCCCGGAAAAGCCGAAGATGCAAAGAATGCAGATCCTTCGGACCTTCTGGAGCCCACGGTCGATACCGTCACCTATGACGACGGCATGACCGAGGAAGTGTACGGTTTTGACATTCCCGTGCCGGCCCTGGAGCAGGATTTCGACCTTGCCATCATCGGTGAGAAGGGCAAGTGGTATGACCATGTCGTCAGCGTAAGCAGCCCTGAACCTGTGCAGTAACACAGGGGACGCCGTTATGAAATATCAGGACCTCCCCGTAAAACGGCTGGCAGCCTTCTGCCTGCTGCTGTGCATAGCCTTTACCTGCATCGCCTGCGCCGCCGCCGCGGGATCTTCACCGGATGCCGCGCCCTCATCTGCCGGGCAGGAAGCACTCCCGGAAACGGCCGAACTGCAGGATGCGAAAACTCCTGCTGCCCTTCTGTCGGTGCCCGTCACCCTCGAAGGCGGTTCCGGCAAGGCTTCAGTGGAGTCTCCCTGCACCGTTGTCCAAAAGGACGGCGGCTATACGGCAGAGCTTCGCTGGAGCAGCTCCCACTATGATTTCATGATCGTGGAAGGCGTGACCTATTACCCGGAAACTTCCGAAGAGGGGGCCGTCTTTACGATCCCGATCCCCGCGCCTCCCTGCAGTATCGCCGTGCAGGCCGACACAACGGCCATGAGCACGCCCCATCTGATCGACTACACACTGCATTTCGGTGCGCCCTCCGGGGACGGCGCGCCGGAGGATGATCCCGAAGAGACCGCACCGCCGGCAGCTGCCGGGGATGCGGGCGATGCCGGGGATGCCGGGGATGCCGAAAATGCGGGGAATGCTGATACGGCCGGATCCGCGGCGGGACAGACTGCGGGAACGACTGCGGGCTCTGCCCTTCCCGGCCTTGCCGTGACCGGCAGCATGGCGCTTGCGTATGCGGAAGGTTTTTCCGTCGATTATTATGAGGACGGCCTGTCCCTCATCGATATTCCGGGGAGCGGCCTGTTCCTTCTCATCCCGGAAGGCGGCTCTGTTCCGGAGGATCTTCCGGCGGACATCACCATCCTGCAGCAGCCCCTGGAGAACATCTACATGGCCTCCTCTTCCGACATGGACTTTTTCGCTGCCTGCGGAGCGCTCCCTTCCATCCGCTTTACGTCCCTCCGGAAAGAGGACTGGGCGCTTTCCTCCGTGCGGGAAGCCATGGAGCAGGGGCAAATGCTCTACGTGGGAAAATATTCCGCCCCCGACTATGAACGGCTCCTTTCGGAAGGCTGCGGCCTTGCCGTGGAGAACACGATGGTCTTCCACTCTCCCGAGGTCAGGGAGAGACTGGAAAGCTTCGGCATCCCGGTCCTCGTGGACCGCTCCAGCTATGAGAAGACGCCCCGGGGACGGATCGAATGGATCCGTCTGTACGGACTTCTCACCGGATGCTCCGAAGAGGCGGACAATGCCTGCCGGAGGGTATTCGAAAAGTTTGACGCCCTGGAAAACACCGCACCCTGCGGCGCGTCTGTCGCCTATTTCTATATCAATACCGCCGGCCTTGCCGTGATCCGAAGGAGCGATGATTATATTCCCGCCCTCATCCGGACCGCGGGCGGCACCTACGCCTTTCCCGGAACGGAAGCGAAGGAAGGCGCGCATTCCGCAACGCTCCAGCTCCAGCTGGAGGCGTTCTATGCCGGCGTAAAGGATGCCGATTACCTGATCTACAGCACCGATATCCCCGGCGCCCTCTCGGGCCTGGACGAACTTCTGTCCGAATGCCCGCTCCTTGCCGGGTGCCGCGCGGTGCAAAGCGGACATGTGTACATGACGACAGAGGACCTGTTCCAGTCTGTCATGGAAATGGGAGACTTTGTAACGGACCTGCATGACATGATGACGCAGGAGGACCCCGACCTGGTCTTCCTGGAAAAACTCGAATAGCCAAGGAGCAAACAGCAGATGTCTCGGAAGCACTTCGGCGCGGCCTTCGGGCTGCTTCTATTCCTCATACCGGTCTTTCTGTTGCTGAACGTCTGCTCAGGAAGCGTTCACATCCCGATGGCGGAGATCCGGCAGGCCCTTATGGGCGCTTCCGGGACCTCTGCGGACATCGTGCGCGGCATCCGTCTCCCGCGGGCCCTGGCGGCGCTTCTTCTGGGCGGCGCCCTCGGCCTTTCCGGCTATCTTCTCCAGTCCTTTTTCCACAATCCCATTGCCGGTCCGTTCATCCTGGGGATCTCCTCCGGGGCGAAGCTCTTCGTCGCCCTGGTCCTGGTATCGGCCCTTTCTCTCTCCCTTCCGCCGGCCTCCTGGACCCTGATCGGGGCCGCTTTTGCGGGCGCGCTCCTGTCCATGGGCTTCATTCTCCTGATGGCGCGGTTTGTGAACGGAATGTCCGTCCTGATCATCGGCGGCGTCATGATCGGCTACATCTGCTCCGCCATTACGGACCTTGTCGTTACGTTCGCGGCAGACGCCGACATCGTAAACCTCCATAACTGGTCCCGGGGAAGTTTTTCCGGCATCACCTGGCAGAATGTCGCCGTAATGGCCTGTGTGATCCTGCCGGTGCTGGCAGTGACCTTCCTGATCTCCAAGCCGCTGTCGGCATATCTTCTGGGGGAGAGCCACGCTGCGGGCGTCGGCGTGAATCTTCGACTGTTCCGGATTCTCCTCGTTCTCTTATCGAGTCTTCTTGCCGCCTGTGTCACCGCCTTTGCGGGGCCGGTCTCCTTTGTCGGCGTTGCAGTGCCGCATCTGGTGAAGCGGCTTCTTCGTACCAATCAGCCGCTGGCCATGATCCCCGCCTGTTTCTTCGGCGGCGGACTCTTCTGTCTTGCCTCGGATCTTCTGGCAAGGACGCTGTTTGCTCCTTCGGAGCTTGCCATCAGTGCGGTGACGGCCGTACTGGGCGGTCCCGTCGTGATCGCCGTACTGCTCAGGAGAAAAGGAGGTGGCCGATATGCCTGAACCCGTTCTCAGGACTGTCTCCCTCGATGCCGGCTACCGGCAGAAAATCGTGATCGGCGGTGTTTCCCTTACTCTGGAAACCGGAAAGATCATGACGCTCATCGGTCCCAACGGCGCCGGCAAATCCACGATCCTGCGGACCATCGCCCAGGAGCTTGCCCCCATAAGCGGCGCCGCCTTCCTGGACGGGGAGGATCTTCGAAGGATCCCCCGGGACCGGAGGGCAAAGAGCATGGCTTCCCTTTTCACGGATAGCATCCGGCCGGAGCTTATGACCTGCCGGGAGGTCGTACAGGCAGGGCGATACCCCTACACCGGTCATCTTGGCATCCCGTCGGAAGGAGACTTACGGATCGTGGAAGAAACACTGACGCTGGTCGGTGCGGAGGGCCTTGCGGATTCATATTTTGACATCTGCAGCGACGGGCAGAAGCAGCTCGTCCGCCTTGCCGGAGTCCTCGCACAGAAGCCCCGGATCCTAGTCCTGGACGAGCCCGTCTCCTACCTGGATATCCGGTATAAGCTGGAAGTCCTGACCATCCTGAAAAAGCTGGTCCGGGAGGAAGGACTTGCCGTAATCATGTCCCTGCATGAGCTGGACCTGGCAAAACGGGTCTCGGATCTTGCGGTGTGCATCGGGGACGGAAAGATCCAAAGGATCGGGACGCCGGAAGAATGCTTTGACAAAGCCTTCCTCTCCGGCCTGTTCCGCATGCGAAGGGATGCGTATGACCCCTGCTTCGATTCCCTGGAATACGGACCGGCGGAGGCGGAAAGCCCTGTTTTTCCCCACTATATAAATGCCGGCGGAAAGCGTCTCCGCCTCGGCTACACCACAGGATCCTGCGCAGCCCTTGCGGCGGCCGGTGCGGCAAGACGCCTCCTTCTCGGAACATGGCCGGAAAGCGTCCGCCTTGTAACGCCCGCCGGCATCCCGGTAGAGGTTTCTCTGGAGGGAACGGAGGCCGGCGAAGGCTATGCCCTCTGCGGCGTACGAAAGGACGGCGGAGATGATATCGATGTCACGGACGGTGCGCTGATCTTTGCCCGGGTGGAACCAAACGAAAGCGGAAAGATCCTGATCGAAGGCGGAGAAGGTATCGGCCGCGTAACAAGGCCCGGCCTGGACCGGCCCGTCGGGGATGCCGCCATCAATACCGTGCCGCGGCGCATGATCGAAGAAGCCGTGGGGCAGGCTGCGCTCCTTGCCGGATACGAAGGCGGCCTTACGGTCACGGTCTTCGTTCCGGAGGGGGAGAAACTTGCGGAAAAGACCTTCAATCCGCAGCTGGGGATCGAAGGCGGCATCTCGATCCTGGGGACCTCCGGGATCGTGGAGCCCATGAGCACACAGGCGCTGGTGGATACCATACATCTCTCCCTCCGCCAGGCAGCTGCCGAAGGAAACAGCAGGGTGATCCTGACGCCCGGGAACCTGGGCATGGAGTTTCTTACGGAACACGGACTGGCATCCCGCGATGCCGGATCCCGGCAAATCCCTGTGGTCAAATGCTCCAACTTCATTGGAGAAGCACTTGATGAAGCAGCCTTCCTTGGCTTTAAAGAAGTCCTTCTTGCGGGACACATCGGGAAGCTGGTGAAGCTTGCGGGCGGCATCATGAATACCCACAGCCGGTGGGCGGACTGCCGGACCGAGCTCTTTACCGCACATGCGGCGCTTGCCGGCGCGGATACGGCGCTGTGCCGGAAGCTGAAGGATGCGGCGACCTCCGAGGCCTGCCTGGAGATCCTGCGGGAAGCAGGACTGGACGGGCCCGTCATGGAAAGTCTTCTTGCGGATATCCGAAAGCACCTGCGCCGCAGGGCCCCTTCCCTCATCACAGGCGCTCTCCTGTTCTCTTCCCGTACAGGCGCCGCAGGCATGACAAAGGAGGCGGAAGAGCTGCTCCAAAAGTGGAAAGGAAGTACGGAATGATACATTTTACAGGTGCAGGGTGCGGCTCTCCGGATCTGATCACACTCCGGGGCGCGCAGCAGCTGCAGAAAGCCGATGTCGTCATATATGCGGGGAGCCTCGTCAATCCGGAGCTCCTTTCCCTCTGCCGGAAGGACTGCCGGATCTATGACAGCGCCCGGCTTACGCTGGAGGAGATCCTCTCCCTCATGAAGCAGTACCGGGACAAAGAGGTGGTGCGTCTTCACACGGGCGACCCCTCTCTTTACGGCGCCATCAAAGAACAGATGGATCTTCTGGAACAGGAAGGCATCCCCTTCGATGTGACGCCCGGCGTTTCGAGCTTTCTCGGCGCGGCGGCATCCCTTCCCGCGGAATACACCGTTCCCGGCATCAGCCAGAGCCTGATCCTGACCCGCATGGCGGGCAGGACGAAGGTCCCGGAAAGCGAAAGCATCCATGCCCTTGCCTCCCATGGCGCGTCCATGGCCGTGTTCCTTTCCGCCGGTATGCTGGAAGGCCTGCAGAAAGAGCTTCTTTCCGGTGCTTACACAGAAGACACCCCTGCTGCCATCGTCTACAAGGCCACCTGGCCGGAGGAGCGGATCCTCCGGTGCCGCCTCGGCGATCTTGCAAAGACCGGAGAAGACGCCGGCATCCGCAATACCGCCCTGATCCTGGTGGGAGATTTTCTGCAGAAGGAAGGGGAGCGCTCAAAGCTCTACGATCCTTCCTTTTCCACGGGATTCCGGAAAGCGCAGGCGAGCAGTGCCGGGGACATCCGGATCCTCTCCTTTACCGACCGGGGAGAAGCGCTGGCAGGGCGTCTTGCTTCGATCCTTCCCGCCAAAGCCGACCGGGGGATCCCGGCAGCAGACTGGACGAAGCAGTATTTTCCCACTGCCCGCGCCCTCGTGTTCATCGGTGCCGCCGGCATTGCCGTGCGATCCGCCGCGCCTTATCTTCGCAGCAAGGCGGAGGATCCCGCCATCCTTGTTCTGGATGAGGACGGCCGGTTCGTTGTCCCGCTCCTTGGCGGGCATCTGGGCGGCGCCAACGAGCTTGCCCGGAGGATCGCAGGACTTCTGGGCGCACAGGCCGTGATCACCACCGCCACCGATACGGCGGGCGTTTTCGCCGTGGATGAATGGGCACGCTGCCAGAGACTTGCCCTATTGGAACCGGAAAGGATCCTGCCGGTATCCTCTGCGCTTCTGCGGGGCGGGAACATTACCGTGACCAGTGATTTTCCCATCGAAGGAGCCTGCCCGCCCGGTGTCCGTACCGGTGAAGGCGGAGAAGTCCGGGTCAGCCTGCATACGGATGATACCCCGGCGCTTCATCTTGTTCCCCGCATCGGGGCACTCGGAATCGGCTGCAAAAAGGGTATATCCGGGGAAACGATCGAGAACGTCTTTGCTGCGTTCCTGCAGAAGAACCGGCTTTCCGAAAAGTGCATTACCGGCGTTTATTCCATCGACCGGAAGGCAGAAGAGCCCGGGATCCTCTCCTTCTGCCGGCGGCACGGCTGGCCCTTTATGACCTTTTCCGCAGAAGAACTTGCGGCAGTGCAGGGAGACTTCTCCGCTTCTTCGTTCGTCCTGGATGCCGTGGGCGTCGACAACGTCTGTGAAAGAGCGGCGGTCCTTGGAAGCGGCGGGAAACTTGCTGCCCCGAAATATACCGGAAACGGCGTATCCCTGGCTCTGGCCGAAGCACCGTTTGCACCGGACTGGAGGTGGAAGAATGAATAAGCTGTACGTGGTCGGCCTCGGGCCGGGGGGCGCCTCCTGCATGACGCAGGAAGCCATGGACGCTCTCCGGGAGGCGGATATTCTCTGCGGCTATACGGTCTATATCGATCTTGTACGGGAGCTTTTCCCGGACAAGGAATTCCTGACAACGCCCATGACAAAGGAGCTGGAGCGGTGCCGCCTTGCCCTCTCCAGGGCTGCGGAGGGGAAAACGACGGCACTCCTCTCCTCGGGAGATCCCGGGGTCTATGCGATGGCGGGGCCTGTCCTTTCCATGCAGAAGGACTTTCCGGATGTGGAAATAAAGATCCTTCCCGGTGTTACGGCAGCCCTCTCGGGCGCCGCCGTCCTGGGTGCGCCCCTGATGCATGATTTCTGCGTGATCTCCCTCTCGGATCTTCTGACGCCCTGGGAAGTCATTGAAAAGCGGCTCCGTGCGGCGGCCCTCGGAGATTTCGTCATCTGCATCTACAATCCCGCCTCCCGGAAACGCCCGGACCACCTGAAAAAGGCCTGCCGGATCCTTCTGGAGACAAAATCGAAGGAAACCGTCTGCGGCCTCGTCCGGAATATCGGCCGGGACAGTGAAACGTATGAGATCCTGACCCTCGAAGAACTTTCCGGGCGGCAGCCGGACATGTTCACCACCGTATTTGTCGGCTCTTCGAAGACACAGGTCATTGACGGGCGCATGGTCACGCCCCGCGGCTATGAAACAAAGGAGTCCTGATCCATGGTCACTCTGATCGGCATGGGAGGCTGCCCCTCCACTCTTACAAAAGAAGCGCTGGATGCCCTGCAGGGCGCATCGCTTATTACGGGCGCAGAGCGCCTTTTAGGCCTCCTTCCTCCCTGCTCCGGCAGGAAGGCTGCCGAGGTGCGCCCGGAAAGACTCCTTTCCCTCATCCAAAAGGAGGTGGGCACAGAAGACGCCGATATCTGCGCCGTATTCAGCGGCGATACCGGCTTCTATTCCGGTGCCTCCGCCCTTTCTGCGCTCCTTGCCCGTGAAGGGATCCCCTGCCGGATCCTGCCCGGCATTTCCAGCGTACAGCTCCTTGCGGCGAGGCTTTGTCTTTCCTGGAAAGACTGGCGGCTGTGCTCTGCCCACGGAAGGAAGATCGATCCCGTCACGGAAGTCCTTTCCGGGCAGGATGTTTTCTTCCTGACAGGCGGGGAAATGACGCCGGACAGACTCTGTGCGGCCCTTGCAAAAGAAGGACTGGGACATCTTACGGCCATCGTGGGAGAAGATCTTTCCATGCCGGGCGAGAGGATCCGCCGCGGCACGGCAGCTTCTTTTTCCAAAGAGCATTTTTCCTCCTTAAGCGTCCTTCTTATCCTGCAGACAGTGGAAGAAAACCGGAAATCCGACGGCTTTGATAAAGCGGTGCCGCATACGGTCCCTTCCGGCAGAGGGCGGCTTCTCATCGCCGCAGCCGAAAGCGGAAGCGGGAAGACGGTCCTTACCTCTTCCCTCCTTACCCTTCTCAAAAGGCGGGGCATCTCCTGCGAAGCCTTCAAGTGCGGCCCGGATTACATCGATCCCATGTTCCACGAAAAGGTCCTCGGCACCCCCTGCAGGAACCTGGACAGCTTTCTTCAGGGAAAAGAAGGCGTACGGAAAAGCCTCGGCCGCCAAAAAGCTTCCTTTGCCCTCATAGAAGGCGCGATGGGCTACTATGACGGTGCTTTCGGAACGATACGCGGGAGCGCCTTTGACATCTCCTCCATTACCCGCACTCCCGTGGTCCTCCTCGTCCGCCCCGGGAAAAGCAGTGTCACCCTGGCGGCACAGATCAAAGGGATTGTCACCTTCCGCAGACCGTCCTTTATCAAAGGGATCATCCTGACCATGTGCAGGGAGTCTTTGTATGAATACCTGAAGCCGGTCATTGAGAAGGAGACCGGCATCCCGGTCCTCGGCTATTTTCCTCCCCTGGAGGAGGCAAAGCTGGAAAGCCGGCACCTGGGCCTTCTGAAAGCCGGGGAGATCGCCGGCCTGACAAAGCGGTTCGATGCCGCCGCGGACACTTTAGAGAAAACCGTGGATATCGATGCACTCCTTTCCATCGCCGGAGAAGCCGGCCCCGTTCCGGAGGCAGCAACAGACGGCGCTTCAACACATGCGGCAGCGACTTCCACTCAAGCAGCGGCTTCCACAGCGGCAGCGGCCTCCGCTGCGGCTCCTTCTCCGGTACCTGCCGGGAGAGGCCCCGTCATCGCCGTTGCCAGGGATGAAGCCTTCTGCTTCTATTATGAGGACAGCCTGGAGGCACTGCGGGAGGCAGGGGCAGAGCTTGTGTCCTTCTCGCCTCTTCATGATGAGGATCTTCCGCCCTGCGACGGCCTCTACCTCGGCGGCGGATATCCGGAGCTTTATGCCGGGCAGCTGGAGGATAACCGTACGATGCGGGAGCGTATCGCCGAAGCGGTCGCCTCCGGCCTTCCCACGGTCGCGGAGTGCGGCGGTTTCCTGTACCTGCAGAAAACGCTGGAGGATACGGACGGTATAAAGCATGAAATGGCCGGTGTCTTCCCCGGCAGCGGCATCCGGACGGACCGGCTTCAGCATTTCGGGTACGCCGAGATCGTTCCCGAAACGGATTCTCTCCTCTTCCGAAAAGGAGAACGGATCCCGGCCCACGAGTTCCACTACTGGGAAACGACGGAATCCGGAAACGATCTTTGCATGGAGAGACCGGACAGAGAAAGCCGCCGGTGCGGTTTTGCCACACCGACGCTTTATGCCGCATTTCCCCACCTTCCGCTTGGAGGACGGATCCCCCTGGCAGAGCGTTTTGCCGCCGCGGCAGAAAGGAGGGCGCACCATGGAACTTGACAGGATCCTCGCCGGCATCACACCGGAAGATACGGATGCGGGGCAGCGGGCAAAGGACCTTCTCGATGGTCTTGCAAAGCCCCTGGGAAGCCTGGGGCTTCTGGAAGATGCCCTCATTGGGATCGCCGCGCTCACGGGCTCATCCGACATTTCACTGAAGAACCGGAGCCTTCTTATCTTCTGCTCCGATAACAGGGTCACGGCAAAGGGTGTCTCCCAGTCGGGCCCCGAGGTCACCCTGGCCGTCGCCGCCGCCCTCGGAAAAGGCGAGAGCACGGCATGCTTCATGGCAAAAGCGGCCCGCTGCCGCATAATTCCCGTCGACGTGGGGATCCTGGATGCCCCTGCCCTTCCGGGCGTCCTCTCCCGAAGGATCCGGAACGCGGCGGGCGACATCTCCGAAGGACCCGCTATGACAAGGCAGGAGTGTCTTCGCGCGATCATGACCGGCTTCGATCTTGTCCGGGAAAGGAAGGAAGCCGGCGATGACATCCTGCTTCTCGGCGAAATGGGGATCGGCAACACCACCTCCTCCTGTGCGGCGGCTTCGGTCCTTCTTGGCTGCTCTCCCGCTCATCTTGCGGGAAGAGGCGCGGGCCTCTCCGACGAAGGTCTTAAGACCAAGATCCGGGTCATCGAAGAGGCGATCCGAGTCAACCGGCCGGATCCCGAAGATCCGGTGGAGATCCTTGCAAAGGTCGGCGGACCGGACCTTGCCGCCCTCTGCGGTGCGCTTCTTGGCGGTGCGTATTACAGGATCCCCGTCCTTCTGGACGGCATGATCACCTGCACTGCAGCGCTCTGTGCAGAGAGGCTCTCTCCGCTCTCGAAAAAAGCAATGTTCGCAAGCCACCTGTCCGAAGAGCCTGCCGCAGAACACATCCTGAAACAGCTGGGGCTTTCGCCCCTCATCACGGCAGGGCTCCGGCTCGGCGAGGGGACCGGCGCACTTCTTGCCCTCCCCCTTCTGGATGAAGCCCTCGCCGTCTACAGGAGCGGTCATACCTTCGACATCCTCGGCATCGAG
>CAMNCY010000011.1 GCA_946534785.1 uncultured Lachnospiraceae bacterium | reverse complement strand
CCCGATGCCGCGGATCGGGCGCAAAAGGTTGAATATAGGCGCAAAAAAAGGTATTCTATAGTCGTAGTTTCGAAAACTACATACAGAAGCGGGGTGCCAGAATGAATGAACAGAAAACAGCGGTATTGATCGACTCCGGCTGTGATGTCCCGAGGGTCGTCCGGGAGCAGTATGATATCCGTATCCTGCCGCTCCATGTCCTGTACCCTGAAAAGGATTACATGGACGGAGTGGATATTGATCCTTTAATGGTCTATGAACGGTTTCCGGAGGAGTTTCCCTCCACGTCCACACCTTCCTTGCATGAAGCGGCGCAGGCGCTGACCGCACTGAAGGAGGAAGGCTTTGAAAAGGTCATTGCGGTCTGTATCTCCAGCGGCCTTTCAAGCACGTATAATGCGATCCGCCTTGCATCTTCCGATATCGAGGATCTGGAGGTCTTCGTTTTCGATACGAAGAATATTTCCATCGGGAGCGGTCTTTTTGCGATCTGGGCAGCGAAAAAGCTCAAGGAAGGCCTGTCATTTGAAAAGGTGACGAAGGGCATGCAGGAGAAGATCGCCGACAGCAAGGTGTTCTTTTACATGGATACGCTCAAATACCTGCAGCGGGGAGGAAGGATCGGAAGGCTCGCGGGCTTTGTCGGTGAGGCCTTCAAGTTAAAGCCCATCATTTCCTGCGATAAGGAAGGCGTCTACTATACGGTCGCAAAGATCCGCGGCAGCAAGTTCGGCAAGATCCGTCTCCTGGAGGAGGTCGTCAAATACTGTCTCGGCCATAAGGTCTGGATCGTGGTGGAGGAAGGCGGTGCCCATGAAGAAGCACTCGCCATGGAGAAGCTCCTGGAGGAGCATATCGTAAACAAGGAGATTCTTTTCGAGCAGCAGATCACGGCGACCATGGCGATCAATACGGGGCCCGGCCTTGTAGGTGTCGCAGTCATGAGAGTGTAACGATATATCATTATGGAAAAACATTCCCGGAAGCGGAGAAGAAGGGCGGAAGCCTTTCGTTCCGTTTCCGGGATTTTTCTTTGCCCTCCGGCAAGGCCCGGGGCGCCTATGGCCTGTCTGTCCATTTGATTGCATTTCCCGCGTTTACTGGTAAAATATACTCTGTATACGTATGCGCACATAACAGCCATTTATGGCGGAGGTGATGATATGAACGGAAAAGAAAAGGTACTGGCGGCATTCGGGAACGCTTTCGGAGATACGGAAGGCGTCCGCTGCTTTTTTGCGCCGGGAAGGGTCAACCTGATCGGAGAACATACAGATTATAACGGGGGACATGTTTTTCCCTGCGCGATCAGCATGGGGACCTATGCGGCCGTAAGGAAAAGGAATGATCGGAAGCTCCGTTTTTATTCCGCGAATTTCGAAAAGGAAGGGGTACTGGAGTCTTCGCTGGATACGCTGGTCCCTCTTTCCAACAAGAAGTGGACCGGCTACCCGGAGGGCGTTGTCTGGGCGTTTGAAGAGCGGGGATTTAAGATCCCGCAGGGCTTTGACATGGCGGTCTTCGGCGATATTCCGGCAGGTGCGGGACTTTCCTCTTCGGCGTCTCTGGAGGTCCTGACGGGGTTTGTCCTCAGGGAGCTGTTCGGGATCAGGGAGCTGACCAATGTGGATCTTGCCCTCATCGGGCAGAAGTCGGAGAACGAGTACAACGGCATGCACTGCGGCATCATGGACCAGTTTGCTTCCGCCATGGGAAAAGAGGAGAACGCCATCTTCCTCGATACGAACACCATGGAGTTTGAATATGCGCCGATCCGCCTGGACGGCATGCGGCTGCAGATCACCAATACGAATAAGAAGCACAGTCTTGTGGATTCGGAATACAACCTTCGCAGGGAACAGTGCCAGGCGGCGCTTTCGGACCTGCAGAAGAAGCTGGATATAAAGACCCTGGGAGATCTTACGGAAGAGGAATTCGAAGAGAACAAGGACCTGATCCGCGATGATGTCTGCAGGAGAAGGGCAAAGCATGCCGTTTACGAGAACCGCAGGACGATCCGGGCCGTTGCGGCGCTCCGGGCAGGCGATATCGAGGCCTTCGGGCGTCTCATGAACGAATCCCACGTATCCCTGCGGGATGACTACGAGACCTCCTGTCCGGAGGCGGACATCCTGGCGGAAGAAGCCTGGAAACTTCCGGGCGTTGTCGGCTCCCGTATCACGGGCGGCGGCTTTGGCGGCTGCACGGTCAGCATCGTGAAGGATGAGGCCGCAGAGACCTTTATTAAGGAACTCGGCAGGATCTATGAGGAGAAAACGGGATATCCCGCTTCTTTCTATTCTCTCTCGATCGGAAGCGGACCGAAGGAGCTGTGAAAATATGACGAAAAAAGAACGGGTCCGGATCATTCTGCAGCGTCTCGACGAGATGTACGGAACGGACATGCATACCTATCTGGAATTTGACCATGAAAAGCCGTGGCAGCTTCTTTTCGCCACGATCCTCTCCGCACAGTGTACGGATGCGAGGGTCAACATGGTGACAAAGGATCTGTATGTCAAATATCCGACGCTGGAGGCCTTTGCTTCGGCGGATCTTTCGGAGATGGAGAACGATATCCGGTCCATCGGGTTCTATCACAACAAGGCAAAGAACCTGATCGCCTGCGCAGGAAAGCTCCTTTCCGACTTTAACGGGGAGGTGCCGCGCACCATAGAAGAACTGACGTCCCTTCCGGGCGTCGGCAGGAAGACGGCCAATGTGATCCGGGGGAATGTGTATGAGGATCCCAGCATCGTGGTCGACACCCATGTAAAGCGGGTCACGAACCGGCTGGGGCTGACGGATGAGACGGAGCCTGAAAAGGTGGAACGGGACCTGATGAAGGTCCTTCCGAAGGACCACTGGATCCTGATCAACCTCCAGGGGATCAAGCTGGGGAGAGAGATCTGCAAGGCGCCGACTCCCCGGTGCCGGGAATGCTTTCTTACGGACTGCTGCCGGAAGATCGAGAAGGAGAGGAAGGGCAGATGAAGCTTCTGAGCGGAATTGTTCCCTGCTACAACGAAGAAGAGAACATTGATTATTTTTACGGTGAATTCATAAAGAACCGTCCGTTTTTCGAGGAGAACGGGCTGGATTACGAACTGATCTACGTGGATGACGGTTCAAAGGACAGAACGGCGGAGAAAGTCCGCGCCCTTAAAAAGAAGGACCCGAAGGTGCGGCTGGTCTCCTTTTCCCGGAATTTCGGAAAAGAAGCCGCCATGTTCGCAGGCCTTCAGGCTTCCCGGGGCGATTATGTGGCGGTCATGGATGCGGACCTGCAGGATCCGCCGTCCCTTCTTCCGGAAATGTACGGATATCTGATGGAAGGTTATGACCAGGCAGCCACAAGGCGGGTCACCAGGAAGGGCGAGCCGCCGATCCGGTCTTTTTTTGCCAGGCAGTTCTATAAGCTGATCAACCGCTTCTCCGAAACGGAGATCGTGGACGGCGCCAGGGATTTCCGGCTGATGAAGCGGGAAGTCGTGAACGCGATCCTGCGGGTCACGGAGTACAACCGCTTCTCCAAGGGAATCTTCAGCTGGGTCGGCTTTAAGACGAAGTGGATCGAATTCGACAATGTGGAACGTAAATACGGGGAGACGAAGTGGTCCTTCTGGTCCCTTTTCCGCTATGCGCTGGACGGGATCGTGGCCTATTCGACGATGCCGCTCACGGCGGTCTCGATCCTGGGCGTTATCCTGTTCTTTATCGCGATCGTCATGATCGTGTTCATTATTGTAAGAAAGCTCCTGTTCGGCGACCCGACCTCCGGCTGGCCGTCGATGGTGTGTATCCTCCTGACGGTCTCGGGACTGCAGCTCCTTTCCGTCGGCGTGATAGGACAGTATCTTTCCAAGACCTATCTTGAAGTGAAGAACCGTCCGATCTACATTGCAAGGCAGGAGGAAGAAGAGGACAGTACGGAAGAGGTATGAAAGACTATTCGGCTTCGATCAAAAAAATAACAGCTCTGCAGCTGCCGCTTGTGGGGATCCTGCTCCAGGTGGCCGTATATGCATGGGTGTGGTTCGTTTACTACTACCCGCTGGTGCGGCTGCGCCTGAAATTTTATTTCAGGGGGCATCTTCTGGTGCTCTTCATCTATCTGGTGCTCCTGTTCTTCTTCATGACGACCTACGGGGGAACGAACGCCGGGTATATGAAGAAGATCGACGTCATCCTGTCCCAGGCGTTTGCCCTGATCCTGGCGAACGTGATCTCGTACTTCCAGGACTCTCTTTTAAGGAACTGGACGCTGGATGTTTTTCCCATGGTGCTGTGCACGTTTTTCCAGATCCTGATCGCCATCCTCTGGGTCAATATCAGCGACTGGACCTATAAGAAGGCCTTTCCGCCGCTGGATCTCATCCTGATCCACGGTGCGCGCCCGACGGAAGATATCACGGGAAAATTCGCCTCCCGTCCGGACCGCTACCGGATCATTTCCAGCATGGACATCGCGGACGGGCTGGAGAACGTGGAAGAAAGGATCCTGAAGGCGAAAAAAGGCGTTGTCCTGTGGGATATCCCGATCTACGAACGGAATCAGCTCATCAAGTTCTGTTATACGCACACGATCCGTATGTACATGATGCCTAAGATCCCGGACGTCCTGATCAAGGGCTCGGTCCAGCTCCATCTGTTCGATACGCCCCTTTACATGACGCGGGAATACGCACTGAGCTTCGGGCAGAGGTTCTGGAAGAGGGCGGTCGACGTGGTCTGTTCCCTGATCCTCCTGATCGTTACCTCTCCCATCTTCCTTGTTACGGCAGCGGCGATCCATCTCTACGACAAGGGCCCTGTTTTCTACAAGCAGGTGCGCTGCACGATGGACCAGAAGGAATTCAAGATCATCAAGTTCCGCAGTATGCGGGTCGATGCGGAAAAAGACGGCGTGGCCCGTCTTGCCGCCCAGAACGACGACAGGATCACACCGATCGGGCATTTCATCCGCAAGGTCCGGATCGATGAGCTTCCCCAGCTCATCAATATTCTGCAGGGCGATATGTCCTTTATCGGGCCACGTCCCGAGCGTCCCGAGATCATCGCCCAGTATGTGGAAGAGATGCCGGAATTCGTATTCCGCATGAAGGTCAAGGCGGGCCTTGCGGGCTACGCCCAGATCTACGGGAAATACAATACGACACCGTATGACAAGCTGAAGCTCGATCTTACCTATATCCAGAATTACAGCTTCTGGCTGGATATCAAGCTGATGCTCCTGACCCTGAAGATCCTTCTTACGCCCGAAAGCACGGAGGGCGTCGGTGAAGGCCAGGTGACGGCAATGCACAATGAAGAGGATAAGCATGCATAATCATCATGCGGAGGAAAACTTAAGCGGACGGAGCCTGTATCTGCGTGTGCTTCGAAGGCTCTGGATCGTGCCGGCTGCGGCTCTTATCGCGGCGGTGCTCTTCGGGCTTCTCTATACGGCCCGGGTCACGGTCCTCAAAAGCCAGCGCCGGTATAAGGAAACGTCCAAATATTACATAACTTTTGCCTTCAACGAACAGCTCCAGAAAGCGTATGACTATTACAATGCGGCGACCTGGGACGATGTCCTGTATGCCCATCCCGCGATCCGGGAACGCATTGAGGAAAAACTTCCGGAAGGCATGACCATGGAAGAGGCACAGGCCGCTACGGAAGCCCTGGTCCTGTCGGATATCCGCTACCTGACGGTCGAAGTGACCTGCAGGACCGCTGAGCAGGCAGCAGCGCTTTCGGAGGGCATCCGGGAAGGGCTTACGCATTTTCCGGACGTGATGGAGGAGTTTACGGAAATCGAATTCCTTTCCTCCACGGAGCCGCAGCAGATCATTATCATGGACAGGACCCGGAACGCAGTGCTTCTGGGGGCTTTCCTGGGCCTTGTTTTTTCATTCTGTCTTATTGTGCTGAAGGAAGCGGCCGACGACGGGATCTACACGCCGGAAGAGGCGGTATCCCGTTTCGGCATCCCGGTACTCGGCATTCTGGCAAAAGAAGGATCGGCGCTGCCGGCCCGTTTTGAAAAGATGCTGGAGGCGGACCTTCGGGAGCTCTGCAAAGATAAGGACAGGATCGCCGTCATTTCCGGGCAGGGAAAGGCGGAAGCGGAAAAGGCCTGCGGGATCCTCCGGAGCATGACAGGCGGTGCCTGTGAAGCGGTACCGGTCTTTGGCAGTCCGGAAGAGATCGTTTCCCTGCGCGGGGGCGCCCTGCACGAGAAAGAAACACCGGCCGTGCTCCTTCTTTCCTATGGAAAAGAGAAGGGTTGTGCCGCGCAGAACCTCCTGGATTTCCTTTCACAGCAGCACGTCCGCGTGGAGGGGCTTATCCTGACGGAAGCAGACGGCAGGTTCCTTACCAGGTATTACGGCATGGAGAAGAACAACTGATATGAGACTGCAGGTTTTGGTGGCCTGTGTGCGGGAGAACGACATCGTGCTGGCAGAGCATATGAATCTGTCCACGGAAGCCGTGATCTGCAACCAGTGCCAGGAAGTTTCCTATAAAGAATTCGTAAGAAAGGGGCGCGAGATCCGCTCCTATGCCTTCGCGGAGAGAGGCGTCGGAAGGAACCGGAACAATGCCCTGATGCGGGCGGATGCGGACCTTGTCCTTTTCGCGGACGAAGATATCATTTACAACGACGATTATGAGAGCCGGATCCTGCATGAGTTCGAGCGCAATCCGGAAGCGGACATCCTGATGTTCAACGTGACCGCGGTGGAGAGCCGCCAGACGTATGAGAACATCCGCCATAAGAGAGTCCGCTGGTACAATTACGGACGCTACCCCACCTATGCCATGTGCGCGAAGCTGGAGTCCCTGCGCAAGGCAAATGTATGGTTCTCCCTGCTGTTCGGCGGCGGTGCGAAATACAGCAACGGCGAGGATACGCTCTTCATCCATGACTGCCTGAAAAAAGGCCTGAAGATCTTTGCGGTCCCGGTCATCATCGGCCATGAGAAGGAGAGGGAGAACGGAGAGTCCACCTGGTTCAATGGCTATAACGAAAAGTTCTTCTATGACCGGGGCGTCCTGTACCATTACCTGTACGGGATCATGCAGAAGCCCTTTGCCCTGCGGTTCCTTCTCGTACACAGAAAGCTGATGTGCACCGATATCCCGGTATGGGAAGCCTATAAGCTGATGCGGAAAGGGATGAAGGAAGCGTGATCCTCTACATACTGATCACAATAGCCGTCCTCGGGCTTGCATATTTCGGCGACAGGATGCAGAAGGAAGGCGCTGCCGGTACGGGTGCCGTTGAAAAACACGGCGGGCCGTCATACCGCGGAGGCTATACCCGCGGGAAAGCGGTCTTTGACGTCTGTTTTGTCATGATCGCCCTGATCCTGATCATTCCGGCGGTCCTAAGGCAGGCTACCGGGAATGACTACATGCGCTATGTGGAGTTCTTCCATCTGGCCTACCGCGACCAGATGGTCGCGACGGAGCCGGGGTTCAACCTGCTTTCCAAGGCGGTCTATACCATCTGCGGTTACGAGAATTATCTTCTCATGTTCGCGCTGTTCGCCATCCCGACGGTCCTTCTGTTCCTTGCCGCGATCCGCATGCAGGCGGAAGATTTTTTCATGAGCTTCTTCCTGTTCATGATGTTCGGTTATTATTTCCAGAGCTATAACACGGTCCGGTACTATTTTGCCCTGGCAGTCGCGCTGTTTTCCGTAAAGAGCTTCCTGGAAAAGAGGTATGTGTCCTTTGTCCTGCTGATCCTCTTTGCGGCAGCCTTCCACAAGTCGGTCCTGGCGGTCCTTGTCCTGTATCCCGCGGCCGCCTATGCGTGGAAGAAGTGGCAGCTTGCTGCGGCGGGGGCGCTTGGTGCGGCGTTCATCCTGTTCCAGGATCTTTGGATGAAGGTCATCATCCGGCTGTACCCTTCCTATAGGAACACGGATATCCTGGCGCAGGGAGGAAGCATAAGCTGGGGCAACATCGCGAAATGCCTTCTGGTGCTGCTTCTTGTGTATGCCGCAAGGAGGTCCTTTTCCTGTTCCGGAGATACGCTCCGGGAAAGAAGGCACCGGTTTTACATCAACTGTACGTTCCTGGCCCTTTTCATCTATGTTTTCGGCTATTTCGTTCCGGAGATCTCCAGGATCTGCTTCTATCTTACGATCACGCAGATCTTTCTGATCCCGGATATGCTGCGCGGACTGAAAGCAAACGGCCGGGCCCTGGGAAAATACGTCGCGGCGCTGGTATGCGCGCTCGCTGCCGCATCCTTCGCGTTTTTCCTGCACAGCGCATATGATACAAGAATACGTATCCTGCCTTACGGGACCTTCCTGTTTCATGAGCTTCCGGATACGCCTTCAAGGAGTATTGAAAAATGAACAGACCGTTTTTTACGGTGATCGTCGTCACCTTCAACCCGGGTGACAAACTGAAAGACACTCTCGAAAGCGTCCTCTCCCAGGAGTTCGACGATTACGAGATCATTATAAAAGACGCCGTCTCAACGGACGGATCCATGGAAACGGTTCCCGCAGATCCCAGGATCCGGCTGATCTCCCGAAAGGATCAGGGGATCTATGACGGCATGAATGAGGGGATCGAAGCCGCGGCGGGAGAGTATATCTATTTCCTGAACTGCGGAGACAGGCTTCACGACGACAAAGTCCTCGGAAAAGTCTATGAAGCGGCCGGGGAGGACGAAACGGCGCCTTCCGGGAAGCGGATCCTGTACGGAGACGTGATCGAAATGAAGACCGGCCAGCACGTTGCGGCCAACCCGAACATGACGCCCTTTGCCATGTTCCGGTACCTTCCCTCGCACCAGGCCTGCTTTTATTCCCGGGATCTTTTTGAGAAAAGAAAGTTCAATATTACCTACCGGGTACGGGCCGATTACGAGCATTTTCTGTGGTCGGTCATGGAAGAAGGCGCAAGAGCGGAGGCCATGCCGGTCATCATCGCGGATTACGAGGGCGGCGGTTTTTCGGAAACGAAGGAGAACCGGCAGGTATCGGCAGAAGAACACAGAAAGATCACGGAAAAATATTTTACCGGGAAGCAGCTGTTCCTTTACAGGAGCTACCTGGTACTGACGCTTCAGCCGCTTCGGCAGAAACTCGCGGAAAACCCTGTGACCGCGGCCGTTTACGACAGGATCAAGAACATGGTCTATCACAGGGCATAACGATCGGACAGATGAGATGAGAGTACTCTGGGTATGCAATATCATGCTTCCCAGGTTCGCCATGATGTGCGGCCTTCCTTACTCGAGCCGGGAGGGCTGGCTGACGGGAAGCCTGGAAAGACTCATAGCGGAGCCCGAAAGAAAGGGCAGGGACGGCAAGCTCGTGGAGCTTGGCGTATGCTGTCCCGTGCCCGAAGATCCGGGTGAATGCCGTATGGAAAAGGACGGCGTTGTTTTCTACGGCTTCCTGGAGAACCTGAATACGCCGGAGGTCTATGACCGCGTGCTGGAGGACCGTTTTGTGGAGATCCTCCGGGATTTCAAGCCGGACATGGTCCATATCTTCGGAACGGAGTTCCCGCATACGCTGGCCATGGTGCGCGCATTTGCCAATCCCCGGAGGACCCTGATCGGGATCCAGGGCCTGTGCTGTACCATTGCGGACAATTACATGGCAGATCTTCCCTATTCCGTGCAGAGAAGAGTGACCTTCCGGGACTGGTACCGCAAGGATTCCCTGGCCATGCAGCAGCGCAAATTCCGTATCCGGGCGAAGATAGAATCCCAGGCGCTGCAGCATACGGCGCATATTACGGGGCGGACGACCTTCGACCGGCGCGTCACGGCGCGTCTGAATCCCGACGCCAAGTATCATTTCATGAATGAGACCATGCGGCCGGAATTCTACGAAGGCAGGTGGGACCCGGAAAAGATCGAGCCCCATTCCATCTTCATCAGCCAGGGGGATTACCCCCTGAAGGGCTTCCATTACATGCTGGAGGCCATGCCTTATATCCTGGAAAAATTTCCCGATGCACATCTGTACGTGGCGGGAAATTCCATCATCGGAAATGTAGGCGGACGCCTGAAAACAAAGAAAAAGGTCCCGATGCCCTTCTGGATCACTTCCTATGGCCAGTATCTGCGTGAACTGATCCAGCGGAACGGACTGCAGGGACATGTTACGATGCTGGGAAGTCTTACTGCGGAAGAGATGAAAGCACAGTATCTGCGGAGCAACGTCTTCGTCTGCCCCTCCATTATCGAGAACTCGCCCAATTCCCTGTGCGAAGCCATGATGCTGGGCATGCCGGTCGTCGCCGCCAAGGTCGGCGGGATCGGGGACCTTGTGGAGGACGGCGAGGAAGGGATCCTTTTCCCGGGCGGAAAATACAGGGAACTGGCGGAAGGCGTCAATACGATCTTCTACGACACGGGCGTCGGCGTGTGGCTGGGAGAGAACGCAGCCAGGAGCGCTGCCCTGGCGCACAATCCGGACACCAATTTCCGAAGGCTTCTTGAGATCTACCGGAGCATAGTTCATTAAATGACGATCACATTTGTTTCCAATTATATAAATCATCATCAGATCCCGCTGTGCGAGTGCCTGTATGAGGCGCTGGGAGAGCAGTTCACCTTCATCCAGACCGAGGTCATGGAGGAGGAGCGGGTCCGTATGGGCTGGAATGAGAAGAATGCCTACCTTCCATATGTCGTGAGGATGTATGAGGACCGGGAACGGGCCCTTTCCCTGCTTATGGACAGCGACGTTGTCCTGGCGGGCTGGGCTCCGTCGGCCGAGGATCTGATCCTGCAAAGACTCCTTGCGAAAAAGCCCGTGATCCGCATCAGCGAGCGGCTTTACCGGGAGGGGCGCTGGAAAGCGGTCTCGCCAAGAGGGCTTCTCAGCAAATACAGGGCATTTACCCGGTTTCGGAATGGCCGGTATTATCTTCTCTGCTCCGGTGCCTATACGGCATCGGATTTTGACATTATCCGGGCTTTTCCCGGCAAAAAAATGCGCTGGGGATATTTTCCGCCCCTTAAGACTTATGAAGAAGGGGAGCCGGAAAGAACGAAGCAGCTTGCCGCTTCGGAAAAAGGCGGGAGCGTGATCCTGACCTGGGCCGGGAGGTTCATGGATGTAAAGCATCCGGAGCTGGTGCTTGCGCTTGCCCGAAACCTGAAGGAGCGGGGCATCGATTTTCACCTGAATATGATCGGCTCCGGCGGAAAAGAAGAAGAATACAGGGCCTTTGTGCAGCAGGAAGGGCTTACGGAAAAGGTCACGTTCCATGGCTTCCTTTCCCCGGAGGAGGTCCGGCGGATCATGGAACAGAGCAGGATCTTTATTTTCACCAGCGACCACGGCGAGGGCTGGGGCGCTGTCCTGAATGAAGCCATGAACAGCGGCTGTGCCGTCATCGCGGGAAGTGAAGCGGGCGGTGTCCCCGCCCTGATACGGCACGGAGAGAACGGTCTTATATACAACGGCACGGATGAGAAGGGCCTTCTGGACTGCGCCCTGTATCTTCTGGAGGACCCGGAAAGAGCGGTTTCCATGGGGGAAGCCGCGGGAAGGACTATTCGGGAGGAGTGGAACGCCGGGACAGCGGCCGGGCGTCTCCTTCATTTCTGTGAAAGGATCGTGGGGGGAGAGGATCCCCTTGCGGACCTTCCAAAGAGCGGACCTTTAAGTCCCGATCCGTCCCTGAAGCCTTTCCTGAAGGTGTCCGGGATCCCGCGGGACCCGAAGGCAGCAGGCTTCAGCAGTGACACAGGCGCAGAAAACACCGCAGCCGGAGAGGACGGAGGAAAAACCTTATGAATGCAAAGATCTCGGTGGTCGTCCCCGTCTATAATGCGGAGACCTTTCTGGAGAAGACGATCCCCTGTATTCTTTCCCAGACGCTGCGGGATATCCAGGTCATCCTGGTGGATGACGGCTCTTCAGACGGCTCCTATGCCATCTGCCAAAGGTTCGCCGAAGAGGATGAGAGGGTCCTCGCCCTCACCAAGGAAAACGGCGGCGCGTCCACGGCAAGGAACCTGGGCATTTTGCATGCGGCAGCGGACCTTGTCGGATTTGTCGACTGCGACGATTATATTTATCCTGACATGTACGAAAACCTCCTGAAAGGCTGGCAGAAGGCGCAGGAAGAGGGACACGGAAAGGTCCTGGTCCAGATCGGCCGGGAGGAGATCGACGAAGAAGGAAACCGCCTTCCGGACGCCATAACGCCTCCGGAGGAGACAGCCTTTCTTACCGGGGAGGAAATGGCGGCATCCCTCCTTCTGTATACGGGGGATTCCTCCTTCTGCACAAAGGTCGTTCCGAAGGAGCTTCTGGAAAAACACCCCTTCGATCCGGGGACCCTCGGCGAGGATTTCGGCCTGCACATGAAAATGCTGGATGATATCGAAGGCGTTGTCCTGCTTCCCGAAACGGGATACCGGGTGGTGCACCGGGCGGGAAGCGCTACAAGGCGCAGCACCCCGGACCAGTTCTCGAAGGCATATATCGACATCATCCGCCAGTCGGACATGGTAGAGGAGAAGATCGTGCCCTCCCACCCGGGCCTTGCGGACAAGGCGGTCCGTTTCGGCCTGTATGAGAGACTGGACTATCTCCTGCACGTTCCGATCCGGGATATGCGGACGGATAATGCTTTTTACGAAGAGGTACTGCAGTATCTGAGAATCCATTTTGCGGACATGCTGAAAAGTCCGTACCTGACAGCCAGGAATAAGTTATACCTCACGATCCTTACCGCTGCCCCTCGCTTTGTCCGCCGCGTCCACCGGCTGCTGCGCGCAAGACAGATCATGAATGACAGATAAGGAATCCGGGACCATGAAACAAAATACGTGCTTCGCGCTTTCGCTTTTCCTTGCGGCCGGTGTTTTTCTTTCTTCCGTATCCGCAGTGCATGCCGGTACGGTGACCGGGATGAATATGCAAAGGCGGCATATTGTCTGCAATTCGCTTTCGGAGGCGGCGCGGGAATATTATACGGGCAATTATTCCATAGAGAATCTGGAGGCACTGGACGGAGCCGCGGATGCCGGTGACAGTTATGCCGCCGCACAGGACAATCCTCTGTATGATGCACTGCAGGATCTGATGCAGTCGACACTGGATAAGGAAAGTATTCCGCGCTATGACGGATTCTGGGATAATGCGATCGCGACCTACTGGAGTCAGACCGACAACAGTCCGGATACGGACATGACGAAGGAATCACACTACCTGATGTTTTATTCCGATGCGGTCTATGGATACCCGGATCCTGTCTATACCATGAACCGGGAGCATGTATGGCCCAAGAGTCACGCGTCCTTCTTTCAGATGAACGGAGGCTCGGACCTGCATCACCTGCGCCCGTCCGTACATGAAGTGAACGATGCAAAGGGTGACCTCATATTCGGCTGGGTGGATGAAATGTATTCCGCCGGGTATGATACGGGCATCCTGGACGGCGCAGAGGTCTATAAGGTACATACGGACAACGGGGTGTTTGAGCCGAAGGACGATGTCAAAGGGGACGTGGCCCGTATCCTGCTCTATGTCTACTGCTGCTGGGACCAGCCGAATCTGTATTCCGATGTCGATGTATCAAAACTGCCGGCGGGTGATCCCGATGACAATAACAATAACGGCGGACGCGTGATCTCCGACCTGGACACACTCCTTACCTGGTGCGGGGACGATCCGGTCGATACCTGGGAAATGATGCGCAATGACCTGACCCAGGAGGTGCAGGGAAACCGCAATGTATTCATTGATTATCCGGAGTTTGCCTGGAAACTGTTCGGACGGGATATCCCTCCGGGCATACAGACGCCGACACGGGAGGGCTGTGATCACAGATGGGGCGCGGAAAGCACTGACGGCGGAAGCTGTACGGAGCCCGGCACCATGCATAAGATCTGTACGGTCTGCGGCAATGTCCATACAGTGCCCGTACCGGCATCGGGACATATCGATGAAGATCACGACCGGCATTGCGATATCTGCGGCGATATCCTTCTGGGTACTTATGCGGCGGCAGATACCGTCTCGGACGGGGACCATATCCTGCTCTGCCACCCTGCGACCGGAAAGGCGGTCACACCCATCGTCAACAGCAGCCGGCGCCTGAACGGCACGCCTGTAACAGATCAGGAAGGCACCGTTATCCCGAACCAGGATGCGGCGGTCTTCCATGCGGAGGCCGCAGAAGACGGCGGCTTCTATCTGGTCAGGGACGGAAAATATCTTGCGTCGCCCTGGAATGGCGGAGGCCTTCAGTGGAATGATACGGCAGACGAATACGCGGTCTGGTATTTTGAAGATGCCGGCGATGGCACGTATTTTATCAGGAATGCGGCAGCCGTCACGGAGCAGGGAAGCGCGTTCATGGAGTATTATGCCACCGGCTTTACGACTTATCAGAACCTGGGGGACGATGCATTCCGGTTCCGAATCTATTCTTCCGGAGAGCATGCCTGGAAGAAGGTATTGTCTGAAGAACCGGCGGAAACAGAGCCGGGAACGGTCACCTATGTGTGCGTTGCCTGCGGCGAGACAATGACAGAAGAAACGGAGCCGCCGGTGCCGGAACCTGAACCTGAGCCGGAGATCACGCCGGAACCCGAAGCAGGATCCGGACCCGAAGCAGGACCTGAGCTGAAGCCGGAAACGGCGCCCGGGCCGGCGACGGTACCGGCAGAGGACGGAGATGCTGCGGCAGAAGCGGGAAGTGCGGGCAGCAGGGGTGTGATCGCATTAGCCGCGGCGATCCTGCTGACAGCCACACTTGTGCTCATCCTTCATGCTGCACGCAGGCACAGGTCCTCCGGCAGGTAAAACAACGGATGAATACGGAATGACTATTTATGCAAAATTTTGCAGGGAGATTTCAAGTGATACTGGAAAAATACCCGGGAGAGTTCTATAATATCTGAGATAATGTCTGATACAAACCGGATTTTCCGTACAGTTGATGGGCGGAAGACGGAATCGGAACAGCAGGGGCTGTCTGTGACGGAGGAGAAAGCAATGGAAAAAAAGAATCTGGACTGGTCAAATCTGGGCTTCGGTTATATGAAGACAGATAAACGATATGTTGCCAATTATACGAACGGCGCATGGGGCAAGGGCGAGCTCATTGAAGACGATATGATCGTCATGAGCGAGGATGCCGGCGTCCTGCAGTATTCACAGTCTGTTTTCGAAGGACTTAAAGCATATACGACAAAAGACGGACACATCGTCACCTTCCGTCCCGACCTGAACGCACAGAGAATGGTCGATTCCGCAAAACGCCTGGAAATGCCGCCCTATCCCGTGGAGGATTTCATTGACGGCGTCCGCAAGGTCGTTGCGGCAAACGCGGCCTGGGTACCGCCTTACGGAACCGGCGCTACCTTATATATCCGTCCCTACATGTTCGGTATCAACCCCGTTATCGGTGTAAAGCCTGCTGATGACTATCATTTCCGGATCTTCGTTACACCGGTAGGTCCTTACTTCAAGGGCGGCGCAAAGCCGATCTATGTCAAGGTCAGTGACTTCGACCGTGCGGCACCTCACGGCACCGGCAACATCAAGGCCGGACTGAACTATGCCATGAGCCTGCATGCCATCGTGACCGCACATGAGGAAGGTTTTGCCGAGAATATCTATCTCGATCCCGCGACAAGGTCCAAGGTCGAGGAGACCGGCGGCGCCAACATCCTCTTCATCGACGCGGACGATCATCTGGTCGTTCCCAAGTCCGACAGCATCCTTCCTTCCATCACCAGAAGGAGTCTGGTCTATGTTGCGGAGCACTATCTGGGCATGACCGTTGATGAAAGACCTGTCTACTGGAAGGAAGTACAGGAAGGCAACTTCAAGGAGTGCGGCCTCTGCGGTACGGCGGCTGTCATCTCTCCGATCGGCAAGATCTACGATCACGGCAAGGACATCGAGTTTGCCAGCGGCATGGAAGACATCGGACCGTTCATGGGCAAACTCCGTTCGACACTGACCGGCATCCAGGACGGCGAGATCGAAGCACCGGAAGGCTGGATCGACCACATCATGTAAGGGTATACACTGCAGTAAAAGCGGGTGCGGAAGAGAACTCTTCCGCACCTTTTTCTTATATAATGAATATAATGATATTATGGAAACAGGCCGGACAGATGCGGGCCTTTCATGGGAAAGGGGGGTCACTATTCATGAATAACCAGGAAAAGATCGCAAAACTGAACGAGATCATCAAAGGCAGCAACAATATCGTATTCTTCGGAGGCGCGGGCGTTTCCACGGAAAGCGGGATCCCGGACTTCAGGAGCACGGACGGGTTGTATAACCAGCAGTATGCCTATCCGCCGGAGCAGATCTTAAGCCATACCTTCTATCGCAGCATGCCGGAGGAATTCTTCAGGTTCTACCGGGAGAAGATCCTGATCCCCGGAAAGGATGCAAAGCCCAACAAGGCGCATTTAAAGCTGGCCCAGTGGGAGAAGGAAGGAAAGCTTAAGGCAGTCATCACCCAGAATATCGACGGCCTCCACCAGATGGCCGGAAGCAGGAACGTCCTGGAACTTCACGGAAGCGTCCTGCGGAACTACTGCGAAAAGTGCCATGCCTTCTATGATGTGACACACATGATGGCGAAGAGCGGCATTCCTGTCTGCGACAAATGCGGCGGAAGGGTCAAGCCGGACGTTGTCCTTTATGAAGAAGGCCTCGACATGGATATCTTAAACCGCGCAGTCCGTGCCATTTCCAAAGCAGACGTCCTCATCGTCGGCGGAACGTCGCTGGTCGTTTACCCGGCAGCAGGCCTGATCGACTATTACAACGGAAACAAACTGATTCTCATCAATAAGAGCTCCACCTCCCGGGATGCCCAGGCAGATCTCGTGATCGCGGACAGCATCGGCGAAGTGCTGGGAAGCCTGGACTGAACCAGACCGGGCGCGGGGCCGAATGCGCCGCGGGGCTGAGTTGTGTGGCTGAGTCAAGGGGACAGGTACGCTGACTCAGTGTGCGCAATCTAAAACCCGCCATATAGTATAAACGTTTCGGGCACGCTCTCGCTCCTATCTCGGTGCAGCGGCACTAGGGCGCCAAAAGACGGCGCCCAAGGGCCGGCACTCGATAAGGGCCCGAAACTGTTTATACTATATTGGCGGGTTTATTCTTTTCTTCGCCGGTGAGTCAGCGTACCTGTCCCCTTGACTCAGCGCCCGGCCGCCAGCCCCCGCGGCTCACCTGTCAGCCTGCGCAAATATTAAAAAAATTGCTTGAATTCCCTTGGCGGCTCATGGTATTATGTAAGTCCGTGGGGATTTTCCCTGCTGTATTGTATTGCCCGGAAACGGGCAGCAGTACACGAAATCATATTCCTTGTTCTTACGAGAAGTAAGAGCCGGAGACCAAAAGGAGGTAAAAGCACATGAGCAAATACGAGTTAGCCGTTGTTGTGAATGCGCAGATTGACGATGAAGCCAGAACCGCTGTCGTTGACAACTGCAAGGCGCTTGTCGAGAGATTCGGCGGTACCATCGCAGATGTTGAGGAGTGGGGCAAGAAGAAGCTGGCTTACGAGATTCAGAAGATGAATGAAGGCTTCTACTACTTCATCCATTTCGAAGCTGAAGGCTCTGCCATCGCCGAGATCGAAAGCCGCATGCGCATTATGGACAATGTCATCAGATATCTGTGTGTTAAACAGGACGAGGCTTAACGGAAAGCAGAGGCTGATATGAACAGAGTAGTCCTGATGGGACGTTTAACAAGAGATCCTGACGTAAGATACAGTCAGGGCGAAAATGCAATGGCCATTGCAAGATATACCCTTGCAGTGGACCGCAGGCGCAGCCGCAATAACAATCCGGGTGAACAGACGGCGGATTTCATTTCCTGTGTTGCCTTCGGCAGACAGGCGGAGTTCGCGGAGAAGTACCTTCACAAGGGAACCAAGATGGCGGTTTCCGGACGTATCCAGACCGGCAGCTATACTAATAAGGATGGCGTAAAGGTCTATACAACGGAAGTTGTTATTGAAGACCAGGAATTTGCAGAGAGCAAGAATGCAGCTGCAGGCGCAGCCATTCCGGATTATTCCGGATACCAGGACAGCGCAAGACAGTCGGCGCCTTCCTACAGCGCACCGCAGGCAGCACCTTTTGCACAGTCTGCAGAGGAACCGGCCGGAACGATCGACGGATTCATGAATCTTCCGGACGGCATCGACGAGGAACTTCCTTTTACCTGATGCGGCGTCAAATTACAGGTTCATTCAGATGTGAATAGCAGGAGGAAATCATGGCTTTCAACAGAGATAACGGGGACAGACCTTTCAGACGTAAAGGCAACTTCCACAGAAAGAGAAAAGTTTGCGTGTTCTGCGGAAAGGACAGCGCAATTGATTATAAGGATGCAGCAAAGCTTCGCAAGTACATTTCCGAAGGCGGAAAGATCCTTCCCAGAAGGATCACAGGTACCTGCGCAACACACCAGAGAGCTCTTACAGCAGCAATCAAGAGAGCCCGCCACGTTGCGATCCTTCCTTACGCTGAGAGATAATCAGAACTGTGAAGACAAAAAAAGGGCGTGTGAAAAATGAGAAGTCGTTTTTCACACGTCCTTTTTGTGTTTAGAGATTTTTGCTTATTCAGGTTAAAATGGCCAAACCCCCTTACCCCATAAGATCAGCATTGCTGATAGCTTATGCGGCCATCGATTTCTTCAGTTGTTTATTGTGGAATTTATAGAGATTCGGATAAGGATAAAACAGACAAGGATAAGAAAAAAGACAAAAAGAAGGATAAGAAAAAAACAGACGAATGATCCGGTCTGAAATGAATACCTGCTGCCGATGTCAGGGGACTGAAAAGATGAAGTTCATCTTTTCAGTCCCCTTTATTCATAATCATTCATTTATATATGAGGCGATTATATAAATTATTCAAAATTAAATAGTTGAAATAATATGAAATCAGATAAACACGTTCCGCAGGAGCAGGAATATCGTCCGGGTCCCGGACCGTAACTTAAGGAAAAAACAATAAAACAGGAGGATAAAAAAATGAGTGTTGTTTTCACAGAAGAACAGTTGGACATCCAGCAGCTGGCAAGATCTTTTGCTCAGAAAGAAGTAGCTCCCCGCAGCAAAGATATGGATATTAACGGCTGGTGTCAGGAATTATATGACAAGTATGTCGAGACCGGTCTTTGCGGAACCCCTATCCCCGAGGAATACGGCGGAGCGGGAATGACCGATGTGGAAGCAGCGATCATCGTTCATGAACTTGCAAAGGCTGATGCCGGCTTTGCGATGGCATGTGAGATCAGTTGGGTATGCGTCGATATTATCCTTCATCATGGAACAGAAGAACAGAAGCAGAAATACTTAAGGGCTGCCGCAGAAGGTAAACTGTTCTCCTTCTGCCTGACAGAGCCCGGTTCCGGATCCGATGCCGCGGGAATGAAGACAAAAGCAGTTAAACAGGCCGATGGGACATGGCTCGTCAACGGCAGCAAGATGTTCATCACCAACAGCGCCGTCGCGGATCATTTCCTGCTTACTGCAGTGACCGATCCTTTCAAGGGAGCGAAAGGGATCTCCGCTTTCGTATTCGATAAGGGCCAGCAGGGCTTTGTCGTAGGTGCGGAAGAGGACAAAATGGGAATGCGCAGTTCCGATACGCACACCCTCAGCTTTGATGATATGATCCTTCCTGCCGATGCACTGGTAGGCGACGAGGGAAGCGGCTTCATCTACGCAATGGAAGGCCTTGACGGCGGCCGTATCAGCTGCACGGCTATTTCCACCGGAATCTCCGAGCATGCTTTTGAGATCGCCAAAGAATATGCAAAGGTCCGTGAGACCTTCGGAAAGCCGATCGCCAAGCATCAGGCAATCGCCTTCAAGCTTGCCGACATGGCCATGAATATCCAGGCGATGCAGCTGATGCTGTACGATGTCGCAAAGGACAAAGCGGACGGAAAGAAAGTCTCTCCCAGAGCCGCGGCGGCCAAACTGTTTGCTTCCACCCATGCGACTCAGATCTGTCTGGACGCCATTCAGATCCTGGGCGGTTATGGATATAGCAGAGAATACCATGTGGAGCGTCTCCTTCGCGACAATAAACTCATGGAGATCGGTGAAGGAACGAATGAAGTCCAGAGGATCGTCATAAGCGGCGCGCTCCTGAAATAACCGTAAAACAACCAATACCGGACATGGATAACCTCTCTGTACAGTATAATATACCCTGATTCAGAAGGACCGGAATTATGATCTGCGGATTCACGATTCCGGTCTTTCTGTCAATTCCGATCCATCTCTTTCTTACTGTCCATTTACGAAAGCCATTATCATTTTTGAATAATACATTTGCGATCGCTTATGAATCATCTTCCTGTATAAGCTGCCGCGGCTATGATTCATGGCGTCATATAATATTGCTCTTTGACCGTATATCACGTCTTTTTTCTCCATATGTAAATGCTTATGAATCACCAATTATTACAAAATAATAGTTATGATTGAATACGTTTATAATATTTTTAACCAATAGTATGCCTTGCTTATGGCTTTTTATCATTAATATGCACGTAAAATTCAACCGCATGCAGAGGGGGTTATGACAATTATCAACAAAAGCCATAAGCAAAGAGAGGAGTTAATATGTCAAATCAGAAGTTTATCAAAAACAATTATGAAAGTGTCCCCGCATATGAACCTCCCGGACACAGCGGGACCGTCAATCACCGTCTTGTCGGTCCTTCCTTCGGATCAAAGCATCTGGAAGTGATCATCGGAGAGATGGAGCCTTCCGGCGGAGCGACACCGCACTCCCATGATGACTTTGAACAATCCATGTTTATTCTTGAAGGCCGGCTGCATATATGGACGGAAGAAAGCGACGATATTTTTGTCCCCGGCGATCTGGTCCTCTTCCCTGTCGGATGTGTGCATACCGTCGAGGCTCTGGAAAAATCAAAATTCCTTGTTATTTACGGTCCGCCAAAGGAAAAGATCTGAGCTGAATCCGCTTTAAATTCAATGGTAGGTGATCGTTTATGAAGAAAATAATGGAAATCTACGACAAAATCGAAATCACGCTTGCCGGAATATGTATGTTTGCCGGCCTGGCGATCTGTTTCATAGAGGTGATCACTCGCTACTTCTTCAACTTTTCTTCATTCTGGGCAATGGAGTATATTCTCTATTTTGTCGTATGGGCTATGTTCCTCGGTGCCAGTTCTGCGATGAAAAACGGTTCTCATATACGTCTTGAGATCTTCATTGAACGGATCCCGGAAAAGGCAAGGAAGTATGTTGAACTTTTTGACTATGTCCTGGTTCTGATCTTCAGTGTGTTTTTTATTTTCAGCGGTATCGGAGTCGTTCGGGACAGTTATGCACATCACTATGTCTCAACTTCCCTGGCCAAGACCCCTTTATGGATCCCTCAGCTGATCCTGCCGATCACAGGTGTTCTGTTCACGATCAGGTCCATCGAATATCTTGTGACTCATATTCAGGATCTGAAAAAGAATTCAGAGACCGACAAGGAAGGAGGAGTTGAAAAATGAGCTTAAATGTAGTGATGATCGGACTGTTCATCTTACTGCTGATACTGGGCGTGCCGATCGTTTTCTGTGCTGCCGGCACAGCAATGTTCTGCTTCATGTATTTTAATCTGACATCCCTCTCCAACGTCTCCTTCAGAATGTACGGCGCGCTGACCAATTTCACGCTGGTCGCCCTTCCGCTGTTCATTATTCTCGGTGTCGTCATGAGCCAGGGCAATCTGGTTCAGTATATTTTCGGGTTTGCAAACAGCATCGTGAGAAACATCACCGGCGGTATGGGCGTTGCAGCCATCATTACCAGTGCCGTCTTCGCCGCCATCTCCGGCGCATCTCTCGCAAATGCTGCGGCGCTCGGAATGATCCTTCTTCCTGTGATGGTCAAATACGGTTATAAGGAAGATTTTACCGCAGGCATCCTGGCGGTCGGCGGGACACTGGGAATTCTGATCCCGCCTTCTGTGACCATGATCATGTACGGCACATTAACAGAACAGTCCGTAGGTCAGCTGTTTATGTCCGGCATGATCCCCGGAATTATCGCAGCGATCATATTATCCGTGTTCACCATGTTCCTGGCCTGGGTCAAGCGGGATAAGACCGTTAAGGTCGAAAAAATCCCCCTGAGCGGGAAGGAGATCTGGACAGAGTTCAAAAAGGCTTTCCCGATCCTGCTCGCTCCCGTACTTATCCTCGGAGGGATCTACGGCGGCTTTTTTACACCGGATGAATCTGCAGCAGTCGCTTCCGTCTACTGCCTGATCATAGCCGTCTTTGTCTATAAGACCATTAAGCCGAAAGAGATCTTCAAGGTCTTTAAGAGCGCTGCCGTCGGAGCTGCCCAGATCATGATCATCTACGCCGGTGTTAATGTTCTCGGATTCGTTATCACCATGAGCCGTCTCTCCAATAATGTGCTCAACACCGTAGTCAATGCCGGTATCGGCAAATGGGGATTCATGGCAATGGTCAATGTGATCCTTGTTATCATGGGTTGTTTCCTTGATGTCACAAGCGTCATGCTGATCACTATTCCGATCGTCTATCCCATCTTTATGCAGTTCGGCATCAATCCTCTGCATCTGGCGGTCATATATACGCTGAACATGGAGATCGGCACGATCACACCGCCTGTCGGCATGAACCTCTTCGCCCTTTCAAGTTCAGCGAAGATCCCGGTATCGACCGTAGTCAAGGGTGTTGTTCCGTATATCGGGATCATGGTCATGATCCTTTTGATCGTCATCCTTTTCCCCGGCCTGAGTACATGGCTTCCCTCAATGATGTATTGATCCCGCAAAGCCGGATAAGAGTCTGGACACAGCTGTTCAGACCGGGGCCGGATCGACAGCGGATCATATAGTAACAAATTGCATTAACCATCAGGAGGTAATAAAAGTGAAGAAAAAAATCATAGCAGCATTTATTACACTTACATTAGCTGCAGTTTCTCTTGCAGGCTGCGGCGGTTCTGCTCCTGCGCCCGCCGCCGCACCGGCTGCAGCCCCCGCTGAGACAGCAAAGGAAGAGGCTCCGGCAGCTGCAGAGAACGCCGGCGGTCTGACCTCAGATGAGCATTTCACTATGAGATGCAGCTACGACGTACCCGCAGGCGGAAGTATGGCAAGAGCGATCGAACACTTCGGAGAGCTTGTCCAGGGCGACCCCGAATTATCAAAGATCGTAGATGTCCAGCTTTTCCCCGGCGCTCAGTTATATAAAGCGGATGAGACACTGGATGCCACCTTAAGAGGCGATATCGAACTGGGTATGTTCACGACCTGGTATGCGGATTCCGTACTTCCTTATTCCTCGACTTTCGATCTTCCTCTTCTGTTTGACAATGTTGAAGAAATGATCAAGTTCGTCAACGAGTCTGATCTGGCATCCGAAGTATGGGCACCTTTTGAAGAGATCGGCGGCCACTGCTTCGGCGGTACGGTCACCGGCGAATACGGCCTGCTGACCTCCGGTGCAGTTGTCGAAAAACCCGAAGACTGCAAAGGTCTTCTTATCCGTTCTACAGGCGACGGTTCCCTGACATGGTCAACGCTTGGCGCCAGCCCCGTCAACCTCTCCGCCGGTGATATTTTCACAGGATTACAGAGAAAGACTATTGATGCCGCGGATATCGGTCCTATTTCCGTTAAGGACAGAAATCTGTACGAAGTATCTGATTTCTACCTGCATACCTTCTTCCACTCCACATTGTCCATCTATGTCGTTAATAAGGCCTGGTGGGACAAGCTTCCTGCGGATGTGGCAGAAAGACTTGAGAAGTACATGATCGAAAGCATCAAGTATTGCAACGACTTTGTTTCCGGCGATATGGAAACGGCACTCTCTTTAATGGAAGAAAAAGGGATCACGATCTATACTCCCACTCCTGAAGAAAGACAGGTCTGGAAAGATGCTCTTAAGCCCGTATATCAGCAGATCGGTTATGACAAGATGGGACAGGAGTATATGGACAAGCTGATGAAATGGTGTGACGAGAACTGAGTTCAGCCGAGTCAATGATCATAAAAAAGCAGCTGTAAACGCGAGACCGTAATCAGTTTTATGTAGACCATAAGGTAAAACCAGTATTCCTCCCGGATCGATGGTAATTCGATCCGGGAGGATTCTTTATGGCCGGGACAAAGAAAACTATCACCAGAGGGAAAAGAACTGATCCGGGGACTGCTTTCTCACTGCAAACCGGAGGACGCCCAGGATGTCCAGGCGATGCTGTGAGATCTGCCCGGGGATACTCTGCAGCAGCTGCATGCGATCGTCTTCATGGATTCGGTCCACCTCCACGTCCGTCAGGACGGAAGGACCATCAAGAAAGCGGTGTATGCTGCAATCGACACCCGTCTGGACGGCCGCCGTGAAGTCCCCGGTCTCTGGATCGGCGGGAATGAGAGCGCGAAGTACTGGATCGGCGTCCTGCACGAGATCCGAAACCGCGGCACAGAAGATATATTATCATCTCTGTAGATGGGCTGACCGGCTTTGTTGATGCTCTCGGGGCAGTGAATTCCCGTGGTCAGTCTTTTTCTACATCCGGATTCCTTCAGATCCCATCTAGCCTGGATTCCCGAAACACATAACTATGGAATCCGTCACTTTCCGATTTCCGGCGT
>CAMNCY010000010.1 GCA_946534785.1 uncultured Lachnospiraceae bacterium | reverse complement strand
AGGAGATCCGGGAATTCCGCTACGCCATCGAACGGCAGGCCCTGGTCCTGGCGATCGGCAATGTGACCGAAGAGAACCGGAAAAAGCTGACGGAGCATCTGGAGGGCATGGAGAACGGAAGCACCGAGGAGGAGCAGACCTTCCATGACCGCATGATCCACGCCACGATCGTGAAAATGTCGGACAACCGCCTGGTCATCGCCAACTATATGGCACTGACCAGAGTTATCGACCGGTTCATCAGCGAGATCCGCAGCACCATCCGCCACAGGAGCGAGGAGGAATTCCGGCAGTTCCAGTCGGTCCACCGCCGCCTTGTGGAAGCGATCTGCAGCAAGGATCTGGACGCCGGCAGGAAAGCCCTCGACGATCATTTTGTTTTCCTGCAGCAGAATATCGACACATGACCTTAAGACAAAGAGCGCCGGGAACAGGATCCCTTTCCTGTTTCCGGCGTTTTTTCATGCCCGTCTTTTCTTTTCATGCAGATACATGAACAGGCTGATCGCAAGGACCCCGGCGCAGGGCACCAGGATCACGCGCATTCCGGCACGCAGCCCCAGGCGGTCCGCCACCATGCCGATCAGCCACGGGAAAAAGACCGCGCTGGTCGAAGCTGTGGAAAGCATTACGCCGATGGTCCGCGAGTTCATCCGCTTCCCCAGTCCCGCGACAGCCGTCGGGAAAACACCGCCGACCGCCATCGAATACAGGGTCAGTGCCAGGATCGCGGGCCCCGCCGTCTGTACGGATACCATCGCCAGGATCATACAGGTCACTGCGGCACTCATGACCGCAATAGCCCGGTAAAGGTCCTTTGGCCGGATCACGAAAGCGACCGCCAGACGGCTGACCAGGATCGCCAGCCACTGGATCGTCGTCGTATATGTACTCAGCGTGCCGCTCAGGATATTCTCTGTTTTGTAATAGCTCACCAGCCAGCCGTTCACGCTGTTTTCGATTCCCATGCTGCAGAAGAGCATCAGCGTCAGGAGCCAGAACACCGGATCCTTAAGAAACGCATTGGAATCCTCTTTTTCCATCTGCGCTCCCGCAAAACTTCCCTTCGGAAGGCCCGCACGCACGAACAGTCCCCATGCCGCAAGGCCCGCTGCCGAAAGCCCCATCGTTTCCATCAGGAACCCTGTCTTCAGCACCTTCCCCGCCGCGCCGAAAAGGCCGATCATAAAAGGGCAGAGAAGCGCGCCCACCGCAAAGAATGCGTTCTGCAGTGCGACTGCCGCCGTCCGGTCCTCCGAATAATTGCCCACCAGGACCGTGCACTTGTTCTGGCAGGTTCCCCTGGCGATCCCCGCCAGGAAGAAAGAGAAAAGGAGCAGTGCAGGAATGCCCGTAAAGCTCATAAGCAGGTATCCCAGGAAAAATCCGATGCCGAGAAAGAGCGTTGTCCTCCTCTCTCCGATCCGGGACGGCAGCATGCCCGAGACATAGACTGCTATCATATTGCCGATACTCATCCCGGAGACCATCGTTCCCATCAGTCCGTAACTGAGGCCGTAGTGATCCTGCAGGATGCTCACAACGATCCCCGGCGCAATGGAACACAGCCCGCTTATGCCATGCACCGCAAGGCCGGTCCTGTAATACCGCCTGCTGACCGGGTCCCGGAAGGATCCTGTCTCCGTTTTCTTTTCTGCTTCCATCTCCATATTGTTCCGTTTCCGTAAATGTATGATTTCCCCGGACCCGCCCTCGTCATACGGCTCATGTCCGGTAATACACCATGCACCGTCACAATACGTATATGCGCGATCGGAGCTGTAACGATCCTTGGGGATTCGAACCCCGTGCCTGCTCATCCGGCACGACCAGATTGCAGCTTGGGCTGCTGCCGCCTGACATGCGCATCCGTATGACTACCGCTGTATTTTGTATTTCACTCGATCAGCTTTGTTTTCCAGTTCGTCTCCTGCAGGAGATTGTCCAGTTCGCGGACTTCCTTCGCCGCCCTGTCCGCCATCTTCTGCAGATCGCCCGCCTTCAGGACCGCCTTTACCCGGATCTCCGTTCCCCTTGCCCGGCTGGTGCTCTGCCCGGCGCTGTAAACAAGGTCTCTGTAGGCGGAAAGCTTCACCATCAGGGCATCCTTTCTGGCAATGATCTGTGTGAGTGTCATTCCCTTTACCTTTGTCCGGCAGTTCGTGAGATTGATGGCTGCCATGAGCTTCTCCAGGCGCGTCAGGGCATCCTCCAACTCCTGCAGAAGTTCTCCGGGATCTTCCGCCGGCTCCTCACCTTCCTGGACCAGGATCACATTTCCCAGTCTTCTTCTCAGTTCTTCGATCTTTCTGTTGAGATCTGCTCTTTCCTGCAGTGCTTCCGCCAGTTTCATGAGGTGCCTCCTTCGTAGTTCAGTGTGGATATTATATCAGATTGGATGGCCGTAAGAAACGGCGCACCCTTGACAGCCGCCGTGAAGATGACATGATGTACTTATGAATACGATGAAAACGATCGACTTGAATGGAATCACATATATTGAACCGGTGCCGGGCGGTACGCCGGACTGGTATTACGGAACAGGACGGGAGCACGGAGACCTGTACGAAGCAGAAGAACTGTACCGGAGCGGGCACCCTGTGAAGGGGAACGGCCTGTATTTCGTCCGCTATCCGGAGGGAGAAGCCTTCCGGGTTTCCTCTGAAGAGCCGGGTACATATTACGACACGCCGGTCTTCCTGGAAGACGGGATCTTCTTTCTGCAGGCGGATTTTCCGAAAGGACGGATCCGGATCCTGCGCTTTGACTGCAGGGAGCATGAAATAACACTCGTTCAGGAGCTTTCTCTGGACACCGTGAAAGACTGCTATAACCTGCAGCTGCACACTTCCCCCCTCTGCCTCACAAGGCAGGGCGGTGAAGGCGTCTTCGAGATCCTCTGGCCGGAACGGGTATGTTTTGACATGGATCCCCACGAATCCTTTTTCCTGCGCGATAACGAACGGCTCTTCTTCAGCCGGTGGCACGAAGAAGGGACCGGCAGCGACTACCGCTACTGGGAAGATACCGTGATCCGGGATCTCTCCGGAAATATTGCCGAAGTGATGCCCGGCGACATTTCCGTTATGCCGAACGGAGAAAAGTGGCATCTGGTATGATGCTGTGATCTCCGCAAGGATGCTATCTCTGCAAATACCCCCGCAGGCCGCGGAAAATGCGGCTTCCTCCTCTTGAAAACGGCGTATGCAGGTGCTATGCTGTCTAGTGTTAGTTATAACTAACTGTTTTTTTCTGATTCACAGATGCTTGGCACCGGACGCCGGACGTCCGGAGAAAGGATACACATGAGACCCGATTATAAAAGCTGGATGCCAAAAGGCATGATCTTCAGTTTTCTGGGAGGTTTTGCCGCTGCGCTCCTGATCACCCTTTGCTTTGGCTGCACCGCGATGCTCCCGGCAGGAACGGTCCGGACGGCGCTTACGGCCGTATTCGGTATTCTTACCGCCGTCTTTGCCGGCATGACCCTCTGGAGCACGCTCATGTACCGCGCCTTTGATTACAACGGGACCCGGCAGATGTCCCGGCAGATCATCGAGGGGACAGCCGCTTACATAACACTTCCGAAGGGCGGAAAGTGCCTGGATGTCGGCTGCGGGAGCGGTGCGCTCTCCATTGCCGTCGCGAAAAACAATCCGGACGCCGAAGTCATCGGGATCGACCGCTGGGGCAGGGAATACGCATCCTTCAGCAAGAACCTCTGCGAAAACAACGCAAAAGCGGAAGGCGTCGCCAATACCTCCTTCCGGCAGGGAGACGCCGTTCATCTGGATTTTCCCGATGAGACCTTTGATGCCGTCACCAGCAACTATGTCTATCACAACATTACCGGCATGGACCGGCAGGAGATCCTTCTGGAGACGCTCCGTACCCTGAAAAAGGGCGGCACCTTCGCGATCCACGATATTTTCTCCGCATCCAAATACGGCGACATGCAGGCAT
Source organism: uncultured Lachnospiraceae bacterium (assembly GCA_946534785.1). Classification (GTDB taxonomy): domain Bacteria; phylum Bacillota; class Clostridia; order Lachnospirales; family Lachnospiraceae; genus CAG-791. Next base: position 25,086 of record CAMNCY010000010.1, on the reverse strand, counting down.
TCTGCAGGAAACTGGAAGACATGGGCTACCGGGAAGTAAAGCTGATCGATACAACCGGGGGAATGTTCATGAGCCGCTTCGAAGCCGCCTGGATGGGCCTGTCCGGTTCCGCCCTCCTGACAGGACGGAAGTGAAAGAATGACCGAACCCCCTCTCTGATACGGCAGGCATCTTGCCAAACAGCCGCATCCGTTCATACAATAAGAATATGACTGACGATCTGTATCAGCCTCCGGAGCATGAATTCCCTGTTCCGGAGGCTGCACCTTACGGGAGGATCCTCCATGAAGATTCTGGTGACCGGCGCCCGCGGCTTTGTCGGGGCGCGCATCATGGCTGCCCTGGAAGGCGCCGAAGCCGTACCGTCACTGCAGGGACTTGGGGAAGATGATGTCCTTCGTCTCATCGATGCCGCAGAGCCGGATGTCATCGTCCATACTGCCGCCATTTCCGACATCCCGACCTGCGAGAAGAATCCGGAGGCATCCTTTCATGCCAATGTCGAGATCCCTGTCTGGCTCGCGAAGGCAGGCGTCAAATGCGTCCTGTTCAGCACCGACCAGGTCTACAGCGGATGTGAAAGCGAAGGTCCGTACAGGGAAGAAGAGACCTGTCCCGCCAATGTTTACGCCGCCCACAAGCTGGAGATGGAGCAGCGCGTCCTTAAGATCAATGACCGGTCGGTGCTCCTTCGGGCTACGTGGATGTACGACATGCCGATGTACGGCGTCCCCAACCGGGACAACTTCCTGATCAGCATGCTCCGGAAGCCGGAAGTCTCCTTTTCCTCAACGCAGCACCGCGCCGTCACCTACGTACGGGAAGTCGCCGAATGGATGAACAAAGCCATCACCCTGCCCGGCGGGATCTACAACTACGGAAGTGAGAACCGGCTGACCATGAAAGAAACGGCAGCGTGGCTGAAGGAAGAGCTCTCTCTTCCCGTTGCCATCCGTGAAGCAGGACCGAGGCACAACCTCTGGATGGACTGCTCCCGGATCCGCGCGCAGGGGATCCGCTTCGCCGATACGACAGGCGGCCTTCGTCAGTGCATAAAGGATTACAGTCTCTGAAAAATATCACCCGGCCGCAGATCCCTGCGGCTTTGCAGGCGCCCGCACCGCATAAGAGAGGCAGACTATGTTTCGCAAAATGCTCCGTTCCAGGCAGCAGCTCCCGGAAGAAGAATGTATTGAGATCCTGAAACAGGAAAAACGCGGCGTCCTTTCCGTCCTGGGAGATGACGACTATCCCTACGGAATGCCGATCAACCATTTTTACAACGAAGCCGACGGGAAAATATACTTCCACGGCGGCATGGCCGGCCATAAGATCGATGCGATCCGGCGCCATGACAAAGTATCCTTCTGTGTCTACGACGAGGGGTACCGCCGGGAGGGCGAATGGGCCCTGAATATCCGGAGCGTGATCGTCTTCGGGAGGGTGGAATTCGTGGAAGATAAGGAAAAGCTTCTGGAGATCGCAAGGCTCCTGAGCTATAAGTTCACGGACGATGAAGAATATATCGAACATGAGCTTGTACATTCCGGTCCCGGAACGCTCATGTTCGCGATCGTACCGGAACATATGACAGGGAAGCTGGTAAACGAATCCTGACCGGCCGCCCCGTTCATCCCGTTTTCCGGACACCGGCACAATGCCGGCACGACGCCGCTGTATCCCGCTGTACCCCGCTGTAAAAAAGCTTTAAAAGGAGCCGTACTGCCATGCCGTTTCAGATCATCCGCAACGATATTACTAAAGTGACCGCCGACGCGATCGTCAACTCCGCCAACCCGGATCCCGTGTGCGGCGGAGGGACCGACTATGCCGTCTATCAGGCAGCCGGAGAAGAGGAGCTTCTTGCCGAACGCAGAAAGATCGGGCATCTCCGCAGAGGGGAGGTCGCCGTTACGCCCGCCTTCCGTCTGCCTGCACGCTATATCATCCATACCGCAGGACCCGTCTGGGCAGGCGGCACCCGGGACGAATTCCGGACACTTGCCTCCTGCTACCGCAAGTCTCTGTATCTGGCCCGTATTCTCGGCTGCAGAAGCATCGCTTTCCCCCTGATCTCCACGGGGATCTACGGCTTCCCGAAGGATGCCGCCCTCTCGATCGCACTGGAAGAGATCCGTTCCTTCCTGGAAGAAAACGAAAAGGACGCGGAAGAAGACAGGGAAATGGACGTGACCCTGGTCGTATTCAACAAGGACGCCTTCTGCCTGTCGGAAGAACTGGTAGATGATGTCCGGCAGTATATCGACGACCATTACGTGGATGCGCATGTACAGGAAGAGTACGCCATCGACTATGAGACCTTCCGGCAAAGACGCAGAGGCATTTTCCACCACGCGGAAAACACGGCCAATGAATCTCTTCCTTCCTCCGTCAGAGAGATGCAGGACCGCTACCCCGATATGGCCGTCGGCGCGGCTCCCGCAAAGTCCGCTGCTGCAAAGTCACCTGCTGCAAAGTCATCTGCCGCAAAGCCGGCTTCTGCCGAGCCGGACCTTTCCGAAATGATGAAAAACCTCGGCGACAGTTTCCAGAAACGCCTTCTCAACCTGATCGACAACAGCGGGATGACCGATCCGCAGGTATACACAAAGGCCAACATTGACAGAAAGCTCTTCTCCAAGATCCGGTGCAACCCGGGCTACACCCCCGGGAAAAAGACGGTGATTGCCCTGGCGATCGCTCTGGGACTGGACCTGGATGAAACAAAAGATCTCCTGGCCAGGGCCGGCATTGCCCTGTCCCCCAGCAGCAAGTTCGATCTTCTCATCGAATACAGCATCCGAAGACACATGAATATCCTGGAAACCGAAGCCCTGCTTTTCGATCATGACCAGCCGACACTGGGAAGCAAGGCCTGATCCGGAAAAGGTCGCTTGCGAGGCGACCTTTTCTTTTTGCTTTCCCGTTATTCTTGGCTTACCAAGCAAAAGGAGGTAAGCCATATGAGCAGAAAAGGATTAACGGAACTTGTCATGATCCTGGACCGGAGCGGTTCCATGGGAGGCCTGGAAGAGGATACGATCGGCGGTTTCAACAGCATGATCGCAAAACAGAAAAAGGAGGAAGGCGAGGCGTTTGTGTCCGTCGTCCTCTTCGATGACCGGACGGAAGTGCTCTATGACAGGACCGACATCGGCAAAGTAGAGCCCATGACGGACCGCCAGTACTATGTACGCGGGTCAACGGCCCTTCTGGATGCCGTGGGCGGCGCCATTCACCATATCGGAAACGTGCACCGGTATGCGCGCGAAGAAGACGTCCCGGAGAAGACGATCTTCATCATCACGACCGACGGTTATGAAAATGCCAGCCGGCAGTATTCCTATGACACGGTCCGCCGGATGATCGAGGAGCGGAAAAACCGATATGACTGGGAATTCATGTTCCTCGGCGCCAACATCGATGCCGTAGCCGAAGCCGGAAGGTTCGGGATCGACGCGCATCATGCGGTACGGTTCATGAATGACCGGGCGGGAACACAGCTGAACTACGAAGTCGTTTCCAACATCGTCGGCTGCGCACGCAGGGCGGAATCCGTCGGGCAGATGCACGCGGTCATGGAAGACGATGCCATGCTGGCGCCGATCCGGGAGGATTACAAAAAGCGCCATCGCGGCAGATAACGCAAAGCACGCGGCTGCCGCCCCCCTTCGGGACTCTCATCCCTCATCCCTGCAGGAAGATCCTGTCCGCACCGGTCCTGTTTCCTCTTTCCAGATAGGAATGCGGATGCACCATGTGGTCGTCCGCCGTCGCGTTCAGAGAGGACAGGTACCGGTCGCGGTACATGATCCCGCGCTGAACGGATGTATATCCGAATCTTCTCCGGATATCATCCGCCGCCCGGTCGGCCGCAAGAAGCTTCACCCGTTGCTCTTCATTCCGGAAAAGGGACAGCTGGTAAGGAACAGTTTCCGGCTTCAGGTCCGCAATGCGCACGCCGATGCTCCTGATCGGCCGCGGCCAGTGCCAGATCTCATGGAACAGCTCCATCGCCGTCTTTTCGATCTCGTGGGAAATGTTGGTCGGCACCGGGATCTTCCGCTGCCGGCCGGCACAGAGCAGTTCCGTATCCCGCACATACACTTCTATCACATCCCCCGCAAAGCCGTTGTCCCGGCAGCGCTTCGCGACGCTCTCCGACAGAAGATACAGGACCAGCCTCACATCCTCGTCATTTTCAAGGTCCCGGGGCGTTGTGGTGCTGTTGCCGATGCTCTTGATCGGCGCCTGCGTATGCTCCCGGCTCACCGGCGTCTCATCCAGCCCCCGCGCAAAAGCGGACAGCATCAGCCCGATCTTTCCGAATACGCTTTTCAGCATCCCGGGATCCGCCTGCGCCAGCTCCCCGATCGTGGTAATGCCGAGATTGCAGAGCTTTCGTTTTGTGGCCCTTCCTACATACAGAAGATCCTCCGCCGGCAGCCCCCATACGATATCCCGGTAATTCTCCCGGGAAAATTCCGTGACCGCATCCGGCTTTTTATAATCGCTCCCGAGCTTTGCGTAGATCTTGTTCCAGGAAACGCCGATGCTCACCGTGATCCCGATCTCTTTGCGGATACGGCTCCGGAGCTCCTGTGCGATCCGCATGCCGTCGCCCCGGATCCCGCAGCTGGCCGTCGTATCCAGCCAGGCCTCGTCCAGGCCGAAAGGTTCCACAAGGTCCGTATATTCCCCGTAGATCTCCCGGATCATCCGGGAAAATTTGATATACAGATCCATCCGCGGCGGGACGAAGGTAATGTCCGGGCAGGCCTGCCGCGCCTGCCACAGCGCCATTCCCGTCTTTACGCCGCGGCGTTTGGCGATATAGTTGGCTGTCAGTACGATCCCGTGGCGTGCCTCGGGATCCCCGCCCACCGCCATCGGGACTTCCCACAGCCTGGGCTGATGCAGCATTTCCACGGATGCATAAAAGCAGTTGCAGTCGCTGTGAAGGATCGTCCTGTCCATTTTCCGCTTTTCCTCCTCCGTTTTCAAAACTTCCGGCCATACTCTTTAATCCGATGTCGTTTTCACGGCCTAAAAGTCTCCTTCCGGCAGCATTTCCCTGCCGGTTAACAGGAAGTTTATTTCCCCCGTTCCGGGCCGTTGACAGCCCTCCGGCAGGCCTATAAGATGTATCTGTAGTCAAAAAAATCTGTCTATTGCACGGAGGTATCCCTATGTCCTTCTCATTAAAAGACCAGATCCCCGGACGTAAAAGCGTCCGCACCTATGACGGCAGGCCCCTTACCGCAGAGGACTATGACAGCCTTGCGCAGTACACCGGCAGCCTTTCCTCCCGCTTCGGCGTCCCGGTCGCCTTCCGGCTTCTCGATGCCGGAGAATACAACCTTTCGAGCCCCGTGATCGCCGGGACCGGCCTGTACCTTGCGGCCAAAGTCGAAAAGGCCGGCCATTATGAACTATCCTTCGGATACTGCTTCGAAAAGGCCTGCCTTTACGCGGCCTCCCTGGGGATCGGGACCGTCATGCTGGCCGCTTCCTTAAGCCGCTCTGCTTTTGAAAAAGCAATGGAAGTCGGTGAAAACGAAGTCCTTCCCGTCGCAAGCCCCGTCGGGTATCCGGCGGCGAAGAGAAGCATCCGTGAATCCCTGATGCGCAAAGCCATAAAGGCAGATGAAAGACTTCCCTTCCGCTCCCTCTTCTTTGCCGGCGCTTTTGACCGGCCTCTCTCGCCGGAAGAAGCCGGAGACTTCCGGGAAGCGCTGGAAATGGTAAGGCTTGCGCCGTCCGCCGCAAACCGCCAGCCCTGGAGAGCTGTCACTGATGGCAACATGGTCCATTTCTATGAAAAAAGATCCATAAAAGAAAACGCACTCGGCGATATCCAAAAGGTCGACATGGGGATCGCGCTCTGCCACTTTGACGTGACCGCGGAAGAGACCGGCATGTCCGGCCGGTTCGTTTTCCGTGATCCCGGCATTGCTGTGCCTTCCGATACGGAATACATCGTCTCTTTCGAAAGAAGCTGACCCCCGCGCAGCACTTTGGAGAGCTTCCGCTCCTCCTTCCCGGCGCCGGACCCGGCGGCCGGATCCGGAAGAACTTCTTATCTTATTCCGAAGTTTTCTTCCGTCCTTCCGGCGGCGCTCCGTTGACATCTAAAACTTCCGATGATACCATTAATCCGAGGTTAGGCCTGTATATAAAATACAGGGAGATGCAGAAGTTTGTCAATCGTTAATCGGAAGTTACGGCAGAAAATGCCGCAATTTACAAAGAAAGGCAGCCATTATGACATTCGGAGAGAAACTCCGGGAGACCCGGCTCGCGCTCAACCTCTCACAGGCGGAGCTTTCCCAGATGACCGGCCTGTCGGAACGTTCCTTATATACCTATGAGCAGCTGGGGATCATCCCCCGCAGCAGAAATGTGAAGAAGCTTGCAGAGGCACTGAACGTATCCCCGGCATATCTGCTCGACGAGGAAGAGACCGATCCGCAGAAATCCTTTGACAGTGCGAGAATGATCGAGGATGTGAAGAAAGAGTTCGGAACGCGCGGCGCGCGGGAAGCGCATGACGTTCTGGAAAGAGCAGGCGCCCTTCTTGCGGGCGGCGACCTCGACGAAGAGGCAAAAGACGCATTCTTCCAGTCCCTGATGGAAGTCTATCTGGATTCCAAGAAGAATGCACGGGAGAAATACACGCCGAAACGTTACCGGGTCAGCCGGAGCCACAGGAACAAAGGCGCCGCGCAGTGACCGCCGCGGCCGGTAAGAAAAGAGAAAGAAAGACACAGACTTCAGGCAGGGAGGCCGCCATTTGTATACTGCTGCGTACATCATACAGGCCGTAGACCGGCTTGTGACAAAATACGGCACAAGAGATCCCTATGATCTTTGCGATGCCATGCATATCGTGCTGTACCGGAAGGACATGCAGAAAAAACTGAAGGGATTTTTCTTCTACCATTCCCGGCAGAAGAGCATCGTCGTCGACAGCAACGTCAACGAGATCCTGGAGAAGATCCTGGTCGCCCACGAACTCGGCCATGCCGTTCTCCACAAAGAGACTGCCATGATGCGCGGATTCCAGGAGCAGGAAGTCTTCGAAGGGACGGCAAAGCCCATGGAATACGAAGCGAACCTGTTCGCGGCAGAGCTCCTTCTGGAAGATAAGGAAGTTCTGGACCTTCTGAAAGAAAAGACCTTTTTCGAAACAGCCGGGGCGCTGAATGTCCCGGCGGCTTTCCTGGATTTCAAGCTGGTCCTTCTGCAGGCCAAGGGCACGGGCTTTGGCGGCATTTCACCGGCCGCAGCCCCGATCGGCACAAAGGCCGATTTCCTGAAGGAAGACTGCGGTGCCTACGATAATATCAGATATTTCCTGCCAGAAGATCCTTGACAAGTCCCAGGAACTCCCGGAGAAGGTTGTTGGGAAGAAAAAGCGGCGTTGACCCCGCAGACAGGGCCGAGACCTTTTCATACCCGGCCTTTTTCGCAAGCCGCAGGGCGCGGAAGACATGAAAGTTATTGGTGACGATTCCCGTACGGTCCTTTGCGGGATCGAGGAACGCTGCGCTGAAGACCATATTTTCGCGGGTATTTCCCGCCTTGTCCTCCAGCAGGATCCTCTCCCCTCCGATCCCTTTCGATACCAGATAGTCCCGCATGCCTTCCGCTTCCGCAAAAGGCTCGTTATATCCCTGTCCTCCCGTTACGATACACTGCGTCCGCGGATTCTCCAGAAGATACTCCGCCGCCGCATCCAGACGGTACTGCAGGACGACGCTGGGACCGCTTTCATAGACCTGCGCACCCAGGACGATAAGATAATCCAGATCTTTTTCCGGGACAGACCCGAAACACCCGAGAATTTTCCCCTCAACAGTCAGGAAAATCACAATGCCGGCTGTAAGCAGTACGGCAAGACCGACTGTCACCGGCCGGGGAATATACATCCATATCCGCAGTCCGATAGCCGGAATAAGAAGAAGGAACAGCCCTCCCAGAAGGAACCACACAAGGAAAAAGCCTGTACCGGATCCGATCCCTAAGACCATGATCCCGTACAGGATACAGAACGTAGCAGGTATAAGCAGGAGCCATTCCCATTTCACAGACTGTTTTTCCTCTCTTTACCGGTCTTTATCCGTTCTTTCGGCAGCCTTCATCAGAGCCGTAAATCTCTCCTTTTCCGCTGCCACAAGCACCATATCCTTGACCTCACCATCCGTGCATTGCACATCCTTAATATAACCGCACGGGAACATCCCGATCCGGATGTGAGAGACCAGAGAAGCGATATTATCATGGAAGATACGTCCCAGCACTCTGTCTACATCAAATTTTTCAAAAGCCATGGCAATACATAGCTGTGACGCCTCTTTGCCTAAGCCTTTTCCGTCAGTATCTTCTTCTCCGATGAACAGGCCATACTCGATCTGCCTCTCTTCCGGCCGGTAATCCTTGAAAACAGCACTGCCGATAGCTCTTCCGTCTCTGTCGAGCTCACAGATGATGTACTGAAAGACCTTTCCGGTAAGGACCTGGTCCTCAAAATATTTCTTTTCTGTTTCGAGCGTAAACTCCTCGCGGTAAACATAATGACTGCGGACCTTTTCCGTATTCCGCCAGCGTACGATATCCGCACAGTCTTCCGCAGTCATTTCCCGGATTCCGACTTTTATTCCCTTTTTTAAATATTCCATTTCTGCTCCTTATGCCCGCCGATGCTTCACGAACCAGTAGGTGACCTCTATGATGCAGCAGGCGACCCATCCCACGGGATAGCCAAGCCCCACCACCTGAGGCGTATTGAGAATGAATCTTGTAAAAACAAACAGATAGATCTGGCGGAGCACCACAAAGCTCAGGATCATGATGACCATCGGCCCCTTGGAGTCTCCTCTTCCCCTGAGCGCGCCCGCCAGTACATGGTTGACACAGTTGAACAGCAGGAAGAAAACATTGGTCCGAAGGAACAGGACACCGTACAGAATGACGGAACTGTCCTTTGTGAAGAGTCCGTTTGCCTGCGGCGCGAACAGGAACAGTATCATTGAGATCAAGGCTGTTACCGCGATCGACATGAGGATCGTGATGCCTGTTCCCCGGTTTGCCCTCTCCCGTCTTCCCGCTCCGATATTCTGGCTGACAAAAGTTGTTGCCGCCATTGCCATGCTCTGCATGGGCAGCATGATGAACTGGTCCAGTTTGTTATAGCAGCTCCATCCGGCCATGACATCCGAACCGAACCGGTTCACATAGGACTGCACGAATGTGTTGGAGAATGCGGTGATCACGGACTGTATACCGGCGGGAAGGCCCACGCCGAACACTTTTATCGTCACGGAAGGATCAATGCGAAGATCCTTCCAGATAAACCGGTAGATCTCCTTTGTCCTGGTAAGGAGCAAGAGCGTCAGGACCGCCGAGACCATCTGGGAAAGGATCGTCGCATAAGCCACTCCCGCGATCCCCATCCGGAAAACGATCACGAAGACAAGGTCCAGGATGATGTTCAGGACACTGGTCAGTATGAGGAACATGAGCGGCCGTATCGTATCTCCCACGGCGCGCAGGATCCCGCTTCCGATGTTGTAGATCAGAAGTCCCGTGATCCCGGCAAGGTAGATCTTAAGATAGGTCGACGCATCCGCAAAAACATCCTCCGGCGTTGCCATAAACTCCAGCATCGGCCGGACCGCCAGGATGCCGACCGCTGTAAAAATAACGCACAGAAGGAAGGTCAGTCCCATTGTCGTCTCAATGGCAAGGTGCAGGTTCTTCTCATCCTTTGCACCGAAATGATGAGAGATCAGAACACCGGCGCCTACGGAGAATCCGTTGAAGAAGAACACGAACATGTTGACGATCGTCGTCGTGGAACCTACGGCAGCGAGCGCTTCCTTACCGACGAAATTCCCGACGACGATGACGTCCACGGTGTTATAGAGCATCTGGAAAATATTTCCGAACATCAAAGGAAGGGAGAACCATATGATCTGCCATACGATACTGCCTTCACTCATATCCTTTGTTTTTGCCATTCTGTTCTCTTTCTCTGCCCCCGCATGACACCCCGGCCATTTCCCGATCCGGCCTTCCGAAAACCTGTCAGATTCCAAATGATTTAGACGACAGAATCAAGGCATATTATAATAATACTGCAAATCCTGTTTTCATCCAGTTTAATTTTTCCTGCAGGAAAGAAATGTAAAAGACGGAGGATAAAATGATGTACGAAGCGGACCATCTGGCAGAAGTGAACGGTATATCCCTGTACTATGCGGATGAAGGGGAAGGGCGTCCCGTGATCCTGCTGCACGGAAACGGAGAGGACCACCATCTTTTCGATACTCTCATCAGCCAGCTGACAGAGGCCGGCTTCCGCGTCCTGGCGCCCGATTCAAGGGGACACGGGAAAAATCCGCGGCTTGACGAATACCACTACGCGGATATGGCGGAGGACATTTATCAGTTCATCCGTCTGCTCGGGCTGGAAAAACCGGCTCTTTACGGGCACAGCGACGGCGGGATCATTGCACTCCTTCTGGAGATCGCCCATCCCGGGACGCTCGGCGCCATGGCCGTCAGCGGAACGAATCTTACGCCGGAGGGCGTCGACCCCGCTTTCGTAAAGGAATTTACGGAAATCAACGAAAAATCTCCGGATCCCCTGATCACACTCATGCTGACAGAGCCGCATATCGATCCGGCCTCCCTGGAACGGATCCGGATCCCCGTACTGGTGACCGCCGGCGAGCACGACCTCATCCTCCGGACGGAGACCGACCGCCTCGCCCGCGGCCTTCCCGATGCCCGGCTCATCATCGTGGACGGCGCTGATCACGGCAGCTATATCGATGGCAGTCCGGTCATGGGCGAGCTTCTTCTGTCCTTCCTGAAGGAGACCTTCCCGGTCCGGTGAAAAGACTCCCCGGCGGGTCTGCTGCACGCTGCCCGGCGGGCATACCGCCGGCTGCGTATCTCATTCGGAAAAATTGTAATCCGCGTCCCAGAACATCCTGACCTCGAGTTCGGGGTGCAGGGCCCGGATCTTATCCCGGATCGCATCGCAGAGCGCGGCGGGATCCTTCTCGTCAAAATCGATCAGTATATCGAACTGGATCATATTGTCCTTCAGGTAAAAGCCATGTACCTGAAGGACATGTTCATATTCCATCGCAATGTCCGTGACCTGTCTGCGAAGTACCGCGGCTTTTTCATCCCCGGTATTCATGGCATAGATGCCTACTGCCGTCAGAAGGACCCGGTGATCCTCATAGACCGTTTTTTTGATACGGCGGATGAGATCACTGACCTTCCAGGCCGGCATGGTATCCTCCACTTCCACCTGCAGCGAACCGGCAACTCTCCCGGGCCCGTAATCATGGAAATTCAGATCGTATACGCCGTATACCTCCGGGAACTCTTCCACCGTCTTCTGCACTCTGTGCACAAGGCCGGCATCCACTCTTTTTCCAAGCAGTTCGGAAACGGTATTCATGATCATCTCAAAGCCGGCCCGAATGATAAAGACGGAGATCAGGCAGCCGATCCAGGCTTCCGACGAAATATCGGTCAGAAGGAAGATCAGGGCGGCCGCCAACGTCGACGCACTCAGAAAAGCATCCATAAGCGCGTCTTTCCCGGCATTGACAAGGGGCTCGGAGCCGGCGCTCCGCCCCGTCCCTATGGTGTATCTTCCCAGAAATACCTTGACCAGGATACACAGGGCCACAATGGCAAGCGATATGGCCGTATAACCGGGACGGACAGGGTGCAGGATCTTCCGGACCGATTCCTGGAAGGACGTAAGACCGGCCGACATGATGATGGCGCCCAGCGCCATGGCACTGAGGTATTCCAGTCTGCCGTGCCCGTAAGGGTGCTGCCTGTCCGGTCTCTTTGCCGCAAGCCGGGTCCCCGCGATCGTAATGATCCCGGAGCCGGCATCCGACAGGTTGTTGACGGCATCAAGGGAAATGGCAATGGATCCCGTAAAGAACCCGACGACTGCTTTGACAGCCGCCAGAAGGACGTTGGCCCCGATTCCCAGAAGGCTTGTCCTGACGATGGTGCGGTCCCTGTTCCCCGCTTCTTCCGGAAGGTTCCGGATCTCCTTATCCTGCTGTGCATGCTGCATTTCGGTCATAAATAAATGCTCCTTTTCCTGAATAGAATCATATATTCTTCCGAATGCAAAAACAAGAAGCAGGCCCGCAACTGCTTTCGTGCGGTCCTGCTTCCGATAAGTTCTCCCGATTGCCGGTTATGTCCGGCCGGTATGAATATCCCGAATGCTGTCCGGTCCCGGCATGGCCGGGCAATCAGTCAAACGTAAGAGCGATCTTGCTGATGGACGGGTCTCCGGAATCCGCAAAACGGAATGCTTCGACAGCCTCCGTAATGGGGAAAGTATGGGAAACGCTGCCCTTAAGATCGACCTTGCCCTCATTGATAAGGTCGATGACCTGCTGGAACTTGCGGTTCTGCAGACGGCTTCCGCGGATATCCAGCTCCTTGGAAGTGATCAGGAAGTTGTTGACCTCCTCCGGATTGACGGAAAAGCCCATGGTAATGACTCTTCCGGCAGGGCCGGTCACCTTGATGGCGGAAAGAAGGCTTCCCTTTACACACGCTGCATCAATCGTAACGGTAGGACCGTAGCCGTCTGTCAGCTTCTTGACAGCCGTCTCCAGATCTTCTTCCCTGCTGTTGATGACATCCGTCGCGCCAAGCTTCAGGGCATTTGCGAGCTTTTCATTGTCGATATCGGAAACAATGAGCTTATGGGGCTTATAGAGCTTTGCGATCCTGATCAGGGAAGTTCCGAGCGCGCCTGCGCCGATGATCAGGAGATCATCGATCTCTTCGAGCTGTGCGCGGCTGCAGGACTGAACGGCGATCGTGGTGGGCTCGATCATGACGGCGTCCTTGTACTCCAGGGAATCCGGAAGGATATAGCAGTCGTTTTCATTGCAGGTCATCCACTCTCTGTAACCGCCGTCGATGTGGACCCCCTTGACCTTCAGATTGAAGCAGACATTGGGTCTTCCCTTACGGCAGGCATAGCAGTGGCCGCAGCTGGTGACCTGGTCGATGATGACTCTGTCGCCGGGCTTTACCCTGGTCACGCCTTCTCCGACCTTCTCCACAACACCCACGATCTCGTGACCGATGATACGGGGATAGGTCGCTGCCGCGTTCGTTCCGTGCAGAATCCCTCTGTCACTTCCGCAGATACCGGCGGCTTTCATTTTAATAAGGACATTCTTTTCCGCATCGATCTCGGGCTTATCGATCTCAACGACTCTCATGTCTTCCGGTGCAAATACGCGAACTGCTTTCATTTTCATGTCGTTGTCTCCTTATTTAACCGGCAGGTCTTTGCTTGCCTGCTTGCATGCTAGTTTGTTTGTTAAGATCATAATACGCTTCCACTGCCGGTTTGTCAATGGCCCGGCAGCGGGCAAAGTATTATTTTCACACTGTTTTCAGGAAAAATAATCGGGGTTCTGTTTCCGGATGGTAAGAATGTCGGTGGTATCGCGGTTCAGGTGTTCCTTCATCTGCCTGCCCGCATCTTCCGCCCGGCCTTCCCGTATGGCCTGCAGGATCTTCTGATGATCCTCCACGATGCGGATGTCCTTGATGGTGCGGATCGACAGGCGGCGCAGACGGTCCAGGTGAATACAGAAGTTTTTCATCAGGTCATAGACGTTCTGCATGCCGGCGATCTCAAACAGCTTCTTGTGGAAACCGTCATCCGCTTCCAGGAGCTTTTCGCCCAGATGATTCTCCAGATAGAAATTCTGGAGGACCATGTTTTCCTCCAGCGCGCGGATGTCCTCTTCGGAAGCCTTCTGGGCGGCTTCTCCGGCGATCGCGCATTCCAGGGACCTGCGGAAGAACCTGGCTTCATTGATGACCTCTTCGTCGATCAGGGAAATGCGGCAGCCGCTCTGGGGATAGACCTCCACGATCCCGGTCTTGCTCAGCTCGTTCAGAGCCTCCCGGATGGGACCTCTCGAAAGGCCGAGCTCCGCCGTCAGGTCATTGGCGCTGACATGCATTCCCGGGGCCAGGTCGAGGGATATGATGTTCTCCCGGATGGCCCGGATGGCGTATGCCCTGCCGTTTTCGTTTGTGGTGCGTTCTATCTGTCTCATGGAAATTCTACCGCCTCTGTTATTCACTGCCCCTTCGGGCATATGATAATATTACATAATAAAAACATTTATCGTCAATCGGCATTGCACCGGCCATCCGGCCGTGGGAGGAGCCATCCGAATGAACGCTTTCAAGCCCGTTCTCAGCTTCATAATGGAGATTCCCCTGACGGTCTGGTTCTTCCGGCAGTTCGAAGACTTCCATGTCTTCCGGAGAAGACGTCTGGCCGGCTGCTGCGCATTTTTCCTGCTGCTCCCCCTGTATCTTGTGAGCTCCGGGATCCCGTTCGGATATTTCCTGCGTATCCCCTACCGGGGTCTTGTCTACTTCCTGATCCTTTCCCTGATTACTGCGGAAGATACGCTGACCCGCCTTCATATTTCCCTCAGTACGACCTTTCTCGTAACGATCACGCAGATGTTCATCGGCATTGCCCGCCTTTTCGGGATTGAAAACGCCGCGGCGCGTGTTTTTCCCATACCTGCTGCCGGCATCGTCCTGGCCTTATTTGATACGGTCCTTCTGTTCGCGGTCTTTGCCGGTTTCCTGCATTTCGTTCCGATCAGCCGTTTCCGCGGCATCTCCGCCTCCCTCCTGGCCTCCTATCTTGCCTGCACGCTTGGCGGGATCATTACGCGCACGATCATGCTCGGCTCCTACAATGCGGGAACGGGCAGGACAGAGCCGGTGATCATAAGCTTCCTGCTGTCCGGCGCTCTCTATATCTGCATCGTCATGATCGAACGCTACTATTATCTGGAACTGGATGCCCGGCAGGTCCGGGAGATGATCCTCTCCAGTGAATACGAACTGAAGGCCCTGCGCCAGAAGGCCGAGAATGAGGAACACATCCATTCGATCTACCATGATATGAAGAACCACTACATGGCACTGGATGCCCTGCTCGAACAGGGAAAAACAGGACAGGCAAGGGAGTATCTTCATGACCTGAACACCCAGGCACAATGGAAACGGCCTGAAACGGAGACGGGAGATCCCATCCTGGACCAGCTTCTCTCGGAGAAAATGCACGCGGCAAAGGAAGCCGGCATTTCCGTACAGGCACAGGTGGATTACGCCGCCTGCCGCTTTGTTTCCAGCGTGGACACCGTCATTATCTTCGGCAATCTTCTGGACAACGCGATCGAAGCGGCTGCCCGGTTTGACGGAAAGGACCGTTTCATCAACATCCGGGGCAGCTGCTCTGCCGGCTGCTTTCTCGGTGTGATCTCCAACAGCTGCCGCGGTGATCTCCGGTTCGTCCGCGGCAGCCCGGCGACCACCAAAAAAGATACCCTGCAGCACGGGTACGGTATCAAAAACGTCCGCAAAGCCCTTGCCATCTATGGCGGAGAGCTGAATATCTCCACGGAAAAGGATGTTTTTTCCGCGTACATCACGATCCCGCTGATCGGACAGGAGGCCTGATCCATGCTTTACCATATTACGGTCTGCGATGATAACGCGGCCATCCGCGAAAAGATCATAAGAGCCCTGCGCTCTCTGGAAGCAGAGCTTGGGGAGACCTTCGACATATGCCAGTTCGGAAGCGCGGAAGAGCTGCTTTTCCAATACTCCGAACTCACGGACATTCTGATCCTGGACATCCAGATGCTGAAGATGAACGGCATGCAGGCGGCAAAGGAACTCCGCCGGCGGGATGAAAAGGTCCAGATCCTGTTCCTCACGGCACTTCCCGAGTATGCGGTGGAGGGATATGAGGTCCACGCTTACGGGTATCTGCTGAAACCGGTCGATGAAGCCGTCCTGAAGGAAAAGGTCCGGACCCTCCTTGGCCTCATATCTGCGGATAAACCGGTCTGCATCGATTTCCGGAGCCGGGACGGCATTGACGTTATCGATATCCGCACGATCCTTTACGTGGAATCCTTCTCCCACGACATCGCCGTCCATACAGACGGCAAGACCCAAAAATACCCCGGTCGCATGCGGGATATCGAGGACACCCTGTGCGAACACGGATTCTTCCGGATCCATAAGAGTTATCTGATCAATCTCCGGCAGGTCCGGCGGATCGCCGGGGAGGAAGTGATCTTAAGCGACGGCGCATCGGTCCCGCTGTCCAGGAACCGGCGAAAGGACTTCCTGATCCGTTTTACCGAATTCATGCACTGATTCTGCCGGAGGAACCGGCCGCCGCGTCTTTTCTGGCGCATCAAGACAAAAGCCCCGCAGCTTCAACGCTGCAGGGGCTTTTGCCGTTTTACCGGTCATTTCATATATCAGGAACCATTAACCGTAAATTCTGAGAAGACCGTATGTGCATGCCATGAGTGCGGCGACTGCTCCCATCAGGAATGCGCACAGCCATGTATTGCGTGTGTTCTTGAACAGGATCGTGGATCCGGCGGAGGCGACTGCCATTCCGACCGGCATGCCCCAGATCTTTGCCACATCCGTTTCATAAGAAGCGATAAAAGCGGGAAGATGCAGGCTGTAGCTCTCATCGCACCAGCAGATCACGATAACGGCGATGATCGTGAAGGTGACCATGAAGACGTTGAAGATGACCTGCAGCACCGTATCCAGGACATCGTTTCCGGTCGTGGGAAGCCTGCGCTCCACGTTCAGCGTGAAACTGGCGAAGACAAAGCAGCACATCCATACGATCATGTAGACGGGGTAATACTGTACCTTGTTCATCGGGATCGCCTTAAAACCGAAGAACCAGCAGTAGAGCGTCGTTCCGGTAAGATCCTCCAGCAGCTGAAGGTAGCCGAAGGCGACCGCGACCACGATCAGCATCAGGACGAAGGGCTTCCACAGAGTCATGAAGGTGATCCTGCCGTCATTCTCCGTAAGTCCGAGATCGACCGGCATCAGCTTATCTTTTCTTCCGTCCGTCAGGAAAAAAATCGTAAAGCCGACGACACCGCACAGTGTAAGTCCGATCACGATCGCCATGGAGATACCGGCGTAGGTGAGATGGAAGGGTCCGATTCCCTGAACGAGATCCGGAAGCTTCATTTCGGTAAATTCGGGGGTTCCGTAATCCAGGAGCGCATTGCCCAGATTGAACGCATTGGTCTTGAGGATGATGAACGGAAGGATGATGCCGAGGGCAACGGTAACGGCCATTCCTTTTCCGCGAAGTCCGATGTTCCGGGCAGGTGCTTTTTTCACATCGGCAAAATAAGGGACGGTCTCAATCAGAAGAAGCGCGAAAGCACAGATCAGAACACCGAAGACAAGCACAGCTGCAAGACCGATATAATCCTTTGCCATCCATACCTGGTCAGATGCATCGATATAATTCGGAACACTGTCTGCTGCCTGCTGGGCGAAATCGACCAGCTTTCCGATCGTTTCCTGTCTTACAAAAGCCGCTTCATGAACGCGGTTATGGTCAATGGAAGCCTTGAGTGCATTTCCTTCCTCAAAGGAGCCGATAATGGTGTCTGTCTTTTCATATACCAGGCCTTCATAGGGCGTATAGCCGCGCTCGACCTTTGCCGTGATCCAGCCGTTGACGAGATCGCACATGGCCTGCTCGTCAATTCCCTTTTCCACATCACCGTAGACCATGATAACGTCACCGACATAGCCCTGGATCTTCTCATAAAGAGCGACGCTGGCTTCGTCCTTCTTCTTGGCAAGGTGGGAAGCGGTGCGGTTGGATGCGATCAGGACGCCCTTCGCGTTCTTTTCCGCAGCTACGGCGTAGGCTGTCGTACCGCCCATGGAATGACCTGCCGTAAAGATGTTCTCATGATCCACGTAGTCCATGTCCAGCACGTGGTCATAAACTTCAAAGCCGTTGACGAACATGGTCTCATAGTCGATCAGTTCCGATGCCGTATTGTCGGAATTGCCGGCACCGAGCATATCGGGAACGACGACTACAAAGCCGCGGCGGGAAAACTCGACTGCCCACGATTCATGGTTCCTGGCATTGCCTGCATTTCCGTGATAGCAGATCACGGCAGGCGCCGGCGTATCGGCCGTTGCGCTCTCGGGTTTATACAGCAGAACGCTAATCTTCTCTCCGTTCGTTCCGCTGAGGGTCATACGGGAGATCTTTACCTTTCCCCATCCGGAGATCACGCCCCAGTTAAGCACCGAAAGCAGGATCGTGAGGGCAAGGGATATGACAAAAAGAAGTTTGATATTCTTCTTGTGCTTTGCCTTTCCGGCTTCACTTACATACTCATCCTTACGGCGGCGGACGACTTCCGCGTCCTTTTCACGTGAAAATCTGCTCATCTTCTTTCCTCCTGTTCATAATGGTTTCCTGATGGAACCGATTATGACAGAAAGAAAGTTTCATTCCCGGAATCTGCGCAAGATGTCGTTTTTCCCGCGCAAGGTGCAGGAAGCGCCTGTCAGGGAAAAGGCCGCGCACGGCATGCCGCATTCTGTCCTGCCCCTCTTCAGCAGTCGGCCATGGTCTTCCCTTCTCCGGCAAGGCCTTCGAAATCCTCCGTGAACTGCCGGACAGCCGCATCGATCGCAGCGTTCTTTACAAAACCGTCAAAGACATCCGGCGATACGGTCACGGCCTTGACGCCGTACCGGACAAGCTCCAGCACCTGCTGCGAATTCTTGAAGCTGGCAGCCAGAAGGCCGCTGTCCAGGCCGTTGGCGGTAATGGCATCGTGAATGTCTCTTGCGACCTGCACGCCGTCATACCCCATGTTGTCGATCCGGTTCACGTAGGGCGCCACATATTCCGCGCCGCATTTTGCGGCCAGGATCCCCTGCATGGCCGTATAGACCGCCGTACCGATAAAGCGTATCCCCTCTTTCTTCAGCTGCTTCATGGCCTTGAAGCCCTCCGGGACACAGGGAATCTTGATCAGTGTCGTCCTGCCGAGTTCCGCCGTGATCTTCTTAGCTTCCTTCACCATTCCTTCCGCCTTCGGGGAAAGCACCTGCACAAAGAGCTCTCCCTCCGGCCCGATGAGGGAGCGGATCTCCCGCAGGACCTCATAGGGCGGCCGTCCCGTCTTTGCCAGGATCGAGGGATTGGTGGATACGCCGTCGACCGGGTAGTATTCCAGGATCCTTCGGATCTGTTCCACATTGGCGTCATCGATACATAATTTCATGCGCATTCTCCTTTGATGATCAATACTCCGTGTAAGGCCGTCCTACGGCTGATAGTGGGGAAGCCGGTCAAAAAGTTCCCTGACGGCAGGCCAGCCGGGATCGCTTTCGGGGGTCAGGCCGTAAATGTCGCGGACCCTCCGGACACCGCATTTTTTCAGCCTTCCATAGGCGTACTCCGAAAGCCCGAAGGCTTCGATTTCCATATCCATGGTCTTTTTTGCCGGCTTTACCAGTTTTTTGTTTGAACAGGGGATCCCCTGCTCCTTCCGGACCTCTTCCTGGTACTCCTCCAGCCGCTGCAGGATCTCGTTCGCGCTTTTGGTCCCCAGGTTCCGGATCTGCATAAGTCCCGACCCGTCTTCCTCCGTAAATGCCAGGATATCCCCGACCGTGTGGCAATGCGCCCGTTTCAGGCAGTTGTAGGCACGGACCGAAAGGCTCAGCTCGGAGATATCTTTTTCCAGAAAGCTCCCGTCCATCCGGATCAGCACCGTCCTGCCGGGGACCTGCAGGAGTTTTACCGTCTCCCGCCCGGAAAGATCTCTTGTTTTTCCGTCATTTTTCCATATGCTCAGGTTCTTTACATCGTACATAGTCTACGCCTCCATCCTCGTCCTTATAGGCCGCAATGACCTGCTGCCAGCTGATGCGCCTTACGCCCTTCGTCTTTCGGTAAAGCCCGTTGGCAAAAAGATTCAGCTGGCTTTGATTGGGAGAGAAGCCGTCTGCATGGATCCTGCATTCCCCGGAAACGGCATAGACCTTCCGGATAAGCGGACTCAGGCACAGCGCTTCCAGCACTTCCTCATAGAATTCCGGCACCGCTTCCACGTCCAGGAAAAATTTCACGCCCTCCGGCACCATGGTGGGATCCACGATCGCTTTATACCCGCGGATCACGCCGCACTTTTCCATAGCCGCCATCCGGTTCTTCACACTGACCCGGGTAATGCCCGTTTTCTCCCCGATCTCGGAAAAGGTCAGTCTTGCGTTCTCCTTCAGAAGCTCCAGGATCTTCCGATCCGTCTCATCCAGTCCGGCGTGATTCATGTGCACCTCCCAAAAACTGCTTACAGCGTCGACTCTGTACTGTTATTGTAGCAATTCCCCCCGCGCCCCTCAACGGCCCGGCTTTCGTTTGGAAATCTGTTTCTTTCGATCCGCAGTTTATCCCGCATCTGTTAATATATTCCGAAAGCGTTATTGTCAATGAACGACGCTGCCCCCGGCCGCGTCCTTTCGGACACCGCCGGGGGCATTCATTCACCCACTGTTAAAGAAGGTTTACAGGGACGTTTTATTTTCCCTGCGTTTTCAGATCATAGTCCACATAGCAGATGTGGGTCTCCAGGAACTCTTCGAGGCCGTGCTCGCCGTCGTCTCCGCCCAGGCCGGACTGACGTACGCCCTGATGGAAGCCCTGGAAGGCTTCGAAGTGCTCGCGGTTGACATAGGTCTCGCCGAAATGGATCTCGTTCAGCGCGCGCATGATGGTATCCCAATCCTGGGAATAGATGGAAGACGTCAGGCCGAATTCGCAGTCGTTTGCCATCTCGATCGCTTCATCCAGTGTCTTGAAGGTCGTGATCGGAAGGACAGGTCCGAAGATCTCTTCCTTCATGATGCGCATACCGTGTTTGCAGCCGGTGATGACCGTGGGCTCATAGAAGTATCCCTTGCCGCCTACTGTGGTCTTATGTCCGCCGCAGGCAATGGTCGCGCCTTCTTCGACCGCGCTCTTTACCAGCTCGTCCACATGCTCCTGCTGTGCCTTGTTGACCATGGGACCCATGTCGAAGGTTCCTTCAAGGGAGTTGCCATAGGTCGTTCCCTTGAAGCGGGCTACGATCTTCTCCACGAAGGCATCATAGATATCCTCCTGCACATAGATACGCTCTGCGCAGTTGCAGGCCTGCCCGGTGTTGATGATACGGGAATTGTAGACGTGCTCGATGGTCGCATCCAGGTCGCAGTCCCGCATGACGATGACGGGCGCCTTGCCACCGAGTTCGAGGGAGACCTTCGTTACGTTCGCGGCTGCAGTTGCCATGATCTTCTTGCCGGCGGCAGTACTGCCGGTCATGGATACCATCGCGACCTTCGGATTCTTCGACAGCGCATCGCCCACGACGGCGCCGGAGCCGGTGATCACATTGATGACACCCTTGGGAAGAGAGCTCTTTGCGACCAGCTTTGCGAATTCATAACAGCCGTTCGGGGAATCGCTTGAGGGCTTCAGGACAACGGTATTGCCTGCGATCAGGGCGGGCGCTACCTTACGTCCGATGAGGAACAGCGGGAAGTTCCAGGGCATGATGCCGGCGATGACGCCCAGAGGCATCTTGTAAAGGAAGATATTCTCGTTCGGACGGTCGCTGGGGATGATCTCGCCTTTGATATGGCGGGCCATAGCCGCAAAATATGTGATATAGTCGGCAAGCCAGCCGGCTTCATCCATGGACTGCGCAAGGGGCTTGCCCATTTCCTCGGAATTGGTGCGGGCGAACATCTCGCGGTTCTCCTTTACCAGATCGACAAGCTCCATCAGGTAATGGGCTCTCTGAATCGCCGGGACTTTTGCCCAGGATTTCTGTGCCTCATACGCCGCATCGACCGCAGCTGCCACATCTTCTTCCGTTGCCTTGGGAACCCGGGAGATCACTTCCTCCGTAGCCGGATTGATGACATCGATCATTTCCCTGCTGCCGTTGGGAATGAACTCACCGTTAATGAATAATTCATACTGTTTCATCTTGATCCTCCTCCTTTATTATTCATAAAATCCCGTGAAGGAAAGCATCAGACCGCCGCAGGTGTTCTGGCCGTCCCGCTCGAACCCGTATTCGCCGAAGGTAAATTCGCAGATGAACGGAACATCGCCTGCCGCTTCTTTCAGCTGCTTTGCGACTTCTCCGATCCTGTCTCCGATACCGGCCCTTCTTCCGCCGCAGTGGACAAGATGGAAGGCAACGGGCTTGCCGGGCATCTTCGCGATCAGCTCCTTCAGTGTGTTCCCGGTGGAATCGATCAGTTCGTCAACGGTCGCTTCCATACGGATCACGCAGGTCTTTTCCGCAAGATTGTTGCCGCAGTTCATGGACAGATCGTCATTTCCTCCCATGGGATGACGGATCGCAATCAGCTTTCCGAGACGGTCCTTAACGCCCAGCGGGGATGTGATCGTTGCGACCAGAAGATCGCCGCCCTTGATGTCATCGACGTTCAGTCCGCGCCAGTCCGCATATTTTTTCAGTGCCGGCTCGCCGTCGATCTCAACAAGGCGCCTTCTGTCCGCCACTTTGGTGATGATTCCGAAATCACCGGTCTCCCGGTAGGCGCCGGTATAGACATTGGCCATTTTCGCGCCGCCCCAGAAAAATGCCGCGATGCAGCCGTCTGCAAAACACTTGCCGTCCGCATACAGCAGCCATTTTCCTTCGATCGAGTTATCCGCAGCGGAACCGCCGAAGAACGGTACCCTTCCGATGACGCTGCAGATGCCCTCCAGATAATCCTCTTCCTCCGCGGGTGAAGCCGCCATATAGAAATAGTCCGGGGCATCTGTCCGGCCGGCGGATTTCATGGCTTCTTTTGCGATCTCCGTACCGGTCTTAATGCTGCAGCCATCCTTGGGTGCCGCGGCCACGCCGACGGTAAGTTCCGGATCCGCGAACGCAAGGATCCCGACAAAAGGCTTATCGCCGCCGATATACCCCTCCTGTGTGATCACTCCGGTAAAACTGGTGTTGCCGAAGAGCGGTACGCCCGGCAGTACTTCTGCTGCCCCCGCAAGGACCTCCCCGACATTGTAGTCGCAGCTCATGTAAACAAAGGCCGCCTTCAGGCCGTCATTCTTTACACCGGCTGCCGCTTCTTTACCCGCAAGACGGGCGTCGGGATTTACACTTGATGATGCATAAGATTGAAACATGGTAATTCTCCTTTCTAATGCATGCTTAGGACTTTGTACCAAATAAAATTATAAATTCTGTGAATAATTGTGCAACATCACCATTCCATACTGTGGTCCTGCCGTTTCATGCTGCGGAATAATCTGATAAAATAATGCATAGGGGGAATATTATGAAAAGCAGCGAAAACGACAATAACAGTGAAAGAAGTGCGGAAAGGATCCTCGATCTCCTGGAGCTTACCGTGCGTTCCCAGGATCCGATGACACTTTCCGAGATCACCCAAAGAAGCGGACTCTCGAAAACAACGGTGCACCGTCTGCTGAAAACACTCTGCCGCAGGGGGTATCTGATCAAGTCTCCGTCAGGACGCTATTACTGCGGCTATATGGTCACACAGCTGGCAAGTCTCCATATCAACAGTCTGGAACTGCAGACAGCAGCTCTTCCTTACCTTACGGAGCTTCACGACCGGCTTGGCCTGACCGTCCAGTTCGGACGGATCCGGGAAGGAAAGATCATTCTGCTGGGCCGGGTCGGGAATATTACGGAGATCAGCCATACCGAGATCGCAACGGACAACCCGATCTACCCCTCCTCCATCGGAAAATGCATGCTCTCCGCCCTGTCCGGGGAAGAACTGGACATCATCCTTGCCGAAAAGCCGTTGGAGAGGTATACCGCCAGCACGATCACTGACACACGCGCCTACCGCGTCCATCTATGGGAGGTGCGACGGAACGGATGGGCGATCGATAACTGTGAGTATCTCCCGGACAGGCGCAATATCGGCGCCCCTGTGTTTGATTACAGGAGTACCTGCGTAGGGGCGGTCAGCGTATCGGGAAGCATTGCCGAGATCAGCAGCGAAAAACTGCCGGCAGTTATTGAAGCGGTCAAAGATACGGGACGGCAGATCTCCCTGCAGCTGGGATATCCGTCCTGAGAAAGGGGTTCATCATGACCTACCAGGAATTACTTGAGAACGCGCGCACGGTAATGGCGCCGAACTGCAGAGTCTGTCCGGACTGCAACGGTATCGCCTGCAAAGGACAGCTCCCGGGTGTCGGCGCTTACGGAAACGGGCGGAGCTTCACCGTCTGCCGGGAATACCTGCAGTCCGTTAAGATCAATATGAACACTCTGTATACAGCAAAAGATCCGGACCTTTCCGTCCGGATCCTGGATAAGGCGCTTACCTTTCCGCTGATGGCCGCGCCCCTGGGCGGCATGGCATTTAATTATAACGGATACATGAAGGATCTCGAATTCAATGAAATGATGCTGAAAGCCTGCCGGGAAGAGGGAATCATTTGTTTTTCCGGAGATACGCCGGATGAGAACTTCTTTATCAGCCTTCTCCCCCTGCTTGCCGGAAGCGAAGGAAGGATGATCTCCACCGTAAAGCCCTGGGAGCTTCCCTATGCCCTGCAGAAGGCTCTTACGCTTCGTGAGACAGGCGCGCAGTATATGGCAATGGACGTGGATTCGGCAGGACTCCCCGCCCTGGAAAAGCACGGGCACAAGGGTGTCCCCAAGTCCGAAGAGGATCTTCGTACACTCATGGAAAAAAGCGGACTGAAGCTGATCGTAAAAGGTGTAATGACGTCGGAAGGGGCACTTACCGCAAAGAGGGCCGGCGCTGCTGCCGTTATCGTATCCTCCCACGGCGGCCGGCATTTTGAGGATGCGCCTGCGACTGCCGAAGTGCTTCCGGAAATCCGCGCTGCCGTCGGCCCGGAGTATCCCGTCTTCATAGACGGCGGCATCCGTACGGGGGCCGATATTTTCAAGGTCCTGGCACTGGGCGCCGACGCAG
Source organism: uncultured Lachnospiraceae bacterium (assembly GCA_946534785.1). Classification (GTDB taxonomy): domain Bacteria; phylum Bacillota; class Clostridia; order Lachnospirales; family Lachnospiraceae; genus CAG-791. The sequence goes on along the minus strand of CAMNCY010000010.1, from coordinate 138 downwards.
CCATGATAGGACGGCCGTTTGCCATAGCGGCCCACGGCGGCCGGGAGGAAGGACTCTCCCTGTACATTCAGAAACTTCGGAAGGAGCTTGCGTACATCATGCTCCTGACCGGCTGCCGGACTATTTCGGATATTACGA
>CAMNCY010000009.1 GCA_946534785.1 uncultured Lachnospiraceae bacterium | reverse complement strand
ATCCTGCAGGCATCCTGGAAAGGAGAGGACCGCATCGGATTCTGCGGCTCTCTCCCTCTTGGCCTGATTCCGGAAGACCTCCTGGCTGCCATGATGGAAAGAGGCGGTCTTTTGCAGGAGGAGCAGGAACAGATCCGGCACCATGTGCGAGAATACCGGAAGACACTGGAAGCCTTCTTATCCGAAAAGCGGATCCATCTGACCGTACCGGATCTTTCGCGGGAACAGTTTGAAGCCTCTCCCCTGTCCCTGGACCTGTCGGAGCTTTTCGTGGAAACGGATATTCCGTACACCTATGAGGAGTACCGGCGCCATCTTGCGGCCGTTGAAGAGCTTGCGTCGCACCATGGCAATTTCCTCCTGGAAAAGGATCCGGTGCAGGTATTCCACAACATCAGCTATACCGTCATCGGCGACCGCATGGTCATTGTTTCCAAGCTCAACAGCCCGGCCGTCCATTTCGTGATCCACCATAAGAAGATGGTGCGGGCCTTCCGCGGATTCGTTCCGCCGATCATCGACAGGGAGGAAGACTGACCCGTCATTCCGGAGCGGGTCCCCGGACACCATCCGAAGTAAGCATCTTACAGCCTGCGTGCGCGGCCCATATTCTGTGTTAGAATATGGACAGCGGATGCAGGCTTTTTAAATTTCCGTATCCGGAACTTTAATCTGTTTTTAATGTTCCGTTCAAGATGTTTTCATCCTGCGGCGGTATCCTCTTCTTACATCGAACAGATAACCGTCGGAAAAACATGACATTTTGGAGGTATGAACATGGATATGCTGGAAAAAGTCGAACGTCTCAGAGAAAAAGCAAATGTGTCCTACGAGGAAGCAAAGGCTGCCCTGGAAGAAGCAGGGGGCGACCTTCTGGACGCCATCGTGATCCTGGAGCGTCAGGGGAAGGTCAATGGTCCCCGCCAGGAGAAATACTCCACGGAGTATGAACAGCAGGCGAACTACATCCGCGTAAAGGACAAAGTCGAAGAACAGGAAAAAGAATCCGAGGGTCTCGGCCGCAGCATCGGCAGGGCCGTAAGACGTTTCTGGGCTTTCATCAGAAGCACATCCTTCCTCATCCGCAGAAAGGGCGAGACGATCTTTACCATGCCTACTCTCGTATTCATCCTTCTCCTGTTCTTCTTCTGGCAGATCCTTCTGCCCGCGATGATCATCTCCCTGTTCTTCGAAGTCCGCTATTCCTTCAGCGGGGATGACGGCGCCGTTAAGGCCAATACCATTCTGGAAAAAGCAGGGGATTTTGCCAATGACGTACGGAACGAATTCCGCAGGCCCGAACAGACCGGAAACGGACCGGAAAACGCACAGGCTTCCGAGGAGTTCAAAGAATCCTGATCGCAGTGTCATGACCTGCCGGTCATAAGAGGTTAACAGATGAGCGCAAGCATACTGCTGGTGGAAGATGAAGAAAAGCTCGCCCGTTTCGTGGAGCTGGAGCTTCTGCATGAGGGATACCGGGTATCCAAATCCGGAAACGGAAGGGAAGCGCTGGAAATGGCGCTGAAGGATCCCTATGACCTGATCCTTCTGGACATCATGCTCCCCGGCCTGAACGGTCTGGAGGTCCTGCGGCGTCTTTTGAAGGAGAAGGAAGTACCCGTGATCCTTCTCACTGCGAGGGACGCCGTCATGGACAAGGTCTCGGGCCTGGATGCCGGTGCGGTGGACTATATCACCAAGCCCTTTGCGATCGAGGAGCTTCTCGCGAGGATCCGGGTCGCCCTGAAGCTGCACGCCGCACACCCTGCTGCCGGCAGCAGTACCGCCGCACCCAAAGAAGAAGGGATTCTCACCTGGCAGGAGCTTGTCCTGGACGAGAGGCGCCACCAGGTCCGGTATGCAGGACATGAGATCACTCTCACGAACAGGGAATTCCTGATGCTGAAAATACTGCTGGAGAACCAGGACATCGTCCTGTCGAGGGATACGCTCCTTTCCCGTGTATGCGGATATGACTACGCGGGGGAAACGAATATCGTGGATGTCTATATCCGGTATCTGCGGTCCAAGATCGACGATGTCTTCGGCGTGAAAATGATCCGCACAGTCAGGGGAGTCGGTTATGTCATTCAGTCAGGAACAGAATAAAGCCGAACGGCGGATGACGTCGATCACCCGGGGCCTGCACTGGTACTGGATCCGGAACAAACTCCTGCGTGCCCTGGGCAGTGTCCTGGTGACATTCCTGCTCCTTTCGGCAGGCTGGTGCGCCTCGCAGGAGTACACGGCATTCGGAAAGATCGTTCCGGAATACAGCCGGGAGATCCTCTCCGTACCCGTGAATAAAGATCCGGGGGTCGAACTCTTCTATCTTGTATCTGAAAAGGACGGGCAGTTTCTTCTGTCCGTCCCCTGTCTTGTGCCCCTGATCGTCGTCGCTTCCATATGCCTGGCTCTCTTTGTCATACAGATCGCGGATCTTTTCCTTTCCTATCCCCGCGAGGACCGGGCTTTCCGGAAGATCCTGGCGCCCATCAATGAGATCGCCCTGAAAGCGGACGAGCTGAGCAGGATGTCCTTCAGCGAGGACAAGTACCAGCTGATCGAGGATGCCATCGAGCATATCCACCCCGGGCAGGAAGAGGGACTTTTATCCTTCGGCGATAAAGACCTGACCGGTGTGGAGGCTGCCATGAATAACCTCCTCCTCCGGATGCGCGATACGCTCCGGCAGCAGTCCCGCTTTGTCAACGACGCTTCCCATGAGCTCAGGACGCCGATCGCCGTGATCCAGGGCTATGCCAGTATGCTGGACAGATGGGGGAAAACAGACGAAAAGATCCTGGATGAAAGCATCACCGCCATCCGGAACGAGGCGGACCATATGAATTACCTGGTCGAGCAGCTCCTGTTCCTGGCACGGGGCGACAGCGGAAAAACAGCGCTCCATACGGAATCTGTCCATACGGATGCGCTGATGAATGAGATCTTTGAAGAATCGCTTATGATCGATGAGAAACACCGTTACCGTCTGCAGACCGGCGGGCAGGCCGCGCAGATCACCGCGGACCCGGGCCTTATGAAGCAGGCTGTGAGGATCCTCATTGACAATGCCGCCAAATATACCCCGGCTGGAGAGGAGATCCTGCTTTCCTATGGATATACGGATAAAGGCGAGCCCTATCTGCAGGTGCAGGATACGGGCTGCGGCATGGCCGAATCGGAGCTGCCGCATATCTTTGAGCGGTTCTACCGCTCGGACGAGGCAAGGAGCAGCGCCGGCACGGGGCTTGGACTTTCCATTGCCAAATGGATCGTGGACAAGCACGAAGGGCATTTTGAGATCCTCTCGAGGAAAGACCTCGGAACGAGGATCCGCATCGTTCTGCCAAGGAAGGAGTAAGGCGCAGGCCGTCGGCCCGGGAAGGAGTAAGGCGCAGGCCATCGGCCCCGCCGTGCATACCTCTGCATTTACCGTCCGCGGAACTGCGCTTTTACGCGCCGATCCTCCTTCGCATCTGGTCCGGATTGTCCGCGTAGATGAGCGCCGTATCCTTTGTGATCTTCCCTGCCTGGCAGAGCGCCAGGATCGACTGGTCCATGGAGATCATGCCGTCGGCAGCGCCGGTGGCGATCACATTGTCGATCTGGTGGGTCTTGCTTTCCCGGATCATGCTCCGTACCGCATTGGTTACCTGCATGATCTCAAAGGCCGGAACGCGTCCGCCTCCCACAGCCGGCAGAAGCTGCTGGGCAACGACGGTCTGCAGTACGCTTCCCAGCTGGATCCGGATCTGCGTCTGCTGCTCCGGTGCAAAGGTATCGATAATACGGTCTATGGTATTGACGGCGCCCCTTGTGTGGAGCGTTGCCAGGATCAGGTGTCCTGTCTCCGCCGCCGTCATGGCGGTCCGGATCGTTTCCAGGTCGCGCATCTCTCCCAGCTGGATGACGTCCGGTGCCTGCCTCAGGCACGCCCGGAGCCCGGAAAGACTGTCCTTCGTATCGATGGAGATCTCTCTCTGGGATACGATACTCATCTGGTTGCGGTGAAGGTACTCGATGGGGTCTTCCAGCGTGATGATGTGGCAGTCCCTCGTCCTGTTGATCTCTTCGATGATGCAGGCCTCCGTCGTGGACTTGCCGCTTCCCGCCGTTCCCGTTACGATGACCATGCCGTGGCGGAGCTTCGCAAGCTCAATGACCTTCTCCGGGATCCCGTTATCTCTCCAGTCCGGGATCGTGAACAGGACGATACGGACGACCGACGCCAGCGTACCCCTCTGTTTGTACGTATTGACTCGGAACCTGGCAAGGCCCGGCGCCGCAAAGGAGAAATCATCATCTCCCTGCAGATTCAGCGCATCCATGGAACGCCCCGCCATTTCGTACATGGCGGTGATCAGGCTCCTTGCCGCATCCGGCATCACCTTATCCGTTCCGATATGCTCCATACGGCCCTTGCACTTCACACTGACCGGCGTGCCGGTAATGATGAAAAGGTCCGATGCGTCCATTTCCACAGCTTTTCTGAGATATTCGATCAGTTCCATAATCAGTCAAACTCCACAAGTTCCAGAGATTCATCCGGCTCCCAGTCCACTTCGGGAACCTCCTGCCACTGCAGGATCCTGTATGCCGTGCCGTCGATCCTGACACGGACCTTTAAAGATGCGTTTTCCGTGACAGGGCAGCTGTAGCTGTAGACCGCATCTGCCTCCTGCACGGCTTCTTCCGGCACTTCCCCGGCTCTTAACCGCCCCAGGATCTCCTGTGCCTTCACTTCCGCCTCCGCTCTTTCCCGGACGGAATTGACCGTGTTCCCGAGAAGCCGCCTGTCCATCTGCACCGTGGAAAGCGAGAGCATGGCAAATACCGCCAGGCAGAGCACGGAAAAGATCACCAGGAGCGAGCTTACGCCCACCAGGGTAGGCGGGGACATCTCTTCTGTTCTTCGAAAGACCTGCCGCTCCTTCATTGTGTTCCTCCGTCCTCCGTCTGCCAGGCTGCGGGGATCGAGAAGATCTCCTGCCCGTCAGGGGTCCTGACTGTGACGGTCGTTTTTCCGGTATAACGGTCCTGCTGCGCCGAAGATCCCGTCGCGGCTTCCAGCACGAATACGCCGCCGTCCTTTTCGCAGGCATTCCCGTTTTCATCATAATAGACGGTCCAGAGCCCGTCTTCGCCGCATTCTCCGCCGAGGATCCCGGCCGCTTCTTCCCCGTCGCCTTCGCAATGGGAAAGCACCTGTGCCGCCGACTGCGCAAGAAGCGCCGCCTGCGCCTCCTGTCCGCCTTCCCGGCTCCGGGTATCCGCAAAAACGAAAGCCCGCAGGCAGATCGCCGCAGCGCCGGCAAAGACCATGACCATGAGCAGCATTTCGATCAGTGAAAGGAGTGTACGGTTTCTCATTGTCCGCCCTCCTTCATCGAAAAATACATCACCCTGCCGCTGTCCGCAAAGGAAGCCGTAAGGATCCCGCCGCTTAAGTCAAAGGAAAGGCCCTCCGACTCGCTGACCTTTTCCCCGTCCTCCGGAGAAAAGTCATACGCCTCTTCGGTAAACAGCTCCCGGATCCAGCCGTCATACTGATAGACCCTTGTCAGGTACGGTTCCCCGTCCTCCAGGGACCGGATCACCAGGCAGCTTACGCCCTCTTCGTCCCGGACCTCGATCTCTTCCGGCGAATACGCCTGCCGGACCTTGGTCGTAACATACAGTGCCTGTGTCGTTTCTTCGAAATCCTCCCTGTCGCGGGCCGTCAGATCCCTGTACGTGCGCGTGCCCGCAAGAAGGACCGAGAGGATACACATGGCAAAGGCGCAAAGCAGAAGGAGCGCTGCCAGGACATCCACATGATGTGCTTGTGCATTGTTTCCGTTCATTTATCCGCTCCCTGTGCCCTTTACGGACTGTCCATAAAACTTCCGCGCCCCGTAACGGTGATCTGGGGCATGATGTTCTCCGCAAAGATCTCGTAGAACACGTGATATCGCTGTGTGTCCGCCTGCACGCCGTAATGCTGCGTAATATAGTCCATATCCGGCGGGTAAAAGCCTTCGGCCACATAACACGCAACGGCTGCCCTCCGGATCGCGTTCTCCAGCTGCTGCCGGTCCTCGGCGGCAACATCTTTCCCCATATGCCGGAGGGACGAGTGCATGCTGCCGATCATGAAGGAAAGGATCAGCACCGGTATGAGGATGGTAAGGACCACGCCCGAAATATTTTTTCTCATATCACAATCCCCGGCGGCTTTTCCGCCGTGACATCAGTTACCGCTGCAAGAAAATTCCGCCGGCATCAGCCGCCGATGGAAGACATGATGTTCATAAGGGGAAGCATGACGCTGAACAGGATCAGTCCCACTAAAAGGCAGCCGACAATGACCAGTGTCGGTTCGATCCGGCTCACCAGCTGCTGAATGCTTCTTTCGCTTTTCCAGGACATGCGGTCTGCGATCTCCTGGATACAGGTATCCTGCGTTCCGCTCCGGACCGCCGTTGCCAGGAGCCTGCACTCCGCCTGGGGAAGGAGCTGGGCCTTCAAAAGCGCTTCGGAAAGGTTCGTTCCGCCTGCCAGAAGATCCAGGCAGACGTCGCACTTTTTCTTTGCGCCGGGGATCCCTTCCATTACCTTTCCGGAAAGCTCCACCGCTTCCTCCAGCTGCATGCCGCTGGAAAGTCCCATGGCAAAAGCCTGGGCAAAATGGGCGCTTCCGATCTTCCAGGCAATGCCCTTATCGCCGCGTTTCGACCGCCAGAGTCCGAGGACCTTATCCCGGAACGGATCGGATACCGCGAACAGGATGATGAAGACCGTCACGGCAAAAAGAAGGATGCACAGAAGAGGCATGATCCTGCCGATGCCCTGTCCCAGGGCAAAGAGGCCGCCGGCAATGCCGGACAGCTTTCCGCCGAGCTGCCGGTACACGTCGTTGAAGATCGGAAGGACGTAGGCCAGAAGGACGGCAATGACCACCAGCATGATGATCAGGAGGATCATCGGATAGATCAAAGCATCCCGCAGCTGGCGGCTCATCCTGGACTGGCTCTCATAATAGGCAGACAGCGAGGAAAAGGCCTCCTCCGTATGTCCCGTACGCTCGCCCACGGCAAGAAGCGCCGTCAGGTGCGGGGGAAAACATCCCGTCTCCTCAAAGACCTGCGTCAGGGGAAGTCCCTTGTCTGCCTCGTTCGCCATATGCTCCAGAAGCCCTTTGATCTTTTCGTTTTCCATATCCGCGCCCACGAGGGCCAGCGCATCTGCCGTGCCGGTCCCGGCATGCACGAGCATGCTCATGCCGGCGCAGATCCCGGAAATGTCTTCATAGGTGAGTTTTACCCTGTCCATGTTCACCTCGCTGAATCAGTAATAATATCTGTCCATATAGTTGGAATTGTCCCCGATGTATTCCTTCAGGGCCTTGGCGTTCTTTCCGGAAGATGCGAAGGTCGGGTCCATGCGCTGCCAGCTGGTCCCGTCGAACCAGATCACATTGTCGATCCAGCCGTCCTCCTCCGAATAGACGCTGATCCACGCATGGTAGGCATCGCCCGCATAACCGACTACCAGCTTGCAGGGAACGCCCTGACTGCGGAGCATCCCCGTCATGATGGCCGCATAGTCGAAGCAGATGCCCTTTCCCTTTGCCAGGACTTCGTCCAGAACCGGCAGGTATCCGCTCTGCACGTTCTCTGCCAGTTCCTTATCGTAAGTCAGGGAACGGACCACATAGTCATAGACCGCGGCCACCTTATCCAGGACGTCTGTAAGCCCGTCCGTAAGCTCCGCCGCCTTCTGAAGCGTCACCACTGCATTTGCGTAATCCACGTACTGGTTCGGCCGGAGGAACGGAACGAACTCGTCGGCAAGCTGCACGTCAAAGGTGACCGAAAGCACGGTGGCATACTTTTTGTCTGAGACGTTTTCATAGACAGCCACCGTATAGCTTCCGTTTCCGTCCGAAAGGGGAAAGACCTCCCAGTGCTCCGGATCCATGTTGTAGGTATACGATGTTACGGGGCCCTTGACCTGCGCCTTCAGCCGCTTTCCGCGGTCCGCATTGAACCTGGCCATGATATAGCCGTCCCGGGTATTGGAATAATCCACCTCGGCCGGGCCTTCCTTTCCGACCTTCGTCCCGGGAGCCTCCGGCAGGAGAAGGTCCGGTATCGCAGCGCTCCCCCCGGTCACAGCCCGGGTCTCGTTTGCCATGGCATCCGCATCCTGCTCCGTGATGATCTTCATCGGAGCAGATCCGCCCTGCGCCTTTTCTGCCGGCGGTGTCTTATCGCCTCCGCCGCAGCCGGCCAGGAGTATGGCCGCGCAGATCCACGCAAGCATTGTTTTTATTCTGTTTGTCGAAAATCTGCCGTTTCCCATACTTCCTGTTCGTCAGCCTGTGATCTGTAAGATCAGTAGATTCTGCAGCCCTTCCGCCCTGCTTCCTTTACCTTGTACAGGGCCGTGTCCGCATCCTTGAAAATATCTCCCTGGGGATTTTCCCTGTCCGAAAATGCAACGCCCACACTGAGCGAAACAGGCGGCAGGTCATCCTTGGGATGCTGCAGCATGTCATTGGCCCGCTCGATCTTATTGAGAACGATCTGGGACATGGAGCTGTTGACACGGGTCATGATGACCGCGAATTCATCCCCGCCGATACGGCAGAGAATATCCACGGAACGGAAGCTCCTCTTTAAGATCTCCGCCACCCTCTTCAGGACGCGGTCTCCCACCGCATGCCCGTAGGTATCATTCACGTTCTTGAAATAGTCGACATCGATCAGGAGAAGCGCCATATGCTCCCTGTCCGCGCTTTCCATCAGAAGGTCATAGGCGCCGCGGTTGAACAGTCCCGTCAGGGCGTCATGGGACGCCTCGTGGCTCAGTTTCTCCCGGGCTTCCTTGTTTTCCTTCAGGATCTGGTTATATGTCCTGGTAACGAACCGCAGTTCTTCCACACCGGTCGGCCGGATCAGTTCCTGCTTCTGCATTTTGTGGACCATCATGGTCAGGGGCTTGCGGATCAGGACCGTAATAAGCGCCACGTTGGCCAGCACGATCAGAAGGAACAGGATCGTCATGACCGTCTGCAGATGCACCAGGACCGAGAGTCTTGCGGAGGCCGTTTCCAGGGCCTGGCTGGACGTGCGGATCAGTGCCTGGGCGCAGAGTCCCACGTTCTCACGGATGCGGTCCTTGTAATGCATGTAGCTGTTGTCAAAGACCAGCATCTGCGCCTTGTCAATCTTTTCCTCATCGGACAGGGCCAGGTCCGCCTCACTGAGTTCCACATTCATGATATCTTCCGGGATATCGGCAGGGTCATAATCTCCCGCTTCCACCCGGAGCCGGAACGCCTGGTTCTCACAGGCCACAAGCTCATTGGAAAGGGCCAGTGCCGTATTCAGGGATTTCAGGGCTTCCTTGTCGTTTCCTTCCAGAAGCTCCTCCAGATCTTCCACTGCCTTGTCCCGGCGCCTTGTGACTTCCAGCTCTTCAAAAAAGTCCCGCAGATACTGCAGGTCCCCGGTCACGACAAAGCACCGCACGCGGTCCGTCAGGTAATCCGATCCGGCTTCCATATCGGTGGCAGCCAGCTGTGCGGCAATATAACGGTCGCTGGCCCGCTCCATCCTCTGGTAGCCTCTGGTGACGGCAAGGTCCGAAAGCATCAGGGCAGCCGCGGCAAACACCGCCAGGATCACGAAGAAAATGGAAGCCGTCCGCAGCTGGATGCCCGTATGGTCGGAAAAACCGGTCTCCACTTCCGCAGAGGCCTGCTCTTCTTCTGCTCCCTGCTCCTGAGTACGCTTGAGTTCTTCCTTGACCAGGCGCGTATGCATATCCTCTTCCCGGGGCTCTTCTTTATCTTCGGCCTTCCGGGCTGTCTTTCTTGCTTCTTCAATATCCGCTTCTTTTTTCTGGAGAATAAAGGGCTCGAACTCCTCAGCCGGAACCGGCTTCGAGAAGAAATATCCCTGTACGATATCGCATCCCAGGGCCTTCAGCGCATGGAGCTGCATTTCTGTCTCCACGCCCTCGGCAATGACCGGAACGGAAAGATAATCCGCGATACTGATGATGACCTCCAGAACATGCGTATTGCCGCCTTCCCGAAAGGCGTTGCGGATAAAGTGCATGTCCAGCTTCAGCGCATCGATCGGAAGGGTCGAGATCATATTCAGGGAAGAATACCCCGTTCCGAAATCATCCATCTCGATCTCAAAACCCATCTCCCGCAGCTTTTTGACCATTCCGATGATCTGTGCGGAATCCTGCGTATAGGCGGATTCCGTCACTTCCAGGAGCATGTCCTTTCCGCACAGGCCCTGCTCGTCCAGGATCTTCTGCAGGGTCTCGGGAAGATGAACGTCATACATATCGATCCTGGAAACATTCACGGAGATCGGGACCGAGTAATGCAGCTCGTCCTTCCACTTCCGGATCTGCCTGGCCGTTTCCTTCCAGACATATATATCCAGTTTCTGGATCAGTCCGTTGTCTTCAAACAGCGGGATAAACACGCCGGGACTGATCATGCCGAGCGTGGGATGGAACCAGCGGACCAGGGCTTCCGCACTGGTCAGGACCGGCGTATCCGGACGCACGTCGAATTTGGGCTGGTAAAATACCTGGAACTGCTTTTCCGCAATGGCCGAAGGGAAATCCTCGATCAGCTGCTCCGCGAACAGTTCCTTTTCGTGCAGGTCGTTGTCATAGAAGCCGATCTGCCTGGTAAAGCTTCCTTTTACCGTATCCGCCGCCATTTTGGCCCGGTCAAAGCACCTTTCGATATCGATGCCCTTGTCCACGCCGGCATAGATGCCCATGCGGAGACGGACCCTGTTTTCGGCGGCATCCTCCTCTGCCAGATAGACGGAGGCGTTCCGCAGGATCTCTTCATAATCCTCGCGATGCGGGCAGTAGACCATGAAGGTGTCCGCTTCCCTGCGGCAGACGATGCCGCCGGAATCCCGGACCATTTCCCGGACCTGTTCGCCGATCTTTTTCAGGACTTCATCGCCGTATGCCTTTCCGTATCGTTCATTGACCATGCGGAAATGGTTGACATCCACGATGATGGCGTCCATGACCGTATCCTTATGATACTGGTCATACTGCTTTGCGTAGCGGTAAAAATATTCCTTGTTATAAAGGCCTGTCAGCTCATCCCGCTCGGTATACTGGATGATCTCCCTGTCCTCGGACAGCTCTATGATCCGCAGGATCCTGGCCCGGATCACGTCGACCGCAGGATACGGCTTCGGCACGAAATCCGCCGCGCCAAGGCTCAGGCTTTCCAGTTCGGTCTCCTTTTCAGCCGTGGTCACGATGACCGGGATCCTGGAAAGAAGATCGTCGCTTTTCAGCTCCTTCAGGACCTCCAGGCCCGTCATGACCGGCATCAGGATATCCAGGAGGATCAGGGAAAGCGTATCGTGATGGCTTCTGGCGATTTCCATTGCCTCGGCACCGTCGCATGCGAGCAGCACTTCATAGCTGTCCTCCAGCATCTGGCGGAGCATTTCCCGATTGATCATTTCATCGTCCGCGATCAGGATCTGTCTTTTCCCGTTCGCGGAGTGAAATTTTTCATGGCTCTTCAGCATCTTGTCTTCTCCTTATGATGATGCATCCGCTTCCTTCATTTTCCGGCAGCGTATTCCTCACGCTTCAAGAGCATGCGCCAGTTCCAGCTGTTCCATGATCCTATCGGTCAGGTCCCCGGTATCGGGCATCTCTTCTTTCCCCCGGAGCAGCTCCGTAAGCTCGCTTAAAGGCGCATAGAGGGGCGTCAGGGAAAGATTCCCGATCACGCCCTTTAAGGCATGGGCAGCCTCAAAGGCTTCTTTTGTATCTCCTTCCGAAACGGCTTTCTGCAGCCTCTCGAAATTTTTGTCCCCAAGGCCCATGCTGACCATTCTCAGATAGAACGCCTCATTGTTCATGCAGCGGGCAAGGCCCTCCTGCGTATTGGCACCATACTCTTTGAGTTTATCGATCGTAAGCATTTTCTCCCCCCGCTTCATTGTTCATGCAAGGCCGTCGGCCGAATTCTCCGATAATTCCAATAATATTGTAATTGTTTACGCACAGTTTCTCAAGAAGCTGCCCCGCACCATTTCAGCACCAGCGGGAACAGTGCGATGTAATGAAAACCTGGATCAGGATCAGATAAGTCACTGCGAACATGGAGATTCATTCCATGAAAGGCGTCAGTGCATCATGAATACTGTACCGGTAATCCTGCAGAAAAAGAAGATATTGTATATCCATAGTCCTCCTGTCCGGGGCAGGTGAAAGACCGGCCGCCCTTTTCAGAAATAACGGGGCAGCCGACACGGCTGCCCCGTCTGGATAGCGATCAACAATATAAAAGCCGTATCGTTATTGGTCTTCCAAAGGTTCCTTCTGCCGTATATATCACGGCTTTTCATCTACGGCAATGATGCGGCCCTGTCCGTAAGGATCGGAATACTCGTCTCCGATCACGCCGCCGAGGGTACCGGTGATGTAATCGATCAGCGCCTGATTGTCCAGCTTTACGGAATCCTGCAGAAGCTCGCAGTCATCGAACATGGTGTATCCGTCGCCGTTATTCAGGAGCAGATAGTCATTGGACGCCACGGTATAGGTCTTTTCAGGATCCAGCGGCTCATCCCCGACCGTCACATTCTTTACCCGGTATTCGCCGTCCACCCCTGTAAACATGCCTTCCGCATCCTGCGTGCAGGCACTGTCAATATAGGTATGGATCTCATAGGTTATGCCGGAGACCTGCGGAAAAGCGCCGTTTTCCGAAGGCACGTCCTTCGTGCCCCATTCCAGTGCATCCAGGATCTGCTGTCCCGTCACCTCTTTGACGCACACCATATTGCCGAAAGGATTCACGCGAAGGATATCTCCCATGGTGATATCCCCTGCGGGTATATCGTCGCGCACCCCTCCTCCGTTTATGATTGCGGCATCCGCCCCGGTCTGCTCCCGGAACGCATCCGCGCACAGGTCGCCCAGGTTCGTTTCCGCACGTCTTATGATCCGCAGCGGCAGCCCGGCATCATCCGTTGCATGCGGATCGCAGTCGGTAAGTTCCACGGCCGAATGCGCGATCACTTCTTCGAGTTTCCTGTTCAGCTCGCCGGCCGCTTTTTCGACTTCTGCCGTCATGTCGTTTTCGATCCCGAGAAGCTCCGGCGCGGAGATGTCGTTATTCCAGGTATACAGGCCGGTATCCGCCTTGCCGTCTTCGGCGCTGATCCGAAGCCACCCGATGGCCTCCATCTTGGTGCCGCAGGCCTGCCGCACCACGTCCCTGCCGTCCCTGTTCTTCATGACGACCTTGTCCGTGTCATGGCTGTGTCCGTCCAGGAAAGCATCGATCCCGCTGGTATGGGAGATGATGTCCGCATAGGTCCACGGCCGGCATGTCTCTTCATTGCCGACATGACCCAGGACGACCACATAATCCGCACCTTCGGCCCGCGCATCATCCACTGCCTGCTGCACGGCTTCATAGAGTGCTTCGCCCGTCTCATCCGCCATGAACCCGTAAATGAATTTCCCGTTTTCATCCTGGAAGTATTTCGGCGTGGACGTTGTCGTGGTCTTCGGCGTCGTAACGCCCACAAAGGCCACCTTTACGTTTCCCAGTTCCCTGATAATATACGGATCAAATACCAGTTCTCCCTCTTTGTTGAAGTTACAGCTGATATAAGGGAACTCCGCCATTTCCGCAAGTTCCAGGAACCTTTCCATCCTGTAATCGAATTCATGATTTCCGGGAATCGCAACGTCATATCCCAGGGCGTTCATCAGCCGGATATCCGCTTCGCCCCTCGTCATGGTGCCGACCGACTCTCCCTGGATGGAATCTCCGTCATCCACCAGGAGAACATAGTCTCCTGTCGCTTCCATCTGCTCCTTCACGGCCTCAAGGCCGACATAGCCGAAATTCTGATCGATGCCGCAGTGGACGTCACTCGTAAACAGGATACAGATATCCCTGTCCGGCACCGCCGGCGCGGCCTGCACCGCAGCCGTCTGTCCGCAGGCCGTAAGAGCCCCCGCAAGCAGCAGTACCGACAGAAATACTGCCGATGCCCGCAGTTTTGCCATTATTCTGTTCATTGCCATTCCCCTGTTTTTCCGGCCTTCGCCTGTCCCCGAAAAACCGCGCCCCCGCTACAGTTTCTTTCGTATGGTCAGAATGTTCTTCCCGTTCTCATACCGGTAAACGATGTCATCCATGACCTTTTTGACCATCATGATGCCCAGTCCCCCGATCTGCCTCTCCTCGGCAGGAAGGGATATATCCGGATCCGGATTCTGCATCGGATCAAAAGGAACGCCGCTGTCCGTAAAAGTTACGGAGACCGTACGCTCCTTCTCATCGTATTCATAGCCCACAACGGCATCGCCTGTCCCGGGCGCATAGGCATAATTCGCAATATTGGCAAACAACTCGTCGATTGCAAGGTCAATGTGCATCTGTGCACGGACCGGACATGCGATCTCTTCGAGCTGCGCATCGATAAAGGCCGTCACCTCGGGGAGACTGGCCACTATTGCTTTGACTTTCAGTTCTTTCATCGCATGCCCTGATCTCATTCGACAGTCAGGATGTCGGAAAAACCGGTGACCTCAAAGATCTCCGTGATCGTCTCATTCACATGCGTCACTTTCATGCCGCCCTTGTCCGCCATCATCTTCTGGGCAACAAGAAGTACGCGAAGTCCCGCGGAAGAGATATATTCCAGCTTCTCGAAATCCAGAACCAGTTCGGATACGCCATCCAGGGAGCCCTTCAGTTCTTTCTCGAACTCGGGAGAAGATACGGTATCAAGCCGGCCCTCCAGTGTAATGGTCTCTTTTCCGTCGGTCAGGTTCTTGCTGATATTAAGCATTATTGATTTCCTCCTTTGGTAGATCATAATCTGAGCCGTATGAGGATCATTATCCCATACAGCACTATTGTAAAACAAATGCCCGCCAATTTCATCAACGCGTTTTGACAAACACCCGGATCATACGTCATTACCTGTCATTATCCGGCGTCTTTACGGGGCCGTTATATCTCAGGCAAAGCATGGTCAGGTCGTCGAACTGCTCCGCATCCTGTACGAAGGAATCAATGTCTTTCCGGACATTTGCAAGGACCTCCTGCGGCGCCGCATCCGGATCCTTGTTCAGGGCCTTCACCATACGGTCGGTACCGTACAGTTCCTCTTTTGCATCCGTAGCCTCCGGGACGCCGTCCGTATAAACGAAAAGCGACGTGCCGGGCGCAAGTTCCATCTCGTATTCCCTGAATTCCATGCCTTCCAGACCGCCGATGACAAAGCCGTGCCGGTCTTTATACAGCGTGTAGGATCCGTCCGCTCCCTTCAGGACAGGATATTCATGGCCGGCGTTGGCGGCTCTGAGCTTCCCCGTGGACAGTTCCAGGATCCCCAGCCATACGGTAACGAACATCTGCGCTTCGTTGCCGGCACACAGCGCCTCGTTGGTCCTGGCAAGGACCTCCGAAGGAGAGCTTCCCAGCATGGCATTGCTCTGCAGGATGATCTTGGATGCCATCATGAACAGCGCGGCCGGCACGCCCTTGCCGGAAACATCCGCAATGACCATGCACAGATGATCGTCATCCACCAGGAAATAATCGAAGAAATCGCCGCCCACTTCCTTCGCGGGATCCATAGAGGCAAAGATATCGAATTCAGCCCGGCCCGGGAAGGGCGGGAAAATATGCGGCAGCATGGCAGCCTGGATATCGGTCGCAAGGGCGAGCTCCGTACCGATCCGCTCCTTCTCTGCCGTTACCCGCCTGACCGTTCCGACATATTCCACGGTCTTATGGGAAAGCGCGGCAAAACTCTCCGCCAGCTCCTCGATCTCATCCCCGGTGCGGTAGGCATCTTCCATTTTGAATTCCAGGTTCCCCTCGCTGAGCCGGGAGATCCGGTTCGTGATGGTATTGAGAGGTCTTACGATCCGTTTTCCGAGCACCAGGGCAGCAGCAAGCGTCAGAAGAGCCGCCGCTGTGAAAAGGACCTGCGCGGTCGCCTGGGAATGCTTCGTACTCTCCTCATAGGTTCTGACCGCATCTGCCTGGATCCCGTCCATGCTGTCTTTTAACAGGGCTGCCGGCTGCATGGCCGCCTCTTTGCTGCATATGGAAAGAAGTGTCCAGCCGACCGTCTTCATCGGCGCACCGATCACATAATAGTCGGCGCCGTCCGAAAGCGTGAGAGTGCGCATGTCTGTCTGCGCTTCCATGGCATCCCGGACAAGCTTTGCAAGTTCCGGATTCTCTGATGCGCGAAGGTCCTCTGCCGAGGAGGCGGGCAGCACCCGGAACTCCCCTTCTGTCCTTGGCGAGAAGACGACATGCCCGCTGTTGTTGATGACGGTCACATAGCTTCCGTTCTCATCGGATTCCAGGACCGCTTTCTGCATGGAGGTAAGGAACAGATCAGAGCCGACGACCGCCGCCAGCTTCCCGTCCACATAGACCGGCATGGCGCAGACGATCCCGATATCGCCGGTGAAGGCATCGGTCTCGACATCCGTGAAGATCAGCCCCTTTTTCTCCACTGCCTGTCTGTACCAGGGGCGCGTCCTGGGATCATAGTCCAGAAGCTTTCCCTTTTCATCGTATTTGGTCCCGGACCGGTCGTCCGTTACCAGGAAAACACCTTCGGGCAGCGCTATGAAGCAGGAATTGGTCTGCTCTGAAACGCCGAAGAGCGATTCCATCAGATCGGACATGTTCGCCGCAAGTCCGATCCTGTCCAGAAGTGCCGGATCCTTCAGCGAAACGCCGGGGGCCGGTATCAGCTGCGTAACGACTTCTCCGTCCGCTCCGGGATCCGGTGCGGCAAAATTCATACGGGGATAATCCCCCGGCGCGCTGCAGAGTTTCTCTGCGTATTCGCCCAGCATTTCCACCCGGGTCTGAAGACTGTGGAACATCTCGTCCACAATATAGGCTTCCAGAAGCGTCGACCGCCCCATGGCATTATCGATCACGGAATCCATGACCGTGCCCGTGATCTCCGCCACGGCATCCTGCTGCCGTTTCGAGGACTCTGCTGTCAGCCGGGACAGCATGCGGCCGTGATATACCGAAACAGCCGTGAACGCCGCCGTCAGAAGGATCACGGTGTAGATGATCAGATTGAAGATCTTGTTTTCAATACCGCCTATTACCAGGTTCTTAATGCGTTTCATGGACCTTACCCTCGTTCCGTATTATGCCGCCCTGCAGGGCCACCCGTTCCGGTCCTCCGCAGGATATAAAATGCTCCGATTCGGAACAGATGCTCAGCTGAGCGTCCTTCATGGAAAAGCAGGCAAAATGGAGATGCCCGCA
Source organism: uncultured Lachnospiraceae bacterium (assembly GCA_946534785.1). GTDB lineage: Bacteria > Bacillota > Clostridia > Lachnospirales > Lachnospiraceae > CAG-791. The sequence continues at coordinate 12,371 of CAMNCY010000009.1, read as the reverse complement.
GTCATATTCCTCACATTCCGCCCGTACCGGCCCCGCCATATCCATGCGGATCTTCTTTGCCTCCAGTGCAATGCCGGTCCCCAGATATTTCATCAGGCTTTCCTTCAGCGTCCAGAGCATTGTATATCCCGTATCCGCATGCTCCGTATTCTTAAGGATCCAGTCGCTCTCCTCGTCCCGGAACACATACCGGACCAGTCTCTCGTCGAAATGCCGCACCTCTTCGATATCTATGCCGACGGGACGCTCCGAGACGGCGCAGGCGGCCAGATGACCGGAATGGGACAGGTTGAAGAAGAGATCCTCCCTCCCCGCAAGGAAGGGCTTTTCGTGTTCCCCGAAGGAGATCTCCGCATCCTGCACACCGGCCGCTGCAAGACCGTAGAGGAGCAGGATCCCCGCCCCCAGGGAAAGACGTTTATCCTTGTCAAAACGAAACGCGTCGATCTTCTCCTTCCGGCCGGCCGGCATCTTTTCATACCAGAGGTGAAACAGTTCTGCATCTTCCAGACACCGGGTATCCAGAAGGTAAACATGATCGGTCATGACAGTCTCCCATTTTCTTCATTATGAAAATTATACGCAACAAACGCCGATTCCGCCACATCCCGTTCTCCCCCGGCGGTCATGCAGACAGTCTTCTCTCTGAAAACGGCGAATTACGGACACGCAAAAACTGCCGCACTGACAAGTTCATTCAGTGCGGCAGCTTTGCCATAGCGTCCCCATCTATCCGTAAATTTCTTTATATTTAAGATGACAGCCGGTGTTCTCCGTATCAACGGGCTGTCCGTGTCATTTCTCTTTCAGATATTTCTGCAGTGTCCCGAAAAGCTTATCCACGAAAATCGGCTTCTCGGCAAAGTCATTCATGCCCGCCTCCATTGCCGCCTTCCTGTCACGTTCGGACACATTCGATGTCATGGCTACGATCGGGATCCCGGCTTTTCTCCGGTCCGGAAGGTCCCGGATCCTGCGGGCCGCTTCCAGGCCGTCCATTTCCGGCATCATGATATCCATCAGGATCAGGTCATAGTATCCTGCCGGTGCCTCCTGCAGCTTCCTGAGGCAGATCTCTCCGTCCTCCGCAAATTCCGTTTCGGCGCCGGACTGCCGAAGGATCTCCGCTGCGATCTTCCGGTTGATGGCCATATCCTCCGCGACCAGGATCCGCCTGCCGGAAAACCTGGGCACCTGTCCCTTCTGCCGCCCGGCATCGATCTGTTCCTGGAGGGATCGGTCCGCTTCCTTTGGCATGTCCGAAGGATCCTCCTTCCGACTGTTCCCGCAGCCGCACCTCGTGCCGCTTTCTGCGCTCCCCTGTCCGGGGCCTCCCATTCCGTTGCGGGTCAGGACAGAGAGCATGTATTCTCCCGAGATACGGATCCCGTCCAGATATTTTTCCAGCATTTCCGGATCATCATGATTGCACTGTATGATCTCCGCAAGCCCCAGTATGATGTGAAGCGGCGTCCGTATATCCCGGGACATTTCGTACACCTGCAGGAGCCTTGAAGGGCGGCATTCTTCCCTGCACTCCCGAAGGAGCCCGTCCACTGTGGTCTCCAGGACATCCGCAAGCTTCGGAATCAGCGTGATGTCAGGATAGGAACGATCCCTCTCCCACTTCGAAACGGCCTTGTCCGTTACGCCGAGAAGATCCGCCAGCTGTGCCTGTGTCAGGCCTTTCTGCTTTCGCAGATCGCGAATACACGCGCCAAGTGTTGTCTGCTTTCCCATGATGTACCTCCTGCGTTCAAAATAGCACGCAGAATGCTTCCGCACAATCGACCTGTGGTTTACCGGCGGCCCCTTTGGAGGCTTTCTGTAAGGGGCAGATCAGGTGCGCCGGATCACAGGATCCGGATCTTCCCTCTGTCCGGGTCCGCTTCAAAGGACAGCATGCAAATCATCGCAATGAGCGCCCCCTGGAACCTGCCGTCCCCGTCCAGGTTGATGATCCCCTTGTCAAAATCATCGTTCAGGTAACAGTTCGCAAAGTCCCGGATCATCAGGGAATCCAGGTCCGTGTGCAGGACGGTTTCCACTTCCTTCTTTTTCCGGACAAAGATGCTCCGTTTGTCCGTGATCGCCAGATACTCCTTCCCCTTTGAAAGGAGTCCCTTGTTCTCATACAGGATCACGCGCTCTCCCGGATCAAGAACAGTTCCGATGACCGGCATGGCATCGCGGATATATTCCTCCCGGACGCTCCCCATGGCGATATCGTCGGAAAAAGACAGCTTTCCGAGCATATATTCCTCCACATCCTTTGCCGTTTCGAAACTCTCCATGCAATAGATAACAGACTTGATAAAACCCTGTCCCGCTTTGCTCTTCATGATCTTCGAAAGGTCTGCTTCCACCTCGAAAACATCCTCGTTCAGGCCAAAGCCGGTATCCGGATTCTCCTTTTCCCGGATGGCGGTCTCCTCATACTGCGCACCGCAGTAAGGACACACCCAGACTCTCTTAAGCGGCATATGCTTCAGGTTTCCGCCGCACTGCGCACATTTCCTGATTTCCATACGTACCTCCTTCTGCTGTCAGATCAGCTGCTGCCCGTTGATAATAATTATTATATACGGGAGTGTTGCCGAAAAAACCGCGGAAAACTATTATTATGGAGTACATAAGGAGGAAAAGTACGGATATGGACAGGGCTATGGACAGAAAGAAGGCAGAGGCGGCATTCCTTGCATATACCGCCGGATATGACAGCAGCAACCCGATGATCGACCACAAGATAAAGCATACGCTCCGGGTCGCTTCCCTCTGCGACAGGATCGCCGCGGGCCTTTGGCTTGACCGGAATGACACAGACTATGCATGGTTCCTCGGCCTTCTCCACGACATCGGACGGTTCGAACAGGTACGCCGGTACGGGACCTTCATCGACTCCGTTTCCGTGGACCACGCACAGTTCGGAGCAGATCTTCTGTTCCGCGAAGGACTGATCCGGACTTTTCCGACCGACTCCCTTGCCGAAGAAGACCTGGCCATGGCCGAGACCTGCATACGGCTCCACAACACGCTGTCCCTTCCCGATGACCTGACGGAACGGACGAAGCTGTTCTGCAATATCCTGCGGGATGCGGACAAGATCGATATTTTCCGGGTGATCGATGAGCTGCCCTTTGAAGAGCGGATCGGCAGCAGCCGGAATCTGTTTCTGGCGGAAGCGGAAAAAGCAGGCGGCGAAGTGATGCGCTGCATCCTGGAACACCGGTGCGTTCCCAGGCAGCTTCGCAGGACCCGCTTTGAAGGCTTCCTCTCGCACGGGTGCCTTGCCTTCGAACTCATCTTTGACGAAAGCCGCAGGATCGCCCGCAGCCAGGGATATCTTGCCCACTATCTGGCAGAGACCGATGCGGACGGAAACCCTCTCTGGAATGAAGAAGAGACGAAACAGCTGCGCATTTTAAAAGAAGAGATCGGAAAGGTGTGGGGCGGTCTTTCCTGCCCCGGCTGATTTCAAAGATTGATGATCCATTCGCCCTTGTCTGACCCAATGCTTCACGCAGGAATCCGCTTTTCAGTCGCTCACCCGCTCGAGAAGCACGCAGCTTTCGATGTGCATCGTGTGGGCGAACTGGTCCACCGGCGTCACCTCTCTGATCCTGTAGCCGCCGTCCGCGAGGATCCTGAGGTCTCTCGCAAGGGTCGCGGGATCGCAGCTGACATAAACGATGCGCTCCGGCTGCACCTTCAGGATCGCGGCAAGAAGCCGTTCATCGCATCCCTTCCGCGGCGGGTCAACGACAACGACATCCACCGGCTTTTCAATGCCTTCCGCCCGCTTTTCCTCGACATAGGCCGGAATGATCTCCTCTGCTTTGCCGGTGCGGAAGGTTACATTCCCGATCCCGTTCATTGCCGCATTCCTGCGGGCGTTTTCGATCGCCTCCGGAATGACTTCAACGCCGTATACATGGCCGGCACTCCCTGCAAGGAAGAGAGAGATGGTCCCGACGCCGCAGTACAGGTCCCAGACGTTCTCCTTCCCGGTAAGGCCGGCATACTTCAGCGCAAGGCTGTACAGCTTCTGCGTCTGCTGCGGATTGACCTGGTAGAAGGAAAGCGGCGAGATCCGGAATCTCACCTCCTGCTCTGTATCCGCGAAACGGTATCCGTCTTCTTCCTGCGTGACCTTCTGCAGGACCAGGGTGTCTTCGATGGCATCCTCTCCCCATAAGGTCCGCAGTTTGTCCCCCAGGATGACATTGGTGCGCTTAGTATTGGTATTCAGGGTGATTCCGTACATGCCTTCGATCCGGCAGAGTTTTTCCACAAGGACCTGCTCATTGGGAAGTCTTTCCGCATTCGCGATGATGCAGACCATGATCTGTCCCGAATGATATCCCGTCCGGATCAGGACATGGCGGATGAGGCCCTTTCCGGTCTCCTCGTCATAGGCATCCGCGCGGCACTCCCGCATATATTCCAGGACGCTCTCCAGGATCTTTCCGTTGACCTTCGGCCCGAGCACACAGTCCGTGACCGGCACGATAAAGTGGCTATGGGCCGCATAATAACCGGCCTGCGGCTTTCCTGCGCGCATCCCCACCGGCACCTGGGCCTTGTTCCGGTAACGGTACGGCGATTCCATCCCGACAACCGGGTGCAGGACGGCATCCGTCTCTTCCTCCGTAAAACCGCCGATCCGGATGAGGCACCCCCGCACGGTCCGGTATTTATGCTCCAGCTGCTTTGCATACTCCAGTTCCTGGATCTGGCAGCCGCCGCACTGCCTGGCGGCAGGACAGGCGGGCGTTACGCGGAAAGGAGACGGGGTGACCACCTGCTGCAGTTTTGCATAGGCATAATTCTTCTTCGCCTTCATGATACTGCAGGTCACCGTATCTCCGATGACAGCATCCTTGATGAAAAGGGTATACCCGTCGACCTTGCCGATCCCTTCCCCGGAGGTCCCCATATCTTCGATCGTGACTGTCAGCTTTTCATTTTTTCTGTATGTCCTGTCCATAAGTATTCCTTTATCCATGCGGCTGCCGGCAGGACTTCCCTGCTCCATTCTGTGACAAAACCGGCTGCAGGCATTCAGGCTGCAGCCGGTATCCGCTCTTGCTTTCTTATCTTATTATCCTTCGTCCGTCCGCCGGATATTGGAATCCAGAAGGCCCTGGAAACCGTACCATGCGGACTCCGTCTTCGTCTCGAACAGTTCCCGGAAGATCTCCAGCTTCGCATCCGCATTGTCCGCAAAGTTAAGCGCCGCCGCTTCCGCAAGTGCCGGCTTTTTGGGAGAACCGAACTCCAGCTCCCCGTGGTGTGCCAGGATACAGTGCCGGAGCTCGTTTGCCAGCGTGGGAGGAAATCCCGGGATCTCCTTTATTTTTTCATCGATCATTTCCACGCCGATCACGATATGCCCGATCAGCTGTCCCTCATCGGTATAATCGTTCATGGGAAAACGGGACAGCTCCCGCGTCTTCCCGATATCATGGAAAAGGGCTGCCGTGACCAGAAGATCATGGTTCAGGAACGGATACTGGCGGGAGAAGAAATCACAGATCTTCATGACGCCCAGCGTATGCTCCAGAAGTCCTCCCAGGAAACCGTGGTGGACCGTCTTGGCCGCCGACGAATGCTTGAACTGCTTGATGAATTCCTTGTCATCTATGAAAAAGGCAATGATCAGCTTGCGGAAATACGGGTTCCTGACCGTATTGGCGATCTGCGTCATCTCCTTGTACATGTCCGTGATGCTCTTTTTGGTGACCGGGACATAATCCTGCGGATCGTATTCCCCTTCCTTACACTTCCGTGCTCTCTTGACGTTCAGCTGGAGCTTTTTCTGGTATACCGTGACTTCCCCGACGATATCCACATAGTCCATATCGCCGAATTCTTCAATGCCGACGCTCCCCGGATCCCAGATCTTGGCGTCCACGATCCCTGTTTTATCCTGCAGGATCAGGCTCTCGTAGGCCCTTCCGTTCTTGGCCGTCAGTGAATTCTTTTTCTTGCACAGGTAGATACCGCTGATGGTATCTCCTTCTTTCATATCCTGTATGAATTTCATATTGTATTTTACTCTCCCGGTATGATTAGTCTGTCTGTCAGTATGGCCCGCAGCGCGATCTCTTCGTATTCCTCCACGCCTCTTCTCATGACGGTGATGCGGACGATCCTTCCGGGGGTCATCTCATTCAGTTCGCCAAGAAGGTCACGGTAGGAAATAACGGCTTTTCCGTTGAATTCCACGATGACGTCTCCGCTCTGGATCCCCGCTTCCATGGCGGGAGAATCCATTTCCGTCCGCAGCACGTAAGCGCCGCCCGGAACATGCAGCTCATCATGGGCTTCCCCGGTCACGTCTGTCCCGTGCACGCCGAGGAAGGCTGTCCTTTCACGGTTCGACATTCGTTCGATAATGGATTTGATCTCGCTCACGCCGATGGCGGAGATCAGGTTCTGGCTGTCGGAGGAATTATATCTGACATCGATCCAGCCGATCATCCTGCCGCTGATATCGATAAGGATTCCGGAAGCCTGCGTGCTCCCGTAGATATCCGTCGTGATCTGTTTAAAGGTGCTGTCAATGATGTCCAGTCCCTGGGCCGCGTTCGTAACGATGCCGTAGCTTACGGATCCGGCTGTTCCGGAGGGCGAGCCGACGGCAATGACCGGTTTCCCCAGAAGGTCGGATCTGGCGCTGCTTCCCAGAAAAACAGGAACGATGCTTTCGTTCTTCTCCCCGGAAAGTTCTTCCTTGGAGACCTCAAGGACCGAAAGTCCCGTAACGGTATCCTCTGCCCGGATCCGGGCGCTGCATTTTGACCCGTCGTTCATTGTAACACGGATCTGCCGGACGTCCTTCAGCTTTGCGGAATCCGCCAGGATAAGGTACTCGCTCCCGGTATCCGCAATGATCACACCGCTCCCGCTTCCGTGACTGTTGTACACATCGCCTGCCCAGTCATAATCCACGGAGATTCCTTCAATGACGACCATGGACTCCATGGCCGTATGGGCAAGGGAACTGAGGGCATCATACTGCACGCGCAGTTCGTTGATGATGTCGCGGCTGTTCACCACTTCGCTGAGGACTTCTTTCTTGATCTCATCCGTCTTGATCTGGGAGACCTGTTCCTCTACCCTTGCCTGGGTGATGTCTGTATCGCTGGCGAACATCTCCTCCGGATCGATCTCCACTTCTTCCATCTCTTCCGGAAAGGACACCGGTTTGGACTCCTCCACCGGATCGATGGCGGCGTTGATGACCGGCTCCAGCAGCAGGAAGACCGCGCAGGCGACCGCTCCGAAAACGACCGCAAGGAACGCCGTGACAAGGGTCCGTCTGACCAGCTTTCTGCGGTTGATCGGCCTTGCCTTGATCTGTTCCTTCATGAAATCGGTATTGACCTGCGTGCTCTCCGCCGGTCTTACCGCTGTATCATTTATTCTGTCCCGTCTGATTTCGTCCATTTTGCACCCCTGAACAGGTACAGTATATCATGCACTGTGCTATAATTCACGGTATGAACGAAAAAGTACTGCGTGTTGTGGAATTTCATAAAATCATAGAAAAACTGGGCGAGAGGGCCACTTCGGCGCCCGGAAAGGAGCTCTGTCTCTCCCTCGTTCCGATGCGTGATCTTACGGACATCGAAAGAGCGCAGGATGAGACGGATGCCGCCGTCCGCTTTCTTCTTAAGAACGCCCGGCTGAGCTTCGGGAACAACCGGGATTTTTCCGGCACCCTCAAAAGCCTTGCGATCGGCAGTTCCCTGTCCATGCAGGAGCTCCTCAGGATCGCCGCCTTTCTTGAGAATGTGGCGCGTATCAAGGCCGCCGGCCCCGAGGATGAGGAAGATCCCCTCTTTGACCGGTTCGACTGTCTTTACCCGCTCTCGCCGCTGAAATCGGAGATCCGAAGATGCATCCTGGACGAGGAGAGGATGGCGGATGACGCAAGTCCCGAGCTGAAGCAGATCCGGCGGGGCATGCAGCAGATCGACGGGAAGATCCATGCCCAGCTCAACCGCATGGTCAATGTCACGTACGCCTCGTACCTGCAGGATAATATCATCACGGTCCGGGGAGAAAGATACTGTCTGCCGGTCCGCGTGGAATACAAGAGCCAGGTGCGCGGCATCATCCATGACCAGTCCTCTACCGGCGCCACGCTGTTCATCGAGCCCGTCCAGATCGTGGAAATGGGAAATGAAATGCGCGAGTTCCAGATCCGGGAGAAGAAGGAACAGGAACGGATCCTTGCCGAACTGTCCGCCTCCTGTGCGGGATACATCACCGCGCTTTCCGATGACCAGAAAAACATGACCGAGCTGGACTTTATCTTTGCCAGGGCCCAGTTCGCACTGGATATGGAAGCCGTCCGCCCGAAATTCCGGAAGGACCATGTGATCCGCATCATTAAGGGGCGTCACCCCCTGATCGACAGGAAAGCCGTAGTCCCCATCGATCTGACCATCGGGGAAGACTATGACATGATCATCGTCACAGGGCCCAATACGGGCGGAAAGACCGTTACCTTAAAGACCGTGGGCCTTCTGGAGCTCATGGGCATGTCCGGCCTCCAGATCCCGGCCGGGGACGGAAGCGAACTTTCCGTCTTCCGAGAAGTATTCGCGGATATCGGTGATGAGCAGAGCATCGAACAGAATCTGTCGACGTTCTCCTCCCATATGACGTCCATCGTGGATATCCTGAAGCGGGCCGACAAGGAGTGCCTGTGCCTTTTCGACGAGCTCGGAAGCGGCACGGATCCCACGGAAGGCGCGGCCCTTGCGATCTCGATTCTGAATTTCATGCATGTACGGGGCATCACCACGCTGGCCACGACCCACTATGCGGAACTTAAGCTCTTTGCCATGAATACGGAGGGGATCGTCAACGCCAGCTGTGAATTCGATGTCGAAACGCTGCAGCCCACTTACCGGCTGCTCGTGGGCGTGCCGGGGCGGAGCAACGCCTTTGCCATCGCCACAAGGCTCGGCATGCCGAACTATATCATCGAGACCGCGAAGGAGCAGATGACGCAGGAGTCCAAGGATTTCGAGGAAATGCTCTCGGAACTGGAAGAGACAAGACTGCGGGTCAGCAAAGAAAAAGCGGAGACCGAACGGCTCCGTGCGGATATGGAACGCCGCAATGCCGCCCTGAAGAAGCGGGAAGCCGCCATCGAGCAGCAGCGGCAGGCCGTTCTCGACAAAGCCAATGAAAAGGCCCGCGAGATCCTGGGCGATGCCAAGAAAACGGCAGACCGGGCGATCGCAGACCTTCGGAAATACGGCGGCGACGGCTCCATGGCGGACATGGAACGGGTCCGCTCCTCTTTAAGGGAAGAAGCAAACGCAAAGAATGCGAAAACCGGCATTCCGGCACCCGCCCGGAAGGGAAAGGGCCTGAAGGCTTCCGACCTGCACCCCGGCATGAAGGTGCGTATCGTGTCCATGGGCATGGAAGGGATCGTGGTATCCCTCCCCGATAAACAGGGAAAGCTCCAGGTACGCTGCGGCATCCTCAACTCCCAGGTAAATCTCAAAGACCTGGAAGCCGTCCGGGAAGGGGATACAGGATCTTCCTCCGGATCGGGGAAGTCCGGCTCCCGCATCAAAAAGGCCTTTGCCGGACAGGGACCCTCTTCCGGAAACGGTGTGGATATTTCCCGTGTCCTCAGTGTTTCCCCTGAGATCAATCTCCTCGGCATGACGGCCGATGAAGCGATCCTTGCCCTGGACAAGTACCTGGACGATGCCCGCATGTCCCACCTGGACACCGTCAGGATCGTGCACGGAAAAGGGACCGGCGCCCTTCGCAATGCCGTACAGAATTACCTGCGCCGCCAGAAATGGATCTCCTCTTTCCGGATGGGAGACTTCGGCGAGGGTGATGCCGGCGTGACCATCGTCAAGCTCTGACTGTTTTAATCAACGAACCGTTTTCATACAGGAGAAAGCAATGGCTACCAGTAAACAGAAGATCCTGATCGTGGATGATGACGATAATATTGCGGAGCTGATCAGCCTCTACCTGACCAAGGAATGCTATGAGACCCGGATCGTCGGCGACGGCGAAGCGGCACTTGCCGCCTTTGATACCTACCAGCCGAACCTGATCCTTCTGGACCTCATGCTTCCCGGCATAGACGGTTATCAGGTATGCCGGGAGATCCGCACGCGCTCCCAGACGCCGATCATCATGCTTTCCGCCAAAGGAGAGGTCTTTGACAAGGTCCTCGGCCTGGAACTGGGGGCGGATGATTATATCGAAAAGCCCTTTGATTCCAAAGAGCTCGTCGCCCGCGTAAAGGCCGTCCTCAGACGTTACCGCCCGCAGAGCAGCACCTCCGTAAAGACAGCGAACGACAAGATCGTGGAATATCCGGATCTTGTGATCAATCTTACCAACTACTCCGTGACCTATATGGGCAAACAGATCGAAATGCCGCCCAAGGAACTGGAGCTTTTATACTGTATCGCCTCTTCCCCGAACCGCGTCTTCAACCGGGAACAGCTCCTGGAGAAGATCTGGGACTATGACTACAAGGGCGATACGCGTACGATCGACGTGCATATCAAACGGATCCGCGAGAAGATCCATGACCATGCCAACTGGAAGATCACAACGATCTGGGGCGTCGGCTACAAATTCGAAGTAACGGAATAAGGCGGATCCTCCGCCTTTTTGCGTCTTCCTTTTCATCCCGGGGTCTTTTATTTGAGAAAAACACTCTACCTGAAATTCATACTGGCCTATATTCTGTTCGGTATCTTCGGCTTTATCGCGGTGGCGACCTTTGTTTCCTCCATGCTGACGGACTACTGCAGGAGCGACGCAGTGGACCGCCTGTACAGGGAGGCGACACAGATCGCCAATACCTATGCGGCCGATCTGTATAAATCCGAGGTCTCCATCGATTCCGTGTACCGGCAGCTGACCGTCCTGTCCGAATATATCGACAGCGACATCCTGATCCTGAACCCGTCCGGACGTATCGTCGTCCGCTCCGGTGAAAAGATCGATCCGAACAGCGAGATCTATGTGGACGGCTTCAATCCCACCGTATTCGCCGATACGCTGTACATCGAAGGAAATTTCTGGGATACCTATACGGAGGATCACCTTTCCGTCCTTGCCCCCATTACGGGGAACTACCGCATCAGCGGCTATGTCATCATCAGCCAGGCACAGTCCGTCATCAGTTCCGCGGCCGTAAACCTCCTGAACATCTCCTACATCATGCTGCTGATCCTGCTTCTCCTCTCCATGATCATCCTGATCTTTTTCACGGAGATCGTTTATGTCCCGCTGAAGAAGATCACCACGGCGACCGAGCAGTACGCAGCCGGGAACATGCATTACCGTTTCTCGGTGGACTCGGAGGATGAAATGGGGTATCTTGCGGCGATCCTGCAGTACATGGCAAGCGAGATCGCCCGTTCCGAAGATGACCAGAAGAAATTCATCGCGAACGTATCCCACGACTTCCGTTCTCCCCTGACCTCGATCCGGGGATTCCTGGAGGCCATGCTGGACGGCACGATCCCGCCGGAAAAACATGAGAAATACCTGCAGACCGTCCTGAATGAAACGGACCGCCTGACCAAGCTCACCAACGGGCTCCTTACGCTCAACAACCTGAATACCGACGGGATGCTGCTGCAGAAATCGGATTTTGACATCAACGACACGATCCGTTCCGTTGCCGCCTCCTTTGAAGATATCTGCAGAAGAAAATCCGTCCGCATCGAGCTTGTCCTTTCCGGACAGCAGCTGTTCGTTACGGCGGACCGGGACAAGATCCAGCAGGTCCTCTACAACCTGACGGACAATGCCATCAAATTCAGTCCCGCTTCCTCCTCCATCAGAATGGAGACCACCGAGCAGCGCAGCAAGGTCCTCGTTTCCGTCCGGGATTTCGGCATCGGTATCCCGAAGGAGGACCAGAAATACATTTTCGACCGCTTCTACAAGACCGATCTTTCCCGCGGCAAGGACAAGCGGGGAACAGGCCTCGGCCTTTCCATCGTGCGCGAGATCCTGAAGGCGCACGGCGAAAATATCAACGTCATCAGTACGGAGGGCGTGGGCAGCGAATTCCTCTTCACGCTGCCGAGAAGCCCCGTCAACGACGAACTGGACGATTGAAAAACAGGGACTGTCGTGCGTGCGACAGTCCCTGTTTCTTTTTATCCGTTTATGCTGTTTTCTCATACCGGTCCGTTTCCGGTCCGGATTCATTTTTCCCCGCGGAGCCTTCCCACGAATGCGGAAAGACGGAGCAGTGCCGTCCGCAGGTTGTCGATCGAATACGCATAGGAGATTCTCAGGTATCCTTCTCCGCAGTCGCCGAATGCCGTTCCGGGCACGATGGCGACCTT
>CAMNCY010000008.1 GCA_946534785.1 uncultured Lachnospiraceae bacterium | reverse complement strand
CATCATCATGATCATCGGTGTCGGCTTTGTCTGTAAGTTTTACGGCAAGAACCGCAAGTTCAGCGAAGTAGTTCCGGTCATCCCTTACATTCTGTTCGTAACGGTCGTATTTGACGTTTTCTATCTGCTGATCGCTACCTTCATCGGCCCGGAACTTGTTTCCCTGCTGGCAGCCATCATCACACTGTTCATCGTCCTGTTCACAACGAAGAAGGGCTTCCTGGTTCCCAAGGATGTCTGGACCTTCGACAAGCAGGATAACTGGGATCCTTCCTGGAAGTCCACCACAAAGGTTCCTGAGCCCAAGATCAGCGACATGAACCTTGTCAAGGCATGGACACCTTACGTCCTGATCGCTGCGATCCTCGTTATCACCCGTGTCGCACAGCGTTTTGAGACCAATGCAGGCAATCCCGGCTGGGCAGATGCTCTGAAGAACGTTACCATCGGTACCGGCAAGAGCGGCATCATCTTCGGCCTGAACTGGAACTATGCAATCCTCTGGAGCCCCGGCATCGTATTCATCCTCATCGCTCTTGTTACGATCGCGCTGCACGGCATGTCCGGCGAGAGAGTATCGACTGCATGGAAGGGTGCTCTTACGCAGGTCAAGGGCGCAGCCATCGCGCTTCTGTTCGGTGTCGCAATGGTCAACCTGTTCCGTTTCACATCCATGCCCGCTGACCGCATCCCGGCAGGCGTAGGCGAAGGCGTTTCCTACTCCATGCTGTACGCAATGGCAAAGGGCCTTGCAGATATCGCAGGCAATGCTTATCTGGTCATCGCTCCTTTCATCGGCGTCCTGGGTGCTTACATGTCCGGTTCCAACACCGTTTCCAACACACTGTTCAGTTCCCTGCAGTTCACAACAGCAGGTATCGTAGGACTTCCTTACGTCCTGATCGTTGCCCTGCAGAATAACGGCGGTGCGATCGGAAACATGATCTGCGTCAACAACGTCTTATCTGCCTGCGCTACCACAGGTACCAACGGAAACGAAGGTAAGATCATCAGAACGAACATCATTCCCTGCGTATGCTTCTGCATCATCGTCATTGTCGTCATCGGCATCGCGATCGCCATGGGCGCGAACCCGCAGGCACTGCCTTACGCAAACTGATCGTTCAAATGTAACCCGTACATCATCACCGGCGTATGGCAAATGCGCCGGTGATACCATTGGATAAGGAGGTAAAGATAACATTGGCTGAGTATAATAAGATCACACCTGAAATCCTCGAACAGCTCAAGGCGGCAGCACCCGGACATATCCTGACCGGTGAAGATGTAAATGAAGATTATTCCCGCGATGAAATGCCCATATACGGACAGAACGCTCCCGAAGCGGTCCTGCAGGCACGCAATGCGGAAGAGATCTCCGCAGTCGTCAAGATCTGTAACGAGAATCATATTCCCGTAACAACGCGCGGCGCAGGCACAGGCCTGGTCGGCGGCTGTGTACCGGTATACGGCGGTATCGTTATTGAGACCATCAAGATGAACAAGATCCTTTCCTATGATCTTGAGAACTTCAGCGTTACCATCGAGCCCGGCGTTCTCCTGAAGGAACTGGCTGAGGATGCCCTTACCAAGGGAATGATGTATCCTCCGGATCCCGGTGAGAAGCTTGCTACGGTCGGCGGCAATGTTTCCACAAATGCCGGCGGTATGCGTGCAGTCAAATACGGCACGACAAGGGATTATGTCCTTGCGATGAAGGTCGTCCTTCCCAGCGGCGAGATCACCAGCTTCGGTGCAAAGGTCAGCAAGACCAGCTCCGGTTACAGCCTTCTTAACCTGATCATCGGTTCCGAAGGAACCCTTGGCATCGTGGTTGAGCTTACCCTGAAGCTGATTCCTGCTCCCAAGCATACCGTATCCCTGATCGTTCCCTTCGCTGATCTGGAATCCGCTATCTCCACTGTTCCGAAGGTCAAGATGGCAAATCTCGATCCCCAGGCCCTGGAGTTCATGGAGCGTGAGATCATCCTTTCTTCCGAGCGTTTCGTCGGCCGTGAAGTATTCCCGAAGTCCGTGGACGGCACGGAAGTCGGTGCTTACCTGATGATCACTCTGGACGGTGATGATGAAGACCAGATCATGGGCAGAGTCGAGACGGCAGCAGAGCTTCTTATGGAAGCAGGCGCCATCGATGTCATGGTCATCGACAATCCCCAGAAGCTTCGTGACGCATGGGCGACACGTTCCAGCTTCCTGGAAGCCATCGAAGCCGAGACAAAGCTTCTTGACGAGTGCGACGTTGTCGTTCCGATCAAGGAGATCGCACGTTTCCTTACCTTCGCAAAGAAGACCGGCGATGAGTGCGGCCTGATCATCAAGAGCTTCGGCCATGCAGGCGACGGAAACCTTCACATCTACCAGTGCAGCAACGATCTGCCCAGAGAAGAGTTCCTTAAGCGCGTCGATACATACTTCGAGAAGCTGTATGCGGAAGCAGTTGCATGCGGCGGCCTGGTATCCGGCGAGCACGGCATCGGACGCGGCAAGGTCAAATATCTGGCAGAGTCCGTCGGCGATACGAATATGGAACTGATGCGCGGCATCAAGAACGTATTTGACCCGAACCTGATCCTGAACCCCGGCAAGGTCTGCTACAAGTCCTGATCAATGAACTTGAGAGGATCTGAACCGGCAATACTGTAGTATGAAATGAGGCTGCACTCCCGCCTGCAAAGGCGGGGGCGCAGCCTTTGCCATATCCGGAAAAGGAGGAAAGCATGCTGCTGGCAGGATATATGACACCGCACCCGCCGATCGCCGTACCCCAGATCGGGCGGGGAGAAGAGAGGAAGATCCGGGCAACGCTGGACTCCTTTGACAAGGTCGCAAAAGACATTGCACGGCTCCGGCCGGATACGATCATTGTGACATCGCCCCATGCCGTGATGTACCGGGACTGGTTCCATATTTCTCCGGGAAAAGAGGCCTTCGGATCCTTCGGAAGGTTCGGAGCGGGGTCCGTACGGTTCCATGTCTCCTATGATGAGGAACTCTCATGGGCCATAGCCCGGGAAGCAGAGCTTGCTTCCTTCCCGGCGGGGACGATGGGAGAGATGGATCCTTCGCTGGATCACGGGACCATGGTGCCTTTGTATTTTATCGACCGGGAATATACGGATTACCGCCTGGTCCGCATCGGGCTCTCCGGCCTCTCCCTGGAAGATCACTGGACCTTCGGGCGCATCATCCGGAAAGCGGCGGACAGTCTCGGCCGCAGGTGGGTCTTCCTGGCAAGCGGGGATCTGTCCCACTGCCAGAAAGAGGACGGTCCCTACGGTTTTCAGGAGGAAGGTCCCGCCTATGACTGCAGGCTCATGGAGGTCATGGGAGAGGGCGCGTTTGAAAAGCTCAAAGGTTTCCCGGAGGATTTCCTGGATAAGAGCATGGAATGCGGGCACAGGAGTTTTACGATCATGGGAGGCGCATTCGACGGGATAGAAAAGAACGTCATCCGACTTTCCCATGAAGCGACGTTCGGCGTCGGTTACGGCTTCTGTATGTATCACCCGAAGGAGGAAAAATAATGGATCCTTATGTTCAGCTGGCAAGAAAAACGATCGAGCTTTACGTCCGGCAGAGGGAGGTCCCAAGACCCAAGGTGGAGGAACTGATCCCGGAGCTCTGGACGAAAAGGGCCGGCGCCTTTGTTTCGATCCATAAGGGCGGTGAGCTGCGCGGCTGTATCGGTACGATCTCTGCCACACAGGCAACGCTCGCAGAAGAGATCATACGGAATGCCGTTTCGGCGGCGACCCGGGATCCCCGCTTTCCTCCCATCAGTGAGGATGAGCTTTCCGGACTGGAGATCAGTGTCGATGTGCTGGGAGAAGCCGAAAGGATCGAATCCGAGGAAGAACTGGACGTGAAGCGATACGGCGTGATCGTGGAAAAGGGATACCGCAGAGGCCTCCTTCTGCCGGATCTCGAAGGCGTGGATACGCCTGCGTACCAGGTACAGATCGCGAAGTGGAAGGCCGGCATTGCAGAGGATGAAGAGGACGTCCGGCTGTACCGCTTTGAGGTGGTGCGCCATGAATGAGTATTCCGTCTGCACGGTCTGTCCCCATCACTGCCGGCTTTCGGAGGGGAGCATCGGACGGTGCGGTGCAAGAGCCGGCATTGGGACCGGGGCCGGTGACAGCGCAAAGAACTCTCCGGCAGGCAGTGTGTCCCTGAACTATGGAAGGCTCACCGCACTGGCACTGGATCCCATTGAGAAAAAGCCGCTGGCCTTCTTCCATCCCGGCAGCAGGATCCTTTCCGCCGGGAGCTTCGGCTGCAATATGGCCTGTCCCTTCTGTCAGAACCATGAGATCGCATCCGCCTCTGCCGGGAGAAACTGCGCACTGTATGAAGTCTCCCCGGAAGAACTGTGCGATATGGCGCTGACACAGAGAAAGAACGGCAATATCGGCGCCGCCTATACCTACAACGAAGCCCTGGTGGGCTATGAGTACGTGCGGGATGCCGCAAGGCTCATCCATGACGCCGGGATGAAAAACGTCCTGGTGACGAACGGCATGGCATCTTTATGGGTGCTGGAAGAACTCCTGCCGTACATGGATGCCATGAACATCGACCTGAAAGGCTTCCGGAATGAAATCTACGAAACACTCGGCGGTGACCTGGAGACCGTGAAAGCCTTCATCATGTGCGCTCACGAAAACTGTCATATCGAGATCACATCCCTCATCGTACCGGGACTGAACGACAGCCCGGAAGACATGGAAGAGGAAGCTTTCTGGATCGCCTCTCTGGATCCGGATATCCCGCTCCATATCACAAGATACTTCCCGCGCCACAGGATGCACGCACCCGCAACAGACATTTCCGTGATGAAAGACCTGCAGCAGATCGCCGGAAGACACCTTGGCCGCGTCCTTCTCGGAAACGTGTAGAGGCTGCGCTTTGGCGCGCGGGTTGGCCGCGGCGGATGAGCCAAGGCGGCGGGTGAGTCAACGTGGCGGGTGAGCCACGGGGACAGGTCCGCTGACTCATCAACGGAGTATTAAAAACCCGCCATATAGTATAAACAGCTTCGGGCCCTTACCGAGTGCCGGCCCTTGGGCGCCGTCTTTTGGCGCCCTAGTGCCGCTGCACCGAGGTAGGAGCGAGAGCGTGCCCGAAGCGTTCATACTATATGGCGGGTTATCGATTGTGCCCGATGAGTCAGCGGACCTGTCCCCCTGACTCAACTTATGATATAATTAACCATTAATGCAAAAATGTCTCCCGCCGCGCGGCGCGGGGGCAGGAGGTGTGCTCTTTGGGTAAAGCCAGGATCTATGTATGTCATACCTTTTACCACGCGTATGTGGCGTGTCTGAAGGAACTGAATCTGCCGGATGAGGAGAGGGGGAAGGCGACGCTCCTTCTTTCCACGATGTCCAATAATTTCGACACGCTTCCGGAAAGGGCGCGCAGCTCGGGCCTGTTCGAAGAGGTGATCCTGTACGATGAGAAGGACTTCACCTTTTTCCCGGAGCTTCTTCCCCTGAAGGAGAATACGGGGTCTTTGCTGCAGAACATGCGGAACAGGATCCGGTTCTGCAAACGGCTGGGAGACCTGGAGGAGCCCTTCGTTCCGGTGGACTTTAAGCAGTACGAAGACATCTATGTCTTCTGTGATTCGGATCCCGTCGGATATTATCTGGCATCCCGGAAGATCCGGTATCACGCGGTGGAGGACGGCCTCAACTGTCTGCGCTACCGGGATACGGCGCATGAGGACAATGCGGGGCATTTCGGGCTGAAGGCCTTTATGGCGCGCCTCGGGCTGATCTTCATCCAGAACGGCTACAGCCGCTACTGCATCGATATGGAAGTCAATGATATTTCCGTCCTGGACCATCCCATCGCAAAGATGAAGGAGGTGAGCCGGGAGGCGCTGACGCAGGGCCTTTCTGAGAAGGATAAAGAGATCCTGACTTCGATGTTCATCCCCAACCGGGACGATCTTGACAGGACGCTCAAGGATGCGGCGGCAAGCGGCCTTCCCCTCGTCCTGATCCTCACAGAGCCTCTCTGCAAGGACCTTACGGTGCGAAAGCGCCTCTTTGAGGATATGATCCGGGAATACGGCACCATCGATGAAATGCCGGCCAGGATCGTGATCAAGCCCCATCCCCGGGATCTTCTGGACTACCGGAAGGAGTTTTCGCAGCACCTCGTTTTGGATTCCCATTTTCCGATGGAGATCCTGAATTTTACCGGCGCGCTGTTCGACAGGGTGGTCACGGTATATACCGTGCCTTCTTCCATCCGGTGCGCGAAAGAGAAAGTCTATCTCGGGAATGACTTTATGGACCGGTATGAGCCGAAGGAGGACCATGCGCACGTGACCCACGCAGCAGCCTCCGTGGAAGGGCCTTCCGGCCGGAAATAAAGCCGCATGACGGCTGATGTGTAAAGGAACACTGTATGCTCAAGATGCTCAGAAAAATTAATCTCCTGCTGAACAGACAGCAGAAGACGAAAATGGTATTCCTGGTCTTCCTGATGCTGATCGGCGCCATGCTGGAGGCAATGGGAATCACCCTGGTCATACCGATCATTACCGCGGTCATCGACCCCGGCGCGATCGAGCGCAACAGCTATCACATGGGAGACCTGTACCGGATCCTCGGAATGCAGAGCGCGACCCAGTTCGCGGTCTTCATGATGGCTTCGATCATCGTAGTCTTCATCCTGAAGAATGTTTTCCTGTTCTTCCAGAACGTCTCGCTTCTCCGCTTTATCTATACGAACCAGTTCGAGACCAGCAACCGGATGATGATCAATTTCATGAAGCGTCCGTATGAATATTACCTGAACGCGAACACCTCTGTCATCCAGCGCAATATCACCTCTGATATCAACAACGTATATGCCCTGATCCTGACGATCCTGCAGCTGACCAGCGAGGTCATCGTTTTCGTCTTCCTGATCCTGGTGCTCCTTGTGGTCGATGCGAAGATGATCCTGACGATCGCGGGCCTTCTTATCGTGGTGCTGCTCCTTGTCAAAATGGTGATCAAGCCCATCATGATCCGTGCGGGACAGCAGAACCAGGAATTCTATTCCGGCCTGTTCCAGTGGATCTCCGAATCGGTGAGCGCGATCAAGGAGATCAAGATCGGCGCCAAGGAGAACTATTTCATCAACGAGTACGCAAAGTGCGGGAACGGCTATGTCGGCGCGGTCCAGAAGTACAATATCTTCAATTCCACGCCGAGGCTCCTCATCGAGACCGTGTGCATCGCGGGCCTTGTGGGCTATATGCTGGTGCAGGTCCTGACGGGAAGCACGGATGCTTCCTCCATGGTCCAGCAGCTGGGCGTCTTTGCGGCCGCGGCGGCAAGGCTCCTTCCCTGCGCGAACCGCATCAACAATTACCTGACGAGCGTTGCGTATTTCTCGCCTTTCCTGGACAATGTCAGCGAGAACCTGCAGAACGACATTAACGATAAAAGCATTTCCTACAACGTGCAGGATTATCCCGTACATGAGAAGATCGAAAAGCTTCCCGTCACGAAGATGATCGAACTCAAGGGGATCACCTACCGGTATCCCGGCAGCGATGCCCTGATCTTCCGGGATGCCTGCGTGCAGTTCCCGGTGGGCAGGTCGATCGGCATCGTCGGCACCAGCGGCGCCGGCAAGACGACGATCGTGGATATCATGCTGGGGCTCCTTCGCCCCGAGAACGGCATGATCTTCGCGGACGGCGTGGATGTCCAGGAGAATTACAGGGGATGGCTCAAGAACATCGGCTATATCCCCCAGACCATCTTCATGTTCAATACCTCGATCCGCAAGAACGTGGCATTCGGTGTCCCGGACGAGGAGATCGACGATGAAAAGGTATGGCGCGCGCTCAGGGAGGCCCAGCTTGACGAGCACGTCAGGTCCCTTCCCGACGGCCTGGATACCATGATCGGAGAGCGGGGGATCCGTTTCTCCGGCGGCCAGAGGCAGAGGATCGGCATCGCAAGGGCCCTGTTCGAGGATCCGGAGGTCCTGGTCCTGGACGAAGCGACCAGCGCCCTGGACAATGATACAGAGGCGGCGATCATGGAAAGCATCAACCGCCTGCACGGGAAAAAGACACTGATCATCATCGCGCACCGCCTGGAGACGATCGAAAAGTGCGATATCGTCTACAGGGTGCAGGACGGAAAGATCATTCAGGAACGGTAAAACAAGGCAGAACGAAATGGGGAAAAAGGCAAACAGCAGAATAGCCGGATATGAGCTGCTCCGCATCATCGCCATGATGATGGTCGTCATGCTGCACTTCAATTCCAGGACGGGCTCCCTCGTCCTTCCCGGAGAGTGGATGAACGGGGCGGGGATCATGGCGGGCTTTCTGGAGGCTCTGTGCCTTCCGGCCGTCAACGTGTATGTGCTCCTTGGGGCGTATTTCCTTTCGGAAACGTCTTTTAAGGCGGAACGTATCCTGCGGCTGGAGATCCGGATCCTCTTTTATTCCCTGCTGATTCCCCTCATCCTGATCCTGTTCGGCGTACCGGTCCGGGGAACGGGCGTGTGGGAGAGCGCCGTCTATCTTTTTCCGGTCCTTACGGAGCATTACTGGTTCGTGACGGCCTATGTTTTCATGCTCCTGTTCTCGCCCGTTTTGAATGCGGCGGCGGAGCGGATGAGCCGGAGACAGCTTAAGAGCGTGATCCTGCTCCTTCTTCTGTATTTTTGCTTTTTCAAGAGCGTGATCCCCCTGCAGTTCGTAACGGACCATATGGGCTATGATTTCGGCTGGTTTCTGTGCCTGTACCTGATCGCCGCTTATTTCCGGAAATACGGCTTCGGCCGGCTGGAGGGTGCGGCAGCTTCGGGCGGACTCTACGCCGTATGCACCATCCTGATCTTTGCGCTGCACATGGGCCTCAACCGGCTCAGCGAAGCGGGACTTTTTACCTATTACGCAAGTGTTCCCTTCCACTACAATTCCATCCTCTGCCTTGCCTCGGCAGCCGGGCTCTTTGCCCTGTTCCGGCATGTGCAGCTGAAGGAAGACGGAAGGGCCGAAGCCCTTGTGAGGGCCCTTGCGCCCCACACGTTCAGCGTATACCTTATCCACGAGCACGTCGATATCCGGGACAGATGGGCAGGCATCGCGGTGCGCCTTACGGGAGGCATCGCGGAGGATGCGCCTTTTGCCTATCTTGGAAAAGCATTGCTTGCCGTCCTTCTTGTATTTATCATCTGCGTTGTGATCGACTGCGGCCGGTCGATGCTGCTGCGGCTTCTGAAGAAGAGCAGTGTGCTGCGCCGGACCGTTGCCGCGCTTCGCAGGGCAGAACGGAATTTTTACGGGGATGAGGACTGATCTTGATCAGAGGACTTGCAGCTGATGGATTTTAACGGAACAATACAACGGCAGAGCCTGCCGGAAAGGATCCTCTTTCCCATAGTTCTTCTCCTCTGGCCGCTGGCGGCCTGCCGGCAGGGGGTCAGCGTCATGGACACGACGTATTCCCTCGCCAACTTCCGGTATCCGGACAGCATCGGGACCATGTGGCGGTTCGCGACCTTCCTGGCCAACATGACAGGGAGCTTCCTGATCCGCCTTCCCTTCGGAAAGACCATGCTCGGCATGAACATCCTGTGCCTTCTGTTCATCTCTGTGACGGCACTGCTTTCCTATTTCGTCCTGAAACGTCATCTGCCGGCGCGGGAAGTCTTTCTCGGGGAAGTGATCGCGGTCTCCTTCTGCTGGTGTCCCGCGGTCATCCTGTACAATTACCTGACCTACCTTCTGTTTACGGTATGCGTGCTCCTTCTTTACGAAGGCGTTTCGGCCTATCCGAAACGGCAGGGGCTGTTCTTTGCGGCAGGGGTGCTCCTTGGGCTCAACGTCCTGGTGCGCTTCTCCAACCTTGCGGAATGCGCGCTGATCCTGGCCCTGTGGTTCTGGTGTTATCTTGAAAAAACAGGACCCGCGGAAGGCGCGAAGCTGACGGGGCTTTGTATCGGCGGTTTTGCGGCCGGCTTTTTCATAGCCTACGGCCTCTCCGCCATCCTGTACGGACCCGCCGCCTTTTTTGAGATGATCCCGCTTCTTTTCGGATCGACCCAGTCGGTCGCATCCTATACCTTCAGCGGCATGATCCTGTCCGTGCTGTCGGCTTATCTGCACAGCCTTCGCTGGATCCTGCTCGCGGCCGTCTGCACGCTGGCGGGCTGCGTGTTTTTCCGGCTCCCGATCCTGAAGGAGAGGGCAGTGATCAAAAAGATCCTGTATGTCCTCGGCATTGCCGTGCTTTTCCGGTTCTATTACGGGCGGGGGATGTTCCACCTCAATTACCAGGACTACGGGAGCATGTTTGAGTGGGGCATGGCCGTTGTCATCCTGGCGGCCGCTCTTGCCGCCGCGGGAGCTGCCGGGGCCTTCGGCTTTCCGGCAGGCGAGAGGTTCCTTGCCTTTGCCGTCCTTCTCATGATCGTGATCCTGCCGCTCGGATCGAACAATTACACGTATCCGGTCCTGAACTGCCTCTTTATCGCGGCGCCGTATGCGCTGGCCGTCTTTTCGGGGCTTCTCGGGAAGACAAAGGGAAAGGACATCCATTTCCCGTGGAAAAGCATGATCCTGGCCTTCCTTGTCATGGCCTTCCTCCAGAGCGGGATCTTCCACGTGCGCTTTGCCTTCCGGGACGGCACGGACGGAACAAAGAGGAGCGAGAGAGTGGAAGAGAGCGCGGTCTTCGGAAGCATGTACACAACGCCGGAGAATGCATCATCCCTCCGGGACCTTCTGGCCTTCCTGGAGAAGGAGGGGCTTGCGGGAACGCCCTCCATCGTCATGGGGAACGCGCCCGGGATCCATTACCTGATGGAGCTTCCGCCTGCGATCGACACGGCATGGCCGGACCTGGACAGCTATCCTGCGGAGTCGCTTTCCCGGCAGCTGAAACGGCAGGCCGGGCTCCATACGGAAAAGGGCATACCCCTTCCTCTGGTCGTGATCCACAAAGAGGAAAAGGCCCAGTCGGAGAGTGCGGAGGAAAAACAGAAGATCCTCGGCGATTATCTTGCCGGGAATCCCTATTCTGTCATTTATGATAATAACGGCTATACCGTCTGGTCAGCCGGAAAGGAATACTGATCCATGTATAAGATACCTTTTAACATTCCGCCCTATACGGGACATGAAATGGACTACATCAGGACTGCCTGCGAGGAGAATCACAAGATCTGCGGAGACGGCCCTTTCACCGGAAAATGCAAAACATGGCTGGAGGAGCGTACGGGAACGGCCCAGTGCCTTCTGACCACCTCCGGAACGGATGCGCTGGAGATGGCATCCCACCTGTGCGGCATTCAGCCGGGCGATGAAGTCATCATGCCTTCCTTTACCTTTGTGTCCACGGCGGATGCCTTTGTCCTCAGGGGCGGCGTTCCGGTCTTTACGGATATCCGTCCGGATACCATGAACCTGGATGAGACGAAGATCGAGGCTGCCATCACGGAGAAGACGAAAGCCATCGCCGTTGTCCATTACGCCGGCGTCTCCTGCGAGATGGATACCATCATGGACATCGCAAAGCGCCATCACCTCCTTGTCGTGGAGGATGCGGCCCAGGGCGTCATGGCCTCCTACAAAGGAAAGGCCCTCGGCACCATCGGGGACTTCGGCTGCTACAGCTTCCATGAGACCAAGAACTACAGCATGGGAGAGGGCGGCGCCATCCTGATCCGGGATAAGGACCGGGTGGAAGAAGCGGAGATCCTCCGGGAAAAGGGAACGAACCGGAGCCAGTTCTTCCGCGGCCAGATCGACAAGTACACCTGGGTGAGTTACGGCTCCTCCTATCTTCCCAGCGAGCTGAACGCCGCCTATCTGTGGGCACAGCTCCAGATCGCGGATAAGATCAACGAAACGCGTCTTGCCAGATGGCAGCAGTATTATGAGATGCTTTCGCCTCTTGCCGATACCGGCAGGATCAGCCTTCCCGTGATCCCGGAGGGCTGCACCCACAATGCCCACATGTTCTACATCAAGACGAAGGACATCGACGAGCGGCAGGCCCTCATCGAATTCCTGAAGGAGCGCGGGATCCTCGCGGTCTTCCACTATATCCCGCTGCATTCGGCGCCGGCAGGAAAGAAATACGGGCGCTTCTTCGGCGAGGACGTCTACACGACGAAGGAAAGCGAAAGACTCCTGCGCCTTCCGATGTATTATTCCCTGACTGAAGAGAACGTGGAGGAAGTCGCGGACGCGGTCAAGGCTTTCTACGCCGCGCACTGATTACGCCGCGCACAGATTTCGCCGCACACGGATCCTTTTACGCCGCGTACTGATACGGAGCAGCCGACATGACACAGGAAAGACCCGGACAACTGCATAATACGCCTGCGGGCGGAGGATTCGTCCGGGCACGCTGTGTGAGCCTTCTGGGGACCGGGCTGCTTCTTGCGGCAGTCCTTGTGACCGGCCGTTTCTGGTTCGACCTGAACGACGACCTGTTCATGGAGCACATCCTTTCCGGCGCCTATACCGGCGTTCCCGAAAGCCGCAACATCCAGAACCTGTTCCCGGCAAGCCTTGCGGTCAGTATCCTGTACCGGCTTTTTGACAGGATTCCCTGGTACGGGCTGATCCTGATCCTGCTTCAGCTGGGGTGCATTGCCATCATCCTGTACCGCCTGGAAAGGGTCCGGAAAAACAGCGGCATCCCCGCGGCAGTGCTCCTTGGCGGCCTTCTTTTCTATCACCTTGCCTTCCTGCAGTACTCGGTCACGGTGGGCATCATGGCCTGCTGTGTGATCGTCCTGATCCTGACGGCAGGGGAGCCTTTGACACTTAAAGATGCGGGCAGGGAGTATCTGCCCGCTTTTATCCTGCTCCTTGCGGGATATGCCCTCCGTTCGGAGATGATGCTCTTCATGCTTCCCTTCATCCTGCTGGCCCTTCTTCTGCGGCTTTTCCTGCAGTACCGCTTCCCGGAGGAGGGATTCTCTTCCCTGAAGAAGGTCCTTGCAAGGTTCCTTGCCATGGCGCTTATTGCAGCCGCCGGCATCGGTCTTGTGCAGGCTTCGGACGAAGCTGCCTGCTCTTCGGCAAAATGGCGGGAGTTCCGGCGTTTTTTCGATGCCAGGACAGAACTCTATGATTTCCAGAGAATACCGGAATACGAAGGAAATGAAGCGTTTTATGACAGCCTGGGGCTGGATCCTTCCGAGGCGGCGCTTTTAAAGAACTACAATTTCGGCCTCGATGAGAGGATCGATGCCGGCGTCATGGAACAGACCGCATCCTACGCAGGTCTCATCCGGGCAAAGGAAGATCCCTTCAAAGCGCGCCTGAAAAGGGCCGTCTACGAGTACCGGATGCTGTTTACGGATCAGGACCAGAGGCCCTATAATATCCTTTCCGCCATCCTGTATCTTTCGGTACTGGCGGGGATCCTTGCAAAGGCGGTGCTTCGGGGGAAGCAGCGGGAGCCGGAGGAACAGTGGGCACCGGAGGCGCAGGGACCGGAGCAGCAGGGGACGGCGCAGCAGAAGCGGGAGAAGATCCCGCCCCTTACGGCATTTCTTGTGACGGCCGCGCTTTTCTTCGGAAGAAGCGTCCTCTTCCTGTATCTTCTGTATAATGAGAGACCGGTGGTCCGCCTGACCCACTGTCTGTATCTTGCGGAATGCGTGATCCTTTTTGCGGTGCTTCTGATGCTTTCGGAAGAGGGCTTCGGGAAGAAGACGGTGCTCTTTTATACGGCGGTTCTGACCGCTGTTTTCGCATGGGCATTCTTTTTCCAGGTCCGGAACGTGCGGCAGGAGGATATGAGAAGACTGGAGGTCAACCGGCCGTACCGGGACTATTTGTCCTATGCAGAGGAACACGGGGATCAGTACTTTTTCACGGATGTGTATTCGACGGTCGCCTTTTCGGAGGAAGTGTTCGGGGACGAACCCTCGCCCCTCAACTGGGATCTTTGCGGCGGCTGGGCCTGCAAGAGCCCGCTGTATGAGAAAAAGCTTGCGATGTACCTGCTGGATAGCATGGAGTCGGCGCTTTTGGAGGATCCGTACTGCCGGTTTGTCACAAGAAGCGACTATGATATAGAATGGCTGTATGAATATTACCGCTCCAGGGGCGTGGAGATCCGGGCAGAGCTTACGGATACGCTTTCGGATTACTGGAGCATTTACAGGATAGAGGTGCTGCGCTGATGTGCGCGGCCGGACAGGGAAAGGGAGAATCATGAGCAATTGCGGAAACAGGATCAGTTTTGTCATTCCGTGCTATCATTCCGCGCTGACGGTCCCGGGCGTTGTGGACGAGATCGAAAGGACCATGCGGGAAATGCCGGGGTATGAGTCGGAGATCATCATGGTCAACGACGGCTCCGGTGATGATACCTGGGAGGTGATCCAAAGGCTCTGTAGGGAGAAGGATAGCCGGCACGGGATCTGTTTTTCCGCGAATTTCGGGCAGCATGCGGCCCTGATGGCAGGGATCCGCAAGGCCGCAGGCGACATCATCATCTGCCTGGACGACGACGGGCAGACCCCCGCGGATGAAGCGGGGAAGCTGATCCGGGCCATCGAGGACGGAGCGGATGCGGTCTATGCCAGCTACAGCCACAAGCAGCATTCCGCCTTCCGGAATTTCGGCAGCAGGATGAATGAGAAGATGTGCGAGATCATGCTGAAAAAGCCGAAAGACCTGTTCGTTTCCAGCTATTTTGCCATGCGAAGGTTCGTTGCGGACGAGGTCCTGAAATATGAGAATTCCTATCCGTATCTTCTGGGTCTGGTCCTTCGAAGCACAAACAGGATCGTCAACGTCCCGGTCAATCACAGGATGCGGACTACCGGAAAGAGCGGGTATACGATCATGAAGCTCCTGGCCCTCTGGATGAATGGCTTTACGGCCTTTTCCATCAAGCCGCTCAGGATCGCCACCGGAATGGGGGCATGTTTTGCCATCCTCAGCTTTATCTACGGGCTGTATACGATCGTGAAGAAGGCGATCAATCCCGCCGTGCCGATGGGCTTTTCCGCGCTTATGACGGCCGTGATCTTCTTCGGCGGCATGCTGATGCTCATGGTGGGCCTTGCCGGCGAATACATCGGAAGGACCTATATTTCCGTCAACAACGCACCGCAGTATGTGATCCGGGAGACAACGGAGAATGTGGAACAGTAAGATCAGGACAAAAACGGCGGTATCTGCCGCTGTCATAGGCATCGAGCTCCTTCTTCTTGTGACCATCTGGCCGATGCGGCTTTATACGAAGGATGTCTTTCTGGAATCGGGGGAGGTCACACAGATGACGGAGCCCGTATCCAAAGAAAATGACGCCGGGGAATATTTCCTGGCACGGTATGACCATATCCAGGAGATCTCCCTGTATATGGAAGCGGAAGAGGATACGGACTGGTATTTCTTCCAGCTTCTGGAACACGGTGAGAACGGTCCCTCGGAGGTCCTGCACTTCCAGCTTCCCTTCCCGGGAGACGGATGGACCACGGTCGGGGTCGATGCCGACGTAATACCGGGGCAGGAGTATATCCTTCTCATCACGCCCTATGACTATATGAAGGACGGGGCCCCCGGTACCTTCCGGATGGGTCTTACGGATTTCGACGGGCAGGAGGATCCGGAGATCACCGACTACCGGGTCGCCTTCTACCATGATACGGGGATCGACCATAAGGCGCTTGCCATGAAGGTCTCCTACCGGATGCCGATCGGGACGAAGCGTTCGGCGGCAGCCGCCTTTGCCGTACTGGCGGCAGCAGCGCTGTGTCTTGCGGTTCTCCGGGCCTTCTTCGGAAAACATCCCGAAAAGAACCGTGAGATCACGGTCCGGGAAGCCCTGCGGAATTTCCTCACGCCGGTGATCACGGCAGCTGCCCTGGCAGGGCTTTTCATCGTCCTTGTCCTGCAGAAATTCGGCAGCCGCATTCCGGATCATATCGTCTATTCTCTCGGCATCCTCATTGCGGCCGGGATCTGTCTGTATGCCCTGTGGCATAAGCCGGAGGACGGCATTGGGAAAACAGCGCCCTCCGGGAGAGTGCAGCACGGCGTCATCATGGTCTGCATCTGCCTGATCCTGTATTACAGCAGCCGCTATATGAATGCCATTTCCGACATTGATCATGACGTCAGCCAGAGCATGATCATTGCGCTTCTTTGCATCATGATGCTGATGATGGGGCGCATGAAGCATGTCTTTCATCCCATGACGGCAGGCGCGTTCCTCGCCGCCGCGGCAGCCGGCTTTTTCCGCTACCGCGCCGTAAAGGAAACGCCGGACATGCCCTACTATCTGGAGCACAACCTGGTGACAAGGACGCACCTGATCTCCCTGGCCTTCCTTGCGGCGGCCATAGCGGGGCTGCTCCTGCTTTTTGCGGATGTCCTGAAAGCACCCCGGGGTAAGAAGATCCCGGAAGGCAGAAGGCCGGTCCTCTGGCTGATCCTGCCCTTCCTTGCGCTGATGGCGCTGATGACGATCATGCGCAACGGCAGGTCCTGGATCCCGATCCTTGCGGGCATGTACCTTCTCCTGTACATCCGGTTTTTCTTCTGGGAGGAGAGCGGGCGCTTTCTCCATGACCTTTGCTGCGGTATCGTCCTGAATTTCATCTGGATGGCGGGCTGGTCGATGATGCGCCGCTACTGGATCGCGTACCTCTACAACCGTTTTTCCATGCATTTCCATACGGTCACGGTGACAGCCTATTATCTTCTGATCGTAGGATGCGCGGCACTCACCCTCCTTCTGGAGGCCCTTCGGAAGAGCGAGGGACGTCCCCTGAAGCAGCGTCTTCCTTTCATCTGGAAGGAACTGGTCCTGTTCGGCGGCGTGGCTTCCTACCTTGCCATGAGCCTGACAAGGGCCGGGATCGGCGCGATGGTGATCGTGTCCGTTCTTGCGGCGATCCTCTACGCCTTTGAGAAGGAAGCAGCCGGGCGGCGGCCCGGGCGGATCGTCACCGCCTTTGCGGCCATGGCCATCTCCTTTATCGTCACGCTCCCTTCGTTTTTCACGGCGCAGCGCATCCTTCCCTCCATGGTGGGAGATCCGTACCGTTTCGAAGCCCTGGAGCCGTACCCGGACGAGCTTCTGCACGCCACGGCCTGGGACAATACCTGGTTCATGAATTCGGAGATCTTCATCCGCGACTTCGGCGACAGGATCCTGGGCGGCGAGATCGGCACGAAGATCTTCCTGGGACTTGAATGGGACAAGCAGCAGGAGTACCACATCCTGGAGATCACGGGCAGGATCCGGGGAAGCCGGAAATATGCTTCCCTTACGGACGCGCCGGTCCGCTTCACCCTGGCGCAGGCGTCTGCAGAGGAAATGACGGAGGAAGCGGCGGAGGAACTGACAGAGGATCTGTCTGCGGAGGAAGCTGCCGCAGAAGATGCAGACGAAGAGGAACTCACCGAAGAAGAGAGGGAGATCATCGGCGGTACGGTCGGCTCCCTGGATACCGGCGATTACTCCAACGGACGCGTGGAGATGTGGAAGAGCTACCTGCAGGAGCTCGACATGAAAGGACACGATTACATGGGCGTTACGCTCCCTTCGGGGGAAACGGCCGTCCACGCCCACAATGTTTTCCTGCAGCTTGCCTTTGACTGCGGGATTCCCGCGGGGATCCTCTTCCTTGTGTACGGGATCCTTCTGGCGATCGGGGCGTTTCTCTATAACTTGCGGCAGAAGCAGGACCCCTGCAGGCTGCTGCCCCTTCTTATCGTCTTCGGCTTTGCGATGACGGGTATGGTGGAGTGGAACTTCCAGTTCTGCAACCCCTTCACGATCGTGCTCATGATGGCTTCCATGCCGCTTCTTATGCGGGATGAAAAGCCCGTGGAAATATAGTATAATAGCGGGAGAAAAACACAGAGGTATCGAGAGGAATCGTATGTATCGGAAATATGTGAAAAGACTCCTGGATATCATACTGTCGATGATCGGGCTCATTTTTCTGAGTCCGGTCTTTCTTGTATTATGTATCCTGGTCAGGGTAAAGCTCGGCAGCCCCATATTTTTCCATCAGGACCGTCCGGGAAAGGACGGCAGGATCTTCGGACTTTTGAAATTCCGGACCATGACCGACGCGCGGGGGAAGGACGGAGAACTCCTTCCCGACAGCGAAAGGCTCACGCCCTTCGGAAAGGCGCTCCGCTCCACGAGTCTGGACGAGCTGCCGGAATTTCTCAATATCCTGAAGGGCGACATGAGCTTTGTGGGCCCCAGGCCCCTTCTTGTGCGGTATCTGCCGTACTATACGGAAGAGGAGATGCACCGCCACGACGTGCGTCCCGGCCTTACGGGCCTTGCCCAGATCAACGGGCGAAACGCCCTCGGCTGGGAGGACCGGTTCCGGTATGACCTGGAATATGTCCGGAACTGTACGTTCCCGATGGACCTGAAGATCTTCTTCGGTACGGCGGGAAAGGTCCTGAAAAGGAGTGGCGCGCTTTCCGGCGCCGACCAGACAGTGGAAGACTTTGACATTTACAGAAGGAAGATGCGGGGGGAAGAGTGATATGCGAAACGGTAAGTGGCGGCCCATTCCCGTTCTGGAAAGCCCCTTTGCGAAAACGCCGATCATGCGGCTTTCGGCACAGTCCGGCGATCGGGACCTGCCGTTTTCCCCGGCCTTTGACAATGAGATCTATGTCAAAAGGGACGATCTGATCCCCTTTTCCTTCGGCGGGAACAAGGCGCGCAAGGCGGCCTGTTTCTACCGGGACATCCTGGAGAAGCAGCCCGATATCGTCATGACCTACGGGACCTCCTCCTCCAATCACTGCAGGATCATCGCCAACATGGCCTGCGCCATGGGCATGCCCTGCCACATCATCTCGCCGGAAGAGGAGAGCGAAGATACGCGCCATTTCAACCGGATGCTGGTGGAACGGTTCGGCGCATCCGTGGAGACGGTCCCCGTCACCATGGTCCATGATACCATCGAGAGGCGCAAGGAAGCCTTCGCCGCGGAAGGAAAGATCCCCTATTTCATCCAGGGAGGCGGACACGGCAATGTCGGCACCCTGGCCCATGTCCTGGCATGGCAGGAGATCCTGAAGCAGGAAGAGGAGACGGGCATCTTTTTCGACCGGCTCTTTCTTGCCAGCGGAACAGGCGCGACCCAGGGAGGCCTGGTCGCGGGAAAGCTCCTCTACGGGGGAGATACGAAGATCAAAGGGATCAGCATCGCCCGCGCATGCCCGCGGGGGCGGGATGCAGTCCGGGAGAGCATCCTGGATTTTCTCTCACAGAGCAAGATCGGAAAACAGGACCTGTATACCGAGGAATGCCTGGACTTCGACGATCATTACATCCTCGGCGGGTACGGCCGCTATGATGATGCGGTGGAAGAGACCGTGCGGTACATGATGGACCGGGAGGGAATCCCGCTGGATACGACCTATACGGGAAAGGCGTTTACCGGCATGCTCCGCTTCCTTTCCGAAAACGGGATCCGGGGCGAAAGGATCCTGTTCCTACATACAGGAGGAACGCCCCTGTTCTTCGACAACATGACAAGGCGCGCAAAGTGACGGAGCGCTTGTAAGGAGATATTCGACATGAACATTCTGATACTCAGCGCGGGGACCCGGGACCTTGTGGTACGGGCCTTTAAGAACGCGCTTTCCGGAAAGGGGAAGGTCATTGCAACGGACTGCAGCAACCTGGCCCCTGCCATTTATGAGGCGGACAGAGCCTATATCGTCCCAAGGATCAATGATCCCGGCTATATCGGCACGATCCTGGACATCTGCAGGAAAGAGAAGATAAGCGGCGTCCTGTCTCTCATCGATCCGGAGCTTTCCCTGATCGCACTCCACCGGGAAGAATTTGAAGAAGCCGGCGTGAAGGTCCTTACGCCCTCCTATGAGCTTTGCGAGATCTGCCTGGACAAGTTCCGGATGTACCGGTTCCTGGAAGGCTCGGGATTTGCGGCCGCAAGATGTTACCTGGATGCAGAAGAATTCCTTCATGAGAAGGCAAAGGGGCGGGCCTCCTATCCCGTCTTCGTAAAACCGCAGAAAGGAAGCGCGAGCCTGAACATCAACCGGGTGGAGAATGATGAGACCCTCAGGACCCTCTTTGACAACTACGACGATCTGATGATCCAGGAATTCATGGACGGGCAGGAGTACGGGTGCGACGTCTATATCGACCTTATCTCCGGGAAGTGCGTTTCCATGTTCCTGAAGAAAAAGATCCGCATGCGGGCGGGAGAGACCGACAAATCCGTATCCGTGAAGGATGAGAAGCTCTTTGCGATGCTGGCCTCCTTTGTGGAGGAGCGGGGATTTTCCGGTATGATCGATGTCGACCTTTTCCTGAAGGACGGTACCTGGTACCTTTCCGAGATCAACCCCCGCTTCGGCGGCGGATACCCCCATGCCTATGCCTGCGGCGTGGATTTCCCTTCCCTGATCCTCCGGAACCTGGAAGGACAGGAGAACCCCGTTTCCGTCGGGGAGTATGAAGAAGGCGTATGCATGATGAAATACAATGATATCTGCATCCGCAGGGAGGAAGAACTTCTGTGAAAAACGTACTGATACTGGCCAATTCCTCCGGAGGGCTCTATGATTTCCGCAATGAGCTCGTCCTGGAGCTGGCAAAGGAATACCATGTCGTCGCATCCCTTCCGGATACGGTAAAGACCGCTCTTCTGGAAGAGGAAGGGGTGGAGATCGTGCACACGCCCATCAACCGCCGCGGCGTGAATCCTTTCCAGGACTTTAAGCTCCTTATGAACTATAAGGCGCTCCTGAAAAAATACGACCCCGCCATGGTGATCACCTATACCATCAAGCCCAACGTCTACGGCGGCATGGCCTGCGCGGCGGCCGGCGTACCCTACATTTCCACGGTCACGGGACTTGGCAGCGCCTTTGAGAAAAAGGGGATCTTCCTGCAGCTGATCCAGCTTCTGTACCGGTACGGGATGAGGAAGGCGTCCTGTGTGTTTTTCCAGAACCGGGAGAACCGGGATATCTTCATGAATGCGGGACTCATCAGCGGCCCCACGAAAATGGTGCCCGGCTCCGGCGTAAATGTGGAGACCCATTCCTTTGAACCGTACCCGGAAAGCGACATTACGCAGTTCCTGTATGTGGGCAGGATGATGAAGGAAAAAGGGATCCGGGAGCTTCTGGATGCGGCGGAGGCCCTGCATGGGGACAAGGTGGTCTTTGTCCTTCTCGGCTACTGCGATGAAGACTGGGAGAAGATCCTGGAGGAGAAGCAGAGCGAGGGAGTGATCATCCACGTCCCGTTCAATACAAACGTACACGAATTCTACCGGCGCGCCTCGGCCGTCGTCATGCCCACCTATCACGAGGGCATGTCGAACGTCCTGATGGAGGCCTCTGCGACGGGACGCCCCGTCATTGCCACCAATATCAGCGGCTGCCGCGAGATCTTTGACGACGGCGTTACGGGGATCGGTTTTGCGCCCCGTTCCTCCGAAGCCCTGATCCAGGCGCTGAAGCGTTTCCTTACCCTGAAAAGGAGTGAGAGAGCGCAGATGGGCGCGGCCGCAAGAGAGAAAATGATCCGCGAGTTCGACCGGCATCAGGTCGCTGCGGATTACATGGAAGAGATCCGGAAATACGCAAGATGAAAAAACTGCTTTTGATGGTCCCCATGCTTCACCAGGGAGGTTTTGAACGGGTATGTGTCAAAACGGCCCGCGTCCTGCAGGGGATCTACGATGTAACGATCCTGATCTTCAGCGATAAGGATATCAATTATGACATCACGGGGCTGAAGGTCGTCAATATCGATGTGCCGAGCGTAAAGGGAAAGGCCGGGAAGGTCCTGAACGTCCTGAAGAGGATCGCGAAGGTCCGGGCCTTCAAGAAAAAGGAAGGCTTTGACATTTCCTACAGCTTCGGCTCCAGCGCGAACCTGATCAATGTGTTCAGCCGGCAGAAGGAGAAGGTCCTGACGGGCCTTCGCTGCCAGACCGATCTGGAGGAGCCGGGGCAGGTACGCCTGTTCACCC
Organism: uncultured Lachnospiraceae bacterium; assembly: GCA_946534785.1. Taxonomy (GTDB): domain Bacteria; phylum Bacillota; class Clostridia; order Lachnospirales; family Lachnospiraceae; genus CAG-791. The sequence goes on along the minus strand of CAMNCY010000008.1, from coordinate 7,871 downwards.
GCCGCTCCGACAGGGTGCTCTCCTGTTCGAAGGAGATCATGCGCCAGTTAAAGAGCGACTATGGGTACGACAGGAGCAGCTATATCTACAATCCGCTGGACATCGCCGATATCCGGGCAAAGGCCGAGGAGCCCGTGCAGGACATGCCCTTTGAAAAAGAGCGGCAGCAACCCGGCCATAAGATCCTGATCGGCATGGGAAGAGAAGATTATATCAAGGGCTTCTGGCACCTCATCAAGGCGTTTTCCCTTGTCAGGAAGACGTATCCCGAGGCAAGGCTCATCATCCTGGGCGCCGGAAAATTCGAGAATTACAGAAAGCTTGCGGAGGACCTCGGCCAGAAAGACTGCATCGCATTCCCGGGCGTCAGGAAGAATCCCTTCCCCTATGTGGCCGGCGCGGATCTTTTCGTTCTGCCTTCCAATCACGAGGGCTTTCCGAATGCCCTCCTGGAAGCCATGGCCCTTGCGCGGCCTGTCGTTGCGGCCGACTGCAAGACGGGTCCCCGGGAGATCCTTCTTACTGAGGAGGAGTACGGGAAGCTGATCGAAGAAGCCCCCGACGGAAGCAGCATCAAAGAAACGCAGAAGGGCGAATACGGGATCCTGGTGCCGGATATGGACGAGCACGAGGATTTCGATGCCGGAAATATCACAGAGGAGGATATCCGCCTTGCCGGCGCCATCGAGGAGATGCTCGCCGATCCTTCCCTGATGGAGCATTACAGCCGTAAGGCGCTGGAAAGAGCCGGCACCTATACGCCGGAAAAATACAGGGATGCCCTGGACGGGATCCTGACGGAGATCGTATGACCAAGATCGCATTTCACCTCAACTGCCTGGTGCACGGCGGTGCGGAAAGAGTCGTTGCCAACCTGGCGAACCGTTTTGCCCGGGAAGGGGACGAGATCATCGTCGCGACCGAATGGACGGACGAAAATGAATATGAGCTGGATCCCGCGGTCCGGAGGGTCCATGTGGGCCTTCGTCCGGAGGATGAGAAGAAATCCCGCCTCTCGAAGATCGTGCTCCGCCGCAGGTACCTCAGGGAGTTCCTCCTGAAGGAAAAGCCGGACGTCCTGGTGGCCTTTGCCATCAAGGCGAATTACCGGGCGCTGTCCGCCTGTCCCGGGACCGGGGTCCCGGTGGTGATCAGCGTGCGCATCGATCCACAGGCCTTCTATACGGGGCCCGTCAACCGGATCGCGACTGCGTGCCTTTTCGGCCGGGCGGCCGGGTGCGTCTTCCAGACGGAGGATGCGCGGAAATTCTTTGCGCCTCTTCTGCAGGACAATTCCGTGATCATCTATAACCCGATCACGCCCAAATATATTGAAGCCCCTTCCGTAAAGCAGGAGGAGCGGGAGAAGTTCATCGTCAACGTCGGCAGGCTGGTCGACTTCAAGAACCAGGCCATGCTGGTCCGTGCCTTTGCGGGCGTTCTGGAGAAGTATCCGGACTACACCCTGCGCATCTACGGACCGGATTCGGGTGACGGGACGAAGCAGATCCTGGAAAAAGAGATCCGGGACCATCACCTGGAAGAGAAGGTCTTCCTCATGGGAGACTGCAATACACTGGAAAAAGAGATCGCAAAGGCGGCTGTTTTTGCCTTCTCCTCGGATTATGAAGGCATGCCCAATGCCCTCCTGGAAGCCATGGCTCTCGGTCTTCCCGTGATCTCCACGGACTGCCGGCCCGGCGCGCCGCGGATGATGATCCGGGATGGAGAGAACGGTCTTCTCATCCCCGTGGGGGATGAAAAAGCCATGACGGCCGCGATCCTCCGCCTTCTGGACGATCCGAAAGAAGCGCAGAGGATGGGAGACGAAGCAAGGAAGATCCGGGAGATCGCCAACGTGGATACCGTCTGCAGGCAGTGGAAGGAATACCTGGAGGATGTGATCAGGAATGGAAAACGCGCTTGATACCGGCAGGAGGAGCCCGCACATCGTAATGTATATCGGTTCGCTCCAGAAGGGCGGAGCGGAAAGGGTGATGTCGAACCTGGCGGAATACTTCTACCGGGAAGGCTGGCGTGTGACGCTTGTCACCACGTATTTCCATCCGCCGGAGTATCTGCCCTCACCTGCCCTGTGGGACCCCGAAACGGGAGAGCCCTTTGCGGGGGAAGGGATCGCGCGGGTCTATTCGGACCCGGACGGGAGCCTTCTGTCGGGCAGCAGGATCCATAACTTTAAAGTCCGCTTCGACAACCTGCGCAGCATATGGAAGAAGCTTAAGCCGGACATCATCCTTTCCTTTTCGGGAAAGAACAACCTGATGGCCGCCGCAACGTCCCGGGGCGTGAAAAGAAGGGACGAAAGCGGAAGGCTGGCCCAGGTCCCTGCCGTGGTCTCGGTGCGCGGAAACCCCGCCCGTGAATATGCGGGGCGCCTTATGAAGACCGCCGCGTTTTTCACCTTCCGGAAGGCAGAGGGGATCGTGCTCCAGACAAAGGGCGCCATGGCATTCTTCCCAAAGAACATCCAAAGGAAGGCATGCATCCTTCCGAATTCCGTCAATCCCGGCTTCATGCTTCCCCTGTATGAAGGGGAAAGGAAGAAAGAGATCGTCCTTGTGGGGCGGCTTGATGAGAACAAGAACCAGACCCTTGCCCTGCGCGCCGCAGCGGCATCCGGTGCCCTCGGGGAAGGCTGGAAACTCATCCTCTATGGAGACGGGCCGTCGGCGTCTCAGCTGAAGGCGCTTTCCAAAGAGCTGGGGATCGAAGACAGCACAGAATTTGCGGGAATCGTTTCGGACGTCCCTGAGAGGATCCGGACGGCATCCGTTTTCATCCTTCCTTCGAAGGCGGAGGGCATGCCCAATGCCCTGATCGAAGCCATGTCCCTGGGCCTTGCCTGCATTTCCACGGACTGCCCGTCCTACGGCCCCCGGGATATCCTGGAGGATGGAAAGAACGGGTACCTGGTACCCGTGGATGACGTTTCCGCCATGGCGGAGAAGCTTACGCTCCTTACGAAGGACGAAGATCTTCGCAGGCGCCTTGGGAAAGAAGCCTTCAGGGTGCAGGAAGCCTATGCGCCGGAGAAGATCAACGGCCAGTGGAAGGCCTATTTTAACAGCCTTATGAATTTATGACATTTAACTCGGTACAGTTCGTTTTTCAGTTCCTGCCGGCAGTCCTGGCGGGATATTACCTGATCGGCAGGAAGAGCGTGCGCATGGCAAAGCTCTTCCTTCTTGGCATGTCCGTGATCTTCTATGCGGGAGACGGGACCTTGAGCCTGCTCCTTTTTATGCTGATCATTCTCGTGAACTGTGCCGCGATGCAGGGCATGAAACGCCTTGCGGGATCAGGAAGAAAAACCGCGCAGGCCGCAGGGATCGTCTTTGACATCGCGGTCCTTGCCGCCTTCAAATACGTGATCCCGCAAAAGAGCCCCATGGGCGTCAGCTTTTTCATTTTCGCTCTGATCGCCCTCCTTGCGGAATACGGGCGCGGGGATCTGCAGGAGGTTTCCATAGAAGATACCTTCCTCTATGCGATGTTTTTCCCGAAGATCTCTCAGGGCCCTATCGCGTCGCCGGAAATGCTTATTCCGCAGCTTCAAAAGCCGGATGTGCGCCCGGATTACGACCGGTTCGTTTCCGGCATCCGCCTCTTTACGGCGGGCCTTGCGAAGAAGGTCCTGATCGCGGACCATTTTTCCGAAGCCGTGTTCATCGGCATGTCCAATTACCGGAACGAGCAGTTCTTCGACGTCCTGGTGACCATGCTGGCCTACACCATGCAGATCTACTTCGATTTCAGCGGATACTGCGACATGGCTTCGGGGGCTGCGCGCATGCTGGGATTCTCCCTGCCTGTCAACTTCGACTCGCCCTACAAGTCGGTCTCGGTAACGGAATTCTGGAAGCGGTGGCATATCTCGCTGACGGACTTTTTCCGGAAATACGTGTATTTCCCGCTGGGCGGGTCCCGGAGGGGAACGGCAAGGACGTACCTGAACATCCTGATCGTGTTCGCCGTAAGCGGCATCTGGCACGGGAACGGCTTCACCTTCCTCATCTGGGGACTGATGCACGCCGTGATGCAGATCCTGGAAAGGATCTTCGGAAAGGCCCTGGATAAGATCCCCCGCGTGATCCGCTGGGCGGGGACCTTTTTGTTCGTCAATCTGGCCTGGCTGATGTTCCGGGCGGAAAGCCCCGGACAGTGGGTCTATATGGCGGGACAGCTCCTGGAGCCGTCTCTCAACATCAATACAGAGCTTTTTGAGAGCCTCAGGATCCCGGGACTTCGCGCGGCGCTGGGACTTTTGCACATTCCGTATACGGACCTGTCCATCTTCCTGCTGTCGGCGTTCCTGCTGCTTTTCGGCGCGCTTCTTCTTTGCCTTATTCCGAAGAACGCCCAGAGACGCCCGGAGAGGACGGACCGGCTCTCCCTTGTCTGGACGGCTGCGCTCTTTCTTGTGAGCGTCGTCCTTCTCGGCAGGGTATCGACCTTTATCTACGCGGATTTCTGACGGCAGGAACGGTAAAATATGAAAATGAGCAGCAGAAAGTGGACTTTCAATTTCATAGAGATCATCCTGGCCGCCGTGATCCTGGTCGGCGCCCTTGTGATCCGGCTGGACCCGTTCTTTCATTATCATGCGCCGCTGGAGGAGTATTATTACATCCTGGAGGACCAGAGATCGCAGAACGACGGGATCACCAGGCACTTTGCCTATGATGCCATGATCACCGGCACCAGCAATACGGAGAATTTCAGGACCTCCGAGTTCGATGACCTGTTCGGGACAGACAGCGTCAAGGTGCCTTACCCCGGCGCGACCTTCAAGGAAGTGGGAGACAATATCCGCCTTGCCTATAAGACAGGGCATGACCCGAAGGTGATCCTCCGCAGCATCGACGATTCCTACCTCATCGGGAATGCAGAGGCCCTCCGGGAGGACATGGGGGAGTATCCCTATTACCTCTACAACCGGAATCCCTTCGACGATACGGCCTACTGGCTGAACCGGGACGTGCTCCTTCGCTACTGCCTTCCCATGCTGGCAAAACGCATCCGGAAGGTCCCGGGCGGCGTGGATTCCTTTGACGGCTACAGCGCGGACGACGGGAACGATACCTACGGGCCGGAACAGGCGCTTTACGATGTGCAGGGCTTTCCGGAGCCGGAAACGGTAGCACCTCTTACGGCGCAGGAGGAAGCGGAGCTTCGGGAGAACGTGGAGAAGAACGTGACCTCCATTGCAGCAGAGCATCCGGGGACACAGTTCTATCTCTTCTTCCCGCCCTTTTCCATCGTGCGCTGGGGGACGCTTTACAGCATGGGGTTTCTCGAGCGCCAGATCCGGGCCCAGGAGATCGCCGTGTCGATGATGCTGGAATATGATAACATTAAACTGTTCTCCTTCAGCACGGACACGGAGCTTATCACGGACCTGGACCATTACAAGGATGCGGTCCACTACAGTCCGGAAGTCAGCTCCCTCCTCCTTGAGAGGATGCATGACGGGGAGTATCAGATCACGAAAGAGAATGCGGAAGAGCTCTTCCGCTTTGAACGGGAGTATTACGGAAGCTACGACTATGCGTCGCTCCTTCCGGAAGATCCGGAATAAAGACCGGAACAAAGACACAGAAAGGAACCGGGAATGTGCGGAATCTCCGGCCTTCTTCAATATAAAGGCGATTGGGACAAAAGCATACATGCGATGAACGCGCATATGAAAGACCGGGGACCGGATGCGGAGGGTGTATGGAAGAGCCCGGATGCGTCCGTGGTCTTCGGACACAGAAGGCTTGCCATCGTGGACCTTACGGAAAGCGGCGCCCAGCCCTTTGTTTCCGCAGGCGGCCGGTACGTCATGGCGTACAACGGCGAGATCTATGACTTTAAAAAGCTCGGGCAGGAGCTCATCGAAGCCGGCCATGTGACCGCCTTCCGCAGCACCTCCGATACCGAGGTCCTGATCCAGGCGGTGGAAACCTTCGGCGTGAAGGAAGCCCTGAAAAAATGCAAGGGAATGTTCGCTGCAGGAATCTATGACAGGAAGATGCACCGCCTGCACCTTGTGCGGGACAGGGTCGGGGAGAAGCCCCTGTACTACGGCTGGGTCCCCAACGGCGACGGAAGCAGGGCCTTTGCCTTTGCTTCGGATATCGGATGTTTTCCCGAAATTCCCGAATTTCCGGCAAGGATCCGGCGGGATGTGCTGGACCTGTATTTTACCTACGGCTACATTCCGGCGCCCTACACGATCTATGAGGATGTGTACAAGCTGGAGCCGGGCAGCATCCTGACCCTGGAGGAGCCTTATGCGCCCTTTGCGGTCCCGCCCTGCCTGACCAAAGACCTGCAGGGGCCCGGCTGGTCCTATGAGACCTACTGGTCCATGCGGGAGTGTGCAAAATACGGCAGGTCCCATCTGTTTACGGGCAGCAGGGAGGAAGCCTCCCGGGAGCTGGAGCGGCTTTTGAAGGATGCGGTCCGCGGACAGATGGTCGCGGACGTGCCCCTCGGCGCCTTCCTCTCGGCCGGGATCGATTCATCGACCATCGTTTCCCTGATGCAGGACATTGCCCCGGGGAAGGTGCGGACCTTCACCATCGGCATGGACGATGCCGCCTTCGATGAGGCGCCGATCGCGGAAGAGATCGCGCGGCACCTGGGAACGCAGCACACCACCATGTACATCAGCGAAGAGGAGGCCATGGAGGTGGTGCCGAAGATCGCGGGGATCTTCGGAGAGCCCTTTGCGGATTCCTCCCAGATCCCGACCTACCTGGTCAGCCGGATGACGAGAGAGCACGTCACGGTCTCGCTTTCGGGGGATGCGGGAGACGAACTTTTCTGCGGCTACCGTTCCTATCCCTCTCTGGAGAGGATATGGGGTAAAATGAAAGGGGTTCCGCTTCCCGTCCGCCGTGCGGCATCGGGCCTGATCCTGCATTCTCCCCTGGCATCGAAGGAGATGCTGAAGATCAAGGGGACGCTCCTTCGGGCAGGCGGACCTCTGGAGCTGGGACGGCTCCAGAACGAAGTGGAATACGGCGGCGGAAGGATCAGCCTGTATGAGAGCTCCCTGAAGGCGCGGGAGGAATACCTGCCGGAGTTCTATCTGGGCGAGGTCAACCACGACGCCATGCTCCGCGATTTGACGATGTACCATCCGGATGATATTCTTGTCAAGGTCGACAGGACTGCCATGGCAGTCTCCCTGGAGACCCGGGTCCCGATGCTGGACCGGGACGTCGTGGAATTTGCCTGGACGCTGCCCGTTTCGTATCTGCGGGACGAAAACCAGGGGAAGCTTGTTCTTCGCGACATCCTGTACCGGCATGTGCCGAAGGAACTGATGGACAGGCCGAAGAAAGGTTTTTCCATTCCGATACGGAAATGGCTCACGGAAGGCCGTCTCAAAGAATGGGCGGAGGCACTGACAGAGCCTTTGCGCATCCGGCAGGAAGGGTACCTGGACCCGGATACCGTCACGGCCCTCTGGAAGGACCTGACCGAAAGAAAGACATACAGGCCGCAGCTCTGGTACATTCTGATGTTCCAGCAGTGGCTTGAGGAAAACAGAAAGAGGCATGGAGGATATTGAAGATCATGGACCTTTACGAAAAACTGGTAAGCGGGGAGAAGAAACTGGCCCTGGTGGGCCTTGGCTACGTCGGCATGCCGATCGCCGTGGCCTTTGCGAAGAAGATCAAAGTCATCGGCTTTGATTTCAATAAAGAAAAGATCGAAAAATACAAAAACGGGATCGATCCCACCAACGAGGTGGGGAACGACGCGATCCGGGAGACCACCGTGGAATTCACGGCAGATCCCGCAAAGCTGAAGGAAGCGAGCTTTATCATCGTGGCGGTCCCGACGCCCGGCAATGA
>CAMNCY010000007.1 GCA_946534785.1 uncultured Lachnospiraceae bacterium | reverse complement strand
TGGAACATCAACGGTTCCTTTGCTTCCATCGAAGGCATCACCAGCCCGGACGGAAGAGTCTACGGCAAGATGTGCCATGCGGAAAGAATCGGCGATCATATCGCCATGAATATCGTCGGCGAGCAGGATATGAAGCTGTTCGAATCCGGCGTCAGGTATTTCTCATAAAATACGATACAGACATGATCGGACAGGATAAGGTCACATGAATCGCGTAAATTACAGCAGGGAAATGGACCGGATCATGGAAAAGGAAGAAAGGGAAGGCAGAACGCCTTCTCTTCTTCTGCAGGTATGCTGCGCACCGTGCTCCAGCCACTGCCTGGAGCTTTTGCGGGAGCATTTTCTGGTGACGGTCCTTTACTACAATCCGAACATTTCCGAAAAGGCGGAATACGAAAAGAGAAAAGCGGAAGAGCTGCGGCTCATTGAAGAATACAACCGGCAGGTGGAGGAGCAGGATTTTACCGGCATGCATTCCACCGGGAAGGCGCACCGGATCGCCGTCATGGACTGCGATTACGACGCGGCTGCCTATGAGGAGGCCGTCCGCGGCCTGGAGGACTGCCCGGAGGGCGGTGCAAGGTGCGCCGTGTGTTTTGACCTTCGCCTTGGAAAAACAGCACAGCTTGCCGCCCAAAACGGCTTTGATTATTTCACCACGACCCTTACCATCTCTCCTTTGAAGAACGCGGATCTTCTGAATGAGACCGGACAGCGGAAGGCGGAGGAATACGGCGCGGTCTTTCTTCCCTCTGACTTTAAGAAAAAGGAAGGATACAAGCGTTCCATCGAGCTGTCCGCCCGCTTCGGCCTTTACAGACAGAATTTCTGCGGATGCCGTTTCTCAAAAAGAGACGCGCAGCGGGATGCGATATAATAAATAACAGGAGTAATGAAAAATGCAGCAGTTGATCGATATTTTAACAGACGAAATGGGAAAGGCCTTTGCCGCGGCAGGCTATGATGCCTCCATGGGCAAGGTCACCGTTTCTCAGCGGCCGGACCTTTGCGAATTCCAGTGCAACGGTGCGATGGCAGGCGCAAAGCAGTATCATAAGGCGCCTTTCATGATCGCGGACGATGTGGCGGCGGCCCTTGCGGATTCGGCGGTCTTTTCTTCCGTATCCGTGGTAAAGCCGGGCTTCATCAACCTGGATGTGAATGACAGCTTCCTTGCCGGCTATCTGGAGGCGATGCGGACAGAGGATAAGTTCGGGATGGAGACTTCCGCACCGCGGTGCGTGATCCTGGACTACGGCGGACCCAATGTCGCAAAGCCCCTTCACGTGGGACACCTTCGTTCAGCCGTGATCGGGGAAGCCATCAAGAGGATCGTCCGCTACCACGGCGACAAGGCGATCGGGGACATTCACCTGGGCGACTGGGGCCTGCAGATGGGCCTTGTCATTACCGAGCTGCAGGAAAGACAGCCGGATCTGCCTTATTTTGACGATGCCTATACGGGAGAGTATCCCGCGGAGCCTCCCTTTACGGTGGCGGACCTGGAGGAGATCTATCCCTTTGCCAGCGCAAGGTCCAAGGAGGATAAGGAATACTACGCAAGGGCCCTGGAGAACACGCACCTTCTGCAGGAAGGAAAAAGAGGTCTCCGCGCGCTCTGGCAGCATATCATCAATGTGTCCGTATCGGACATGAAGCGCAATTATCAGAACCTTGCCGTGGAATTCGATCTCTGGAACGGAGAGTCCACGGTCAACGACGTGATCCCGGGCATGGTCGAAAAGATGAAGGAAGACGGCTTTGCCTATCTGAGCGACGGCGCGCTGGTGGTCGACGTTGCCGAGGAGACCGATACCAAAGAGCTGCCGCCCTGCATGATCTTAAAGTCCGACGGCGCGGCCCTGTATACGACGACTGACCTTGCGACCCTGGACGAGAGAGAGAAGCTCTATCATCCCGACGAGATCATCTATATCACGGACAAGCGGCAGGAACTGCACTTCAAGCAGGTATTCCGCGCAGCCAGGAAATGCGGCCTTGTCGCGGAGAATGTGAAGCTCCGCCATATCGGCTTCGGCACGGTGAACGGCGCGGACGGAAAGCCCTTCAAGACGAGGGACGGGGGCGTCATGCGGCTGGAGACGCTGATCAGCGACATCAACAGCGCCATGGCGGAGAAGATCCGCTCCAATCCGGACATCCCGGAAGAGGAAGCGGTAAAGACCGCATCCCAGGTCGCCCTTGCCGCGATCAAGTACGGCGATCTTTCCAATCAGGCGTCCAAGGACTATATCTTCGATATTGAAAAGTTCACCTCCTTTGAAGGAAATACGGGACCCTACATCCTGTATACGATCGTCCGCATCAAGTCCATCCTTTCCCGGTATGAAAAGGAAGGCGGAAAAGCGGCGGACACACTGATGGTGGGAGCGCCTTCCGGAGAGTCGGAGAAGGCACTGATGCTTTCCCTTTCCGCCTTCGGAGGCATGATGCAGAACGCCTATGAGGAGTGTGCGCCTCACAGGATCTGCGCTTATATTTACGAAGTCGCCAACAATTTCAACAGCTTTTACCATGCGAACCGGATCCTGACGGAAGAAGACCCGGCGCGCAGGGAAAAGTGGATCGCGCTTCTGGCGCTTACAAAGAGGATCCTCGAGACCTGTATCGATGTCCTGGGATTTGAAGCTCCCGACAGGATGTGACGGATTCAGGCAGCCCCGGGGATCACGGAGACGAGGGAGGAACGATTATGAACCATCTTCTGAAGAAATGGCTGGTCCTGTTCCTTGTTCTGGGACTGGCACTGGCAGGAAACACACGGACAGTATCCGCTGCGGAATCCTCCGGGATCAGGAGCGGGATGACAAAAGGATATTTCCGCGCCGGGACGACGGTCGCTTTTGACAATGCCGCCTTTGTCTCGCAGTACGACGGGATCTATCTGTTCCGGGACGGCGAAATGTCCATGCTGAATGCAGATGACATGTGGGGGAGGAGCGGGATCTGTACCGACGGCTACCGGCTTTACTATGTCAATGCATACGGAGCGCTGGTGGAGCTGACCTTCTCCTACAGGCTGGATATCATCAAGTATGAAGTGATCTCCCAGGAAGTAGAGCCCGGATCCTCGGTCGTCGGCGTGAACGACCGGTATGTATATGTGGTCACGCCGGATGTCCTGGATATGGAGACCGGCGTCCTGGATGAGTTCGGCGATTTCGTGACCTATTCCAGATCCACGGGAAAGGAAGCGGCGCGTCTTAAAGGATACTCCGGAGAATGCGCGGGCGGTCTTACCTATGCATATGAACGGGGATTCGATGTCAGCCCCCGCTGGCTCCATGTTTACGACAGCAGGGGGAAAGAAGCCGCGGAGGAAGAATTCTGCCGGTGTGTCAGTGTCTACGGGAATGCCGTCTATTATTATGACGGAACGGATCCTGCGGATTACCGGGACGGAGAATACACGCTGTACCGTGTTGACGAGAGCGGCGTTCATGAAGTCATGACCCGGGACAGTTCAGGGGAGATGGTCTACAGCAATTATTTCGGAGGCTTCTTTACCCGTACCATGGTGGATGCCAGGGACGGATACAGTATGGAATATGTGGACCTTAGGGATGGTCAGGTCATTCCCGGCGAGTTCTGGCAGAAAGGGGAGGAAGACCTTGTCTACTGGACCGGTTCACAGGAGCATGACGGGAGAGATTACCTGTTTTCCTATAAGACCATCGATCTTATGACCCAGGCAGGACCGCAGAGCATTTATGTATCGCCGATCGGCCTGGAAGGATCCCATACTTATCTGGTGGGAGAATCGATCCTGGTCGAGACCAGTGACAATGAGTATTATATTTTCCCGCTGGATCCGGAAACCACCGTGCAGCCCATTACCGTGATCGTCACACCTTCGGTACCGCAGGAAGAAGAGCACCGGGGGTATCTGTGGCCCAAATGCTCCTGGGAAAACATCGGCGTTGAAGCCTGGGCACATGAGAAGCTGGCGGAAGCCCTGAATACGCGGCGTGATGAAGCGGAGAAGCTGGTGCATGAGGAAGAGGATGCTCTCATTGACCGCCTTACGGAAGAACACGGAAAAAAGGCGGCAGGAGATGTCTATGCGGACCTTACGGTGACACCGGCAAGAAGCGATACGAAGGTCTTCAGCTACCTTATGAAAATGGAATCCGGGAGCCGTAAGTACAGTCTTTCGAAAACGCGTTACATGGGCGTCAATATCAACTCGGAAACGGGAGAGGATATCCTGCTTTCGGATGTGACGGCAGACGGCGAAGCGCTGGAAGAAGCCATCCTGCAGAAGGCAGGAGACCTGACGGTGAAGGAAGAGAACAGGATCCGGAAGATCCTGCGGACATATCTGGAAGATGAGCCTGCAGACAGCGGCGATGAGCTGTGCTGGACGCTGGGATATGAAGATGTCACTTTCCGTTTCCCTCTGGAGGAGCCGGTCAGGGTGACACTGGATTTTGTGAATCACAAAAAGCTCTTCCGCGAAGAGTATCAGAACGTTCCGGCAGCGTACGCCTGGGAGGTCGATCCGGAAGAGGAGGGAATCGAATTCCCGAAGGATGATGAGGCTGCGGGGCGTGTCATGGCCGTCAGGACAAGAGACGGGCAGCACCTGTGTTATGTTTTTGAGGACATCGGGGAAAACGAGGGAACCGTCCGGGTCTATCAGGTATCTTCCCTCGGAAAGGCAAAATACATCGGCGAGGAAGAGGCCATGTATATCAGCGGAAGCACCTCCGGAGATGTGTTCTTCCTGCCTTACCGCATGACGGATCCGGAGAAATTCATCCTGATACAGGCAACAGGCGACGGGCCGAGAGAGTTTGTTTTCGCGGCCGGGGAAGACGGTCTTCCGGTACCGGCAGACATTACCGGCAACAGCCGCGCCGTCGGCTGATCTTAGTCAAGCCAGGGCAGCATCAGCCACAGGGGGAGCGTCGTGACAACGGGAAGCGCATAGCGGAATTCCGTTGAAACCGGCGTTGCCAGAAACAGAGTAAACAGAATGGCAAAGGAAGGCAGCAATACCACAAGGTACTGTCTTCCTTTCTTTTTGCGGATCAGGAAGGCTGCCGATATCACAAGGAGCCAGAAATAGGTGCCGCAGGACCAGAGAAGCGCATAGACAGGCACGAAATCCCCTAGCTTCAGCAGAATCTCCTTGGCTTTTACCACCGCCTTGCCGCGCAGGACCGGATCCCAGTAAAGCCCGATATCATTGGGGAATACGCCGTCGATCGTGGCCGTATCGTAGGAAAGATCGGGGAACCAGTAGCCTTCTGTAAGATCGGCCCAGGCATTGAAGTAGGAATCCGGATGGGAGAGGCCGAGCCGGAGCCAGAGCCGGAAGAAATCTGCCTTGTGGGCGGTGAGGTACTCCTGGTCGCCTGCGCGGACGAGTTCCTTCATATTGTCGGCAAAACCGGCGTCGTAAAGCGCAGGCACCTCTTCGGTCCGGATCACCTTTCCGATCAGGTCCAGGTCTTCCTCCGGGATCTGTTTTCCGTCCACGATGACCCTTGCGATCTGCTGGAGCGGAACGCAGCAGGATTCAATGAAGTCCGGCTGCACGACGCCTGCCCGGTCCATGACGGGACCGCGCAGGATAAAGGCGCACAGGACCGTGCATGCAAGGACCGGCAGGAGCTTCTTCCACGCTTTCCGGAAGACCAGGAGAAGGAAGGGGATCATGACAAGGAAAGCATACCAGCCGTTGGAGCGGAACAGGCAGAGGCAGAGGCTGAGGACGAAGAACAGGACCAGGGTCTTCACGGCAATCGCGCCGCGCCGGTATTCCGAGGTCATGTTCAGCAGGATGCAGGTAAAGAGCATGAAGATGCCGGAGAAGAAGGTGTCCTTCAGGATATATACGGCAAAGACCGCCTGGAACGGGAGCAGCGCATAGAAGACAGCCGCCGGGATCAGGACACGGCGCTGAAAGCCGGAATTCCGGAGGGTCGTGACGACACAGGCCGCGCAGGCGCTCATGAACAGGAACTGGAAGACCGTATAGAACGACACGGCGCCGTTCATGCTGTCGGTGAAAATGCTCCCGATCTTATAAAAGAGGCCGATCACCAGTGTATGGGCGATAGGATGGTGGTTGGACCAGGGCTTGAAGCCGGTCACCTGCTCGATCTGGTTGAGACCGTCCGGCGAGATGATGCCCGGGTACTCATACAGGAAGCAGGGAAGGTAAACGATGGCGCAGGCAAGAAAGACGGCGGCAAATACGCGGCGGGGCGTCCACGATACCGTACCGCGGAAGAGATCCTCCCTAAAAAGGAACTTTCTGTCCGCAAAGGCAAGGAGCGTGCGGATCAGGAAGAACATCCCGAGGAAGGTGATGAGAAGGACGGCGGCTTTGAAAAGCATGCTGTCGAACCCTTCGGTATACCGCTTCCTCCCGTGAAGGATGACCAGAAAGGAAAGAAAGAGGGACGTTATTTCATAAACGGGCGGAAGCCTGAGAAGGCCGGCTTTCCCTGCTTTTTCTTCCTCCGTATCCTCTCTGGCAGGAAGTTCCTGCGCATAGCGGAAGAAGAACGCAAAGAGGAGCATGAGAACGCCCCCCATCAGATTTCTTGTACTGAAGCCGCACACGATGCTGACTGCCCAGGAAGCCAGGAAGGATTCCAGAAGACCGTGAACGGTAAAATGCAGATCAGATGACATAAAACGCCTCCCTAAGATCGTCTCTACTATTGTAACGTAAACAAGCTTTTTTTGCTTTTCTTTTCCAAGTGTGATAAAACAATTTCTATACAAATATATTCTGTAGTTATAGAATGTCTGTAATTATGTGTAGTCAATATGGTTTTTTCGGAGGTCATATGGGTACAGGAAAGGTCAAGATCTTCACCGGAGCAGGCAGAGGAAAGACACCGGCAGCTTTGGGCATCGCCCTGCAGAGAGCATCGCGCGGGGACAGGATCGTCATTATCCAGTTCCTGAAGGGGCGGGGCCTGGATAACAGTCCGTTCTTAAAGAAACTGGAGCCGGAGATCAAGCTTTTCCGTTTTGAGAAAACGGAACTGCCTTTTGATCAGATGAGTCCTGAGCAGAGAGAAGATGAGATCATCAACATCCGGAACGGTCTTCATTTTGCACAGAAGGTGCTGGCTACCGGCGAGTGTGACGTCCTTGTCATGGACGAGGTGCTGGGACTTGTCCAGAAGCACATCATTACGGTAGAGGATCTCCATCAGATCGTTCTGCAGTCATCGGATACCGATATCATCCTGACGGGGACCGTCATGGACAGCAGCATCTGCGCCTTTGCGGATGAGATTTCGGAGATCAGTACGGTCCATTTCAAGAATTTCGAGTAAAGAGGAGAAAGTATGGCAGTATTCAAAGGTTCGGCAGTTGCGATCGTCACCCCCTTCCGGAAAGATGACGAGAGCATCAATTATGATGTGTTCGCGGATCTGATCGATTACCAGATCGAGGGCGGTACAGACGCGATCGTGGTATGCGGTTCGACGGGTGAAGCGGCGACCATGACGGAGCAGGAGCATCTGGACTGCTGCAAATTCGTGATCGATTATACGAAGAAGCGCGTTCCGGTCATTGCGGGCAGCGGCTCCAACTGGACACACACTGCGATCGAGCTTTCCAGAGAGATCGCAGGGTATGGCGCGGATGCACTTTTGCAGGTCTCTCCTTATTATAATAAAGGCACGCAGGAAGGTATGTACATTCACTTCCGGAAGATCGCCGAGGAGGTGCCGGGAGTCCCCCAGATCCTTTACAACGTTCCTTCCAGGACGGGCGGGAATGTCCTTCCCGAGACCGTTGCAAGACTCGTACGCGACGTACCGAACATCGTGGGCATCAAGGAAGCCTCCGGGGATATCAGCCAGGTCGTGAAGCTCATGACCGTAACGGACGGCAATATCGACCTGTATTCCGGCAATGATGACCAGGTCGTCCCGCTCATGTCCATGGGCGGTATCGGCGTCATCTCCGTCGTTGCGAATATCGCGCCCCGGGCCATGCATGATATGTGCATGAAATTCCTCGAGGGGGACGTGCAGGGCGCTGCAAAGCTGCAGAGAGATACCCATGCCCTCTTTGAGAACCTGTTCAGCGAGGTCAACCCGATCCCCGTCAAGAAGGCAGTCAATCTCATGGGATTTGAAGCGGGCCCGCTCCGCCTTCCCCTTACCGAGATGACGGAAGGCAAGGCAGCGCAGCTGGAGAAGGCCATGAAGGAGTTCGGTCTGATCGGCTGAGAATATCCGCAAACAGGACAGGAAAGGGAAGAATATTAATATGGTCAGGATCATTTTGCACGGGGCATGCGGACAGATGGGCCGTATGATCACCGATATCGTATCCAGGGAAGAAAACGCCGTGATCGTCGCGGGAATCGACGCCTTCGGCAGTGCATACGCGGAATATCCCGTCTATAAGACACTTGAAGAGTGCACGGAGGAAGGAGATGTTGTCATCGATTTCTCCACCGCCGCTGCCATTGACAGTCTGATCGGCTTCTGCTGTGAAAGATCGCTCCCTGTCATCGTCTGCACGACGGGACTTTCCGATGCGCAGAACGGGATGCTGAAGAAAGCATCCGAAAAGATCCCGGTCTTAAAGTCCGCGAACATGTCGGTGGGCATCAACCTGCTTTTCAGACTCCTGAAGGAGGCCGCACCGAAGCTTGCGGCAGCGGGCTTTGACATCGAGATCGTGGAGAAGCATCATAACCGGAAGCTGGATGCTCCCTCCGGAACGGCCCTTGCGCTTGCGGATGCCGTGAACGATTCTCTGGAGGAAAAATACGACTACGTTTATGACAGGAGCGGAAGGCGCGAGAAAAGACCGAAGACCGAGATCGGGATCTCGGCGGTGCGCGGCGGAACGATCGTGGGAGACCATGACGTGATCTTTGCGGGAGAGGATGAAGTCATCACCTTTTCCCACAGGGCCTACAGCCGTGCCGTATTCGGCAAGGGCGCCGTACAGGCGGCTCTCTTCCTGAAGGGGAAGGCACCGGGCATGTACGATATGCAGGACGTCCTGCAGTAAGATCGTAACAGGATGAAGATACGACCCTGCATTGATATTCATAACGGAAAAGTAAAGCAGATCGTCGGAAGCACCCTTTCGGACGATCCGTCAAATGGCCCCGGCGAGAATTTCGTTTCCGCTCTCGGGGCGGCAGGGTATGCTGCCATGTACCGGGAAATGGGGCTTTCCGGCGGCCATGTCATTCTCCTGAATCCTTCGGGAACGGCGGAATACGAAGCGGACCGGAAAGAAGCGCTGTCGGCGCTTTCGGAATATCCCGGGGGCATGCAGGCAGGCGGCGGGATCACGCCGGAGAATGCCGGGCAGTTCCTGGATGCCGGCGCCTCTCATGTCATCGTGACCTCCTATGTCTTCCGGGACGGGATCCTGGACCGGGAAAGACTGGAGAGAATGAAGGGGAGCGTCGGAAAGGACCGGCTGGTGCTGGACCTTTCCTGCAGAAGGAGAGAGGACGGAAGCTACGCCGTCGTGACCGACAGGTGGCAGAGGATGACAGAGCTTGTCATCGGAGAAGAAACGCTGGAGGACCTCTCCCGGGAATGCGATGAATTCCTGATCCATGCAGCGGATGTGGAAGGAAGAAAATCCGGTATCGAAACGGATCTTGTGGCGCTTCTCGGAAAGTGGCAGGACCGTTCCGGTTTTCCCGTGACCTATGCGGGCGGTGTCCATGCCATGGAGGACCTTGCCGTGATCCGGAAGCTTTCGGGCGGACGCATGGACGTTACCGTAGGGAGCGCCCTGAAGATCTTCGGCGGCACGCTGGAGCTGGATGCGCTTTCAGCGGCCTGCCGGGCAGAATGATCAATTGCATATGGAAAGAGAAAAGGCTGCCGCATCGGAGGATGCAGCAGCCTTTTGTACTAATCAGCTCATTTACAAAATTGCATTAATATATGTATAGGCCCGTGTATTCACGTATGTCATATCTATAAGTAAGGCACTTCTGTTCGTGATCTATTAGCTCCGGCCATTCATCAAAGCTTTGTTACGTTGACGGCCTGAGGTCCCTTCTGACCCTGGATTACGTCGTACTCAACAGCCTGGCCCTCGTCGAGAGACTTGAAACCTTCCATGTTGAGGCCTGTGTAATGTACGAAAACATCATTTCCTTCGGAATCGGAGATGAAGCCGTAACCCTTCTGGTTGTTGAACCACTTAACAGTACCCTTGTTCATTGAACTACCTCCAAAAAATAAAAGAATTAATATATGCTGCCGGATCCCTCATCTTCAGAGGATTCACAACAATAATCACGATAGCATACGCAAAAATAAAAGTAAAGAAAAATATGGTAGGCAGTCAAAAACATGCATAATATTAATCGGATTGTGTATTATTATTTTTCTCTTTCTCTTCGATCCGGCCCAGGAGCATGTCATAGCCGTCGTTCCCGTAGATCAGGGAGCGTCTTACACGGCTGATCGTAGCCGTGGATGCGCCGGTCTTTTCTGCGATTTTGAGGTAGGTCTCGTGATCTCGCAGCATGGAAGCCACCTCAAAACGCTGGGATAAGGACATCAGCTCGTTTACCGTGCACAGGTCCTCAAAGAAATTGTAGCACTCTTCCCGGTCCCGCAGCTCCAGGATAGCAGCGAACAGGTGATCTGCCGCTTCTGTTCGTAGTTTTTCATTCATCATAGTGATCTGTTACCGCCTTTTTGTTTTTATGAAGCCTTCCGGCTCTTATTCCAGTATTTTAACACGTTAAAGTTTTACAGTAAACACTAACCTGTCATACAAATCTCTTGCATAGAATTCGGATTTGTGATAGACTTTCCGTCGTTGGCGTACATTTGTCCGCTGCTCACGGAACGGAGTGGAATGTGAATACAGAATACTATCTTATAAGAAAGAGAGCCGTACCGAAGGTCCTTCTGCAGGTCGCAGAGGTCAACAGGCTCCTGGCTTCCGGAGAGGCGCTCACTGTCTCCGAAGCGGTCAGGAAGGTCGGGATCGGGAAGAGCTCCTATTATAAGTATCAGGGCGACATCGAAGAGTTTCATGACAGCCTGCAGGGAACGACCCTTACCCTGTCCCTTGATATCAGCGACAAGACGGGAGTCCTCTCCGATATCCTGAAGGTGATCGCACACAGCAGGGCGAATATCCTGACGATCCACCAGTCGATTCCCATCGGCGGTGTGGCATCTGTCAGTATCAGTGTGCAGATCCTGGAAGAGACCGTCAATCTGAACACGATGGTGGAGGACCTGGAGAAGATCTCCGGCGTCCGCCGTTTGAAAATAGCAGGAAGGCAGGATTGAATATGTTTGAAGTAGCGATCTTGGGTTTCGGGACCGTCGGAAGCGGCGTGGCCGAAGTCATCGACAGGAACCAGAAACAGCTTTTAAGAGAAATACCGGAAGGTGTCCATGTAAAATACATCCTGGATCTCAGGGATTTTCCGGACAGCCCGTACAATGACCGTGTCGTACATGATATCGACATCATCCTGAATGATCCCGAGATCCGGGTGATCTGCGAAACAATGGGCGGGAAGGAACCTGCCTTTACCTTCAGTAAAAAGGCCCTGGAGAAGGGAATCAGTGTCGTTACGTCCAACAAGGAGCTGGTCGATTCCCTGGGCGGCACCCTTGCCGTGATCGCCAAGGAGCATGACTGCAGCTATCTTTTTGAAGCCAGTGTCGGCGGCGGCATTCCGATCCTCCGTCCCCTGCGCACTTCCTTTGCCCAGGAGTTCATTACCTCGGTCACGGGGATCCTGAACGGAACGACCAACTACATCCTGACCAAGATGGAAACGGAAGGCCTGGACTTTGAAGAAGCGCTGAAGCAGGCACAGGATAACGGCTATGCGGAGCGGAATCCGGAAGCGGATATCGAAGGGTATGATCCCTGCCGCAAGATCGCGATCCTGGCGTCCCTTGTCACAGGCGGAAACGTAAAATATCAGCAGGTCCCCTGTGAAGGCATCAGCCGCATCGACAAGCAGGATCTTGCCTATGCGAAATCCCTCGGCAGGGCGGTAAAGCTTCTGGGCGTCTGCCGGCATGACGAGGAAACGAATGAAGTATACGTCAGGACGGCGCCCTACATGGTGCAGGAGGGACATCCCCTCTACAGCGTCAACGACGTCTTCAACGGCATCCTGGTCCACGGGAACATGGTCGGTGACCTGATGTTCTACGGAAGCGGCGCGGGCAAGCTTCCCACCGCCAGCGCAGTCGTTTCCGATATGGTGGAATGCATCCAGAACATGGGAAGGAACATCGATATCGGCCTGAAGAATACGGATGCCGTACTGGAGGATCCGGAAGAGTACTGCGAGCGGTATTTCATCCGCACGGGCGAAGAGGATAAGGACAGGATCGCGGAACTGTTCGGAGACGCCATCGAATATGTCACGGCGCCGGCAAGCGGCGAGATCGCTTTTGTAACGGATATGATCTCCTGCAGGAGCATGAAGG
Organism: uncultured Lachnospiraceae bacterium; assembly: GCA_946534785.1. GTDB lineage: Bacteria > Bacillota > Clostridia > Lachnospirales > Lachnospiraceae > CAG-791. Next base: position 18,329 of record CAMNCY010000007.1, on the reverse strand, counting down.
AAAAGACCGCAAAGCTTTCCGCCTTTAAGAAGGCAATACGCCTGCTGTAATGACAGCACAAAATCGATGATACAGGAGATAACATAAATGATGAAAGTCGTAAAATTCGGCGGCAGTTCACTGGCAGATGCCAGACAGTTCGCAAAGGCGGGAGAAATCATCCGTGCGGATGAGACCAGGATGTACGTGGTTCCTTCCGCTCCGGGGAAGCGGTTCTCCGGTGACACCAAGGTAACGGATCTTCTTTATACCTGCTATAACAGGGCTGCCGCGGGCGAGAGCTGGCAGGATCCCTTCCGGGACATCTGCTCCCGCTATAACGAGATCATAAAGGGGCTGGGGCTGGACTATTCCCTGCAGGAGGAATTCGATCTGATCGAGAAGAACCTCCGGGAAGCCCCCGCAAAGGATTATATCGCTTCCCGCGGCGAGTACCTGAACGGCCGCATCATGGCGGCGTATCTCGGGTATGAATTCATTGACGCCGCAGAAGTGATCTTCTTTGATGAGACCGGGAGCCTGAATGAGAGAAAGACCAAAAAGGTCATGGGCGAGCGCCTGAAGAATACGCCCAGGGCCGTGATCCCGGGCTTCTACGGCCAGGACTGCAGCGGAGAGGTGAAGACCTTTTCCAGAGGCGGCTCCGACATCACCGGTTCCATCGTCGCGGGCGCCTGCCATGCATCTGTTTACGAGAACTGGACGGACGTATCGGGCTTCCTTGTGGCGGATCCCAGGATCGTAAAGGATCCCGCTGCCATCAAGACCATTACCTACAAGGAGCTGCGCGAGCTTTCCTATATGGGTGCCGGCGTCCTTCACGAGGATGCCATCTTCCCCGTACGGCATGAGGGTATCCCGATCAATATCCGCAATACGAACCGTCCCGATGACGACGGGACCTGGATCGTGGAGAGCACCTGCCAGAAATCCGGCTATGTCATCACCGGCATCGCGGGCAAAAAGGACTTCTGCGCCGTCCTGATCTCCAAGGATATGATGAACTCGGAGATCGGTTTCGGAAGAAAGGTCCTGCAGGCCTTCGAGGAAAACAACATTTCCTTTGAGCACATGCCTTCCGGCATCGATACCATGACGATCGTCGTTCACGAGACGGAATTTATCGACAAGGAACAGCGGGTCGTTTCGGCGATCCACCGCCTGGCGGATCCGGATGCCATCGAGATCGAGTCCGACCTTGCACTGATCGCGGTCGTGGGCCGCGGCATGAAGGCGCAGAGAGGTACGGCGGGCAGGATCTTCTCGGCGCTTGCCCATGCCCACGTCAATGTACGTATGATCGACCAGGGCTCTTCGGAGCTCAATATCATCATCGGTGTGGAGAACCGGGATTTTGAAGCCGCCATCCGCGCGATCTATGCGATCTTCGTAGAGACACAGCTCTGATGGGAAGACCGGTTACAGGGGAATCAAATGGCACTTTCCGATGAAATAAAACGGGAACAGGAAAAATTAAAGGGCAGAGGTGTGAAAGCACATCTGTCCTATTTCTGGTATTATTACAAAATTCATACGATCGCGGCCGTGCTGATGCTTCTGTTCATCATCAGCGCAGTCAGGTCCGTCCTTTCGAACAAGCCGGCGGCACTGAATGCGGTCTTCCTGAATGCGGTCACCTATGATGTCGGGAACTATGATGCGCTCATGGAAGGATTCAGCCGGTATGCGGATATCGACCTGAAGAAGAATTCCGTCCTGCTGGACATGACGGAGTACATGACGCCGGGCGGTATGGTCACGGAATACGACCTTGCGGCCAGCCAGAAAATCGCCGTGCAGGAAAACACGGGACAGCTGGACCTACTTGTCGCGGATGCCTGGAACTTCCGTTTCCTGACCCTGAACGGCGGGATCCGGAACCTTACGGAACTGTTTTCCGAAGAAGAACTGGAAAAATATGCGGGAAAGGTCTACTACATCGACCTTGCGGAAGCAGAGACCTATGCGGAGCAGGCGGACAGCGGAGAATATGACGAAGTGACCCAGGAAAGCCTGGATGAAGCGGCAGCAGGAGAGAAAAAGGATGCCTTCATCCTGCCGGATCCTTCCGGCATGGAGGAGCCCGTCCCGGTCGGGATCGTGGTCAGCGATGCGGCCGTCATCGAAGAGCTTGCGCTGTATCCGGATACGGTCTGTATCCTCGGCTATGCAGGCGGCGGCAATACGGAAAAGGCAAAACTCTTTCTGGAATACTTATACGGAGCGGACGGAGGAAACGGATGAGAAGAGCACTGTTTTTCGGGGATTCCAATACCTATGGATATGATCCGAGGAGCTTCATGGTGGGACGGTATGCCCCGGACAAACGCTGGACGGGCGTTCTGCAGGCGCTTACGGAAGGAGACTGGCTGATCATCGGAAAAGGAAGGAGCGGCCGGTTCATTCCCGATTCGGACGCCGCGTGCGAGGCGTTCTTCCAGATCCTGGAGGAATATGCGCCCCTCGATCTTCTCGGGATCATGCTGGGGACGAACGACGTCCTTTTCATGCGGCAGCCTTCGGCGGATCCTGCCGCGCAGAAGATGGAGGCCCTTCTTAAGAAGACCCTGGAGCGCCTTTCGGGGAAGGGAACGAAGATCCTCCTCATCGCGCCGCCCGGTCTTCATCTTTATGAGGATGAAGACGGCGCCTTTGCCGGCGCCATGAGGGAACTTTCCATCCGCTATAAAGAAATCGCGGAAAAACTGGGGATCTGTTTTGCCGATGCCGAAGGCTGGGATCTTCCCGTTTCCTATGACGGCGTGCATCTTTCGGAAGAGGGTCACCGCCTGTTTGCGGAAAGGCTGAAGCAGGAGCTTGACAGCCTGTAAAATGCGGAGGATCCCGCCGCGCCGCCGCGAAAAAATGAAACTGAAACTTCGAAACTTCAATTGCATTTGCCCCCGTTCTGTAATAAACTATTTCAAATGACAGAACAGGTCGTTACCGGACCATGGGAGGACAGATGGATAAGGGATGCATTGAAGTTGTGGTCAATACCAGAACAAACACACTGCTGAACATTCTCAAAGTCATTTTGATTGTGCTCGCGGTGTGTTTTATTTTACTCGGCATCGTGCGCCTTCTGTTCTTCATTCCGGCGGTCCTGTGCCTTGCGGGCGGCTGGTACTGCAGGATGAATGCGAAGCTGGACTATGAATACGCCCTGGTGGGGAGAGAGCTTCGTGTCGCAAAGATCCTCAACCGGGAGCGCCGGAAAAACATGGGTACTTATGATCTCGACAAGCTGGAGATCCTTGCGCCCGAGAAGTCCCACCGCTATGATCCCTACCGTTCCCGGAACGGCATGAAGGTGCTGGATTTCAGCGACCACATTCCCGGCGCCGAAGGAAAGTTCCATGCGGTGCTGGATGACAACAGCGACCTTGTTCTTACCATTGATGATGCTCCGGGGAGGGACCTGATCGATGAGATCAAAAAGTTCGCTCCCAGGAAGGTCTTCATAGATTGAACCCAGAGACGATTTGCGCAGGAAGAAAGGAGAAAATAATGGCACAGATAATCGGCGATGCAATCACATTTGATGACGTACTCCTGGTACCGTCGTATTCCACGGTCGTCCCGAATGAAGTAGATGTTTCAACACAGCTTACAAAGAAGATCCGCCTGAACATTCCCATGATGAGCGCCGGCATGGACACGGTCACGGAAGACCGCATGGCGATCGCCATGGCAAGACAGGGCGGCATCGGCATTATCCACAAGAACATGTCCATCACCGAACAGGCTGAGATGGTAGACCGCGTCAAGAGATCCGAGAACGGCGTCATTACGGATCCTTTCTTTCTTTCCCCGGATCACACGCTGGGGGATGCGGAGGACCTGATGCGGAAGTTCCGCATTTCCGGCGTTCCGATCACGGTCGGAAAGAAGCTGGTCGGTATCATCACGAACCGCGACCTGAAGTTTGAAGAGGATTATTCGAAGAAGATCAGCGAAGCCATGACCAGCGAAGGCCTTGTTACGGCAAAGGCCGGCATCACCCTGGAAGAAGCCAAGAAGATCCTGGCCCGGTCCAAGAAGGAGAAACTCCCGATCGTGGATGATGATTACAACCTGGTCGGCCTGATCACGATCAAGGATATTGAAAAGACGATCAAGTATCCCCTGGCAGCCAAGGATTCCCTGGGAAGGCTCCTGTGCGGCGCCGCGGTCGGCATTACGGCAAACGTTCTCGACAGAGTCGAGAAGCTGATCGCCGCCAAGGTCGACGTGATCGTCCTGGATTCCTCCCACGGTCATTCCGAGAACGTCCTTCGCTGCATCCGGATGATCAAGGACGCGTATCCGGATCTGGACGTCATTGCAGGCAACGTGGCGACGGGAGAGGGCGCGAAGGCCCTGATCGAGGCAGGCGCGGATGCGGTCAAGGTCGGTATCGGCCCCGGTTCCATCTGCACGACCCGTGTCGTTACGGGCTGCGGCGTTCCGCAGATCACGGCTATCATGGATTCCTATGAAGCGGCAAAGCCCTACGGCATCCCGATCATTGCGGACGGCGGCATCAAGTATTCCGGCGATATGACCAAGGCCCTGGCGGCAGGCGGCAATGTCTGCATGATGGGTTCCATCTTTGCCGGCTGTGAAGAGAGCCCCGGAGCGACCGAGCTGTACATGGGAAGAAAGTACAAGGTCTACCGCGGCATGGGCTCCATCGCGGCCATGGAGAACGGTTCCAAGGACCGTTATTTCCAGGAGAATGCCAAGAAGCTTGTTCCCGAAGGCGTGGAAGGACGCGTGGCCTACAAGGGCGCTGTGGAAGACGAGGTCTTCCAGCTCCTGGGCGGCATCCGTTCCGGTATGGGACTTACCGGCTCCCACAACATTAAGGAGCTCCAGGACAACAGCAGGTTCTATAAGATTTCCAGTGCTTCCCTCCGTGAGAATCATCCGCATGATATCCAGATCACCAAGGAAGCGCCGAACTATTCCATTGAAGAGCATTAAAAAGGAAACATCGTATTATGGGTACTGAAGAGACCTCGCTGAACGGCGAGAACAAGAATTTCATTGAACTGGAGATCGACAAGGACCTCGCCTCCGGAAGATTCGATCATGTCATGACACGTTTCCCTCCGGAGCCGAACGGGTACCTTCATATCGGGCACGCCAAGAGCATCCTTTTGAACTACGGTCTTGCGAAGGAGTACGGCGGCACCTTCAACCTCCGTTTCGATGACACCAACCCGACAAAGGAGAAGTCCGAATTCGTCGAGTCCATCAAGGAAGACGTCGCATGGCTCGGCGCAGACTATGAAGGCAGGCTGTATTTTGCCTCCGATTATTTCGATCAGATGTATGAGATCGCGCTGAAACTGATCCGGAACGGCAAGGCCTATGTTTCGGATCTTACGGCGCAGGAGATCCGCGAGTACCGCGGCACGCTGACCGAGCCCGGCAAGAACGATCCGAACCGGGACCGCTCCGTGGAGGAGAACCTGGATCTTTTCACCCGCATGAAGAACGGGGAATTCGCAGACGGCGAGAAGACGCTGCGCGCGAAGATCGACATGTCCAGCTCCAACATCAACATGCGTGATCCGATCCTGTACCGTGTGGCGCACATGTCCCACCAGAATACGGGGGATAAGTGGTGCATTTATCCCATGTATGATTTCGCGCATCCCATCGAGGATGCCGTGGAAGGAATCTCCCATTCCATCTGCACGCTGGAATTCGAAGACCACAGGCCGCTGTACGACTGGGTCGTAAGAGAAGCCGGGTTCGAACAGCCGCCCCGGCAGATCGAATTCGCAAAGCTGTATCTCAAGAACGTCGTCACCGGCAAGCGCTATATCAAAAAGCTGGTAGAGGATGGCATCGTGGACGGCTGGGATGATCCCAGGCTCGTTTCCATTTCGGGTCTTCGCCGCCGCGGCTATACGCCTTCTTCCATCAAGAAATTCGTGGATATGGCTGGCGTTTCCAAGAGCCAGGCAGTCAACGACTATGCGGCGCTGGAATACTGCATCCGCGAGGACTTAAAGCCGGCCTGCGCCCGCATGCTCGCGGTCCTGGATCCGGTGAAGCTTGTGATCGACAACTGGCCGGAAGGCGTGACGGAAGAGCTGGAGGCACCCAACAACCTCGAGAACGAGGCACTCGGTTCCCGGAAAGTCACCTTCTCCGGAGAGCTCTGGATCGAACGGGAAGACTTCATGGAGGAGCCTCCGAAGAAGTATTACCGCCTGTATCCCGGCAATGAAGTGCGTCTGATGTACGCTTATTTCGTGACCTGCACGTCCTTTGAAAAGGATGAGAACGGAAAGGTCACGGTGATCCACTGCACCTATGATCCGGAGACAAAGTCCGGCAGCGGCTTTAACGCCCGTAAGGTCAAGGGCACGATCCACTGGGTAAATGCGGCGGATGCCGGCGAAGCGACGGTCAGGCTCTATGAGAACATCATCGATGAGGAGAAGGGCGTTTATAACGAGGACGGTTCGCTGAACCTGAATCCGAACAGCCTTACCACCGTGACGGCCTATGTGGAGCCGGCGCTGATGAAAGCAAAGGCGTTTGACCGGTTCCAGTTCATCCGGAACGGTTTCTTCTGCGCTGACTGCAAAGATTCCAGAGAGGGGGCGCCTGTCTTCAACAGGATCGTTTCCCTGAAGAGTTCCTTCAGGCTTCCGAAATAATGAAATGAGAACGGGAAAGGCAGGAGCGGTGCTCCTGCCTTTTTTGAGAGTGCGCTCTTTGGCGCCTGTTTTTCAGAATGAAGAATACCGGACTGTCCGGAGGATGAGCATGCAGGGAGAGGATTTCCCTACAGGTTCCGTGCCAGGTGCTTCAGAACGTTCAGGTGGCTGCGGATCTTTCTTGTGTAATCGGAAACGGGGATGCCCCGGTCCCGCAGAAGCTCGCGCATGATCCCGATCTTGACATAGTGCAGGAGCGCGGAGATCTCCCTGGTATCACGCAGCCTTATGTAATCGGAGATATCGGCCTGGTCCAGGATCTCTTCGTAATAGTCGAAGACGTTCTTGGCAGGCTCGCTGAGGACGGAGAGGCCTTCTCCGTCATCCTCCAGTTTGATGGATTCCAGGAAAAGGAAGATAAAGGGATACTGGTCCATCAGGCGGGATTCCACGGTCAGGATCTTTTCCTCCAGATCAAAATAATCAATGGAGGGATCCCGGATCTCGCTCGTCAGCTCGAGGATCGTAAAACGGGAAATGTAGTCGTACAGGAAAGCATAATAGCCGGCCTTGCTCCCGAAATAGTGGAACAGGAGCCCCTTGCTGATTTTGGCTTCCTTTACGATCTCGTCCGTGCTGGCATGCCGGTACCCGTTCAACGAAAAGATCCTGAGTCCCGCATTGATCATGCGGTTCTGTTTTTCCTTTTTCAGGTCGAAAAACTTCTCGTTCATAGGACTTAAAATTCACAATATTGACTGAATCGGTCTAAATTTAGACTAACATAAATCATGCATCGGAACAATAATTATTCTTCCTTTTTTCGGAAAGATGAGGTAGTATACATGGAAGAAGTTCTGAACCGATGTTCCATCAATGTCTGGAGGTAAGAAATGGGTAAACTCAGTAAACTGATTTTTGGTTCTCTGCTTGCGGGCGCTGCGGCGGCAGGCGTGTATTATTATCTGGACCAGACGTCCAAGGAGTCGGTTTGTGACGCGGATGATCCGGACGAGGTCCCGGCTGCTCCCCTTGATCCCGAGAACGTGAAGAAGGCAGCCGAAAGAGCCTACACCACGATCCGCAGGGGCACACAGGAGACCGTTACCAGGGTGCGTGATGCTTTTACCGCCAAGGCGGAAGAGCTGGAAGAAGAGATCAACGATACCGTACAGGATTTCCTGGAGAAGGAAGAGACCTCCGCTCCCGAAGAAGCGCCGGCGGAAGAAGCCGCAGAGGCAGAGATGCCTGAAGAAGCGGAAGAGGCGGAAGAAGCCGATGAAGCGGAGGCTGCCGAAGAAGCGGAAGAGGCCGATGAATCCGAAGAAGCGGAAGAGGCCGAAGATACAGAAGAGACTGACACTGCTGAAGAGGCAGCACCGGATGAAACAGAAGAATTCTTTGATGACCGGGAAGAATCAGATAATTAAATGAAAGATCAGCGCCAGGGAAGCCGTCCGGCTTCTCCGGCGTTTCTTTTCGTAAACGGGAATTCCGCTTTGTGCGGCGCCGGTTTACGGTCATAAACACTCTCTATAAAGGAAAGGAAACCATATATGAGCAATATGAATTCACAGGTAGGAGATCATCCTGTATACGACGCAAGGAGCGAGCTTTCCGGAGGAAAGATCGCGATCCTGGGCGTCCAGCATGTCTTTGCGATGTTCGGCGCAACGGTCCTGGTCCCCCTTCTTACGGGCCTCTCCGTATCGAACACGCTTCTCTGGGCAGGACTCGGAACGCTTCTGTTCCACCTGATCTCCAAGAAGAAGGTCCCGGCGTTTCTGGGATCATCCTTCGCATTCCTGGCAGGTTATGCCGCGATCGCACCGAACCAGGAGCCTGATCTTCTGCGCTATGCCTGCTTCGGCGTTGCATGCGCAGGCCTTGCCTATCTTGTCCTCGCCGCCCTTTTCAGGACCTTCGGCGCGAGCAAGGTCATGAAGTTCTTCCCTCCGATCGTGACGGGTCCCATCATCATCGCCATCGGTCTGAACCTCTCCGCGTCCGCCATTGCCAACTGTGAAACGAACTGGCTTGTCGCGCTGGTCGCCATTGTCGTGGGTATCGTCTGCAACATCTGGGGCAAGGGCATGATCAAGATCGTGCCCATCCTTCTGGGCGTCATCGCCTCCTATGCGGTGGCAGCGGTGATCGGCCTCATCGATTTCACGCCTGTTATGGAAGCAAACTGGATCGGCATGCCTTTCCAGTATGAACGCACCGTTTTCTCCCTGTTCACGGACGGCACGCTCAACAGCGGCCTTCTGATCTCCGCGGTCATCACGATCGTCCCGATCGCCTTTGCGACCATGATGGAGCATATCGGTGATATTTCCGCGATCTCTTCCACAGTGGGAAGGAACTTCATCAAGGATCCCGGCCTTCACAGGACACTTACGGGCGACGGCCTTGCAACCGCCCTTGCTTCCCTGTTCGGCGCTCCCGCAAACACCACCTACGGCGAGAATACCGGTGTCCTTACCCTGACCAAGGTCTACGATCCCATGATCATCCGGATCGCGGCCGGAATCGCCATCGTGCTGTCCTTCTGCCCGAAGTTCGCGGCCATTATCGAAGTCATGCCGGCTGCCACGATCGGCGGTATCTCCCTTGTCCTTTACGGTATGATCTCCGCTGTCGGTGTGCGCAATATCGTGGAGACACAGGTGGATTTCACCAAGAGCCGCAATGTCCTGATCGCAGCCCTCATCCTGGTGCTTTCCGTTGGTATCAACTTCTCCTCCACGGGCGCCATCCAGATCCCTCTGGGCTCTGTTACGATCGGCTTCTCCGGTCTTGCCACGGGCTCCCTTGTCGGTATCCTCCTCAACGCCATCCTTCCCGGTAAGGATTACAACTTCGGCGAAGACGGACCGAATAAGACAGGTGTTGACCTGCAGATCCATCAGGGCGAGAACTTCGCGGACCAGAAGAGAAGAAAATAAGAACGGGTCCTGTTCCCGTGAATGCCTGCCGCTCTTTGGCAGGAACTGAAAAAACATGTCAGGCCCCCTCCGGTGTTTCCCATGACGCCGGAAGGGGTCTTTGTGTACAAACATCCGGACACATTACAGTGTATAATGGGGGAGAAATCAGAAAGAGGGAGGCATGCTGTATGGAATATGCGGATCTTCTTCCGAAGGTCAACGAAGACCCGGAGCACATCATCGACGATATCAGGGTCTTTGCCCTGGACATGGACGGAACGGTCTATCTGGGCGAGCAGTGGATCGACGGAGCAGTGGATTTCCTTGCGCGGGTCAGAGCATCCGGCAGGAAATACATCTTTCTTACCAATAATTCTTCGAAGGATGCGGCCGCTTATGTGGAGAAGCTGGAGAAGATGGGCCTTCCGGTGAGCAGGGAGGATATCCTGACGTCGGGGCAGGCCATGATCTGGTACCTGAAGAAGCATTTCCCGGGAAAGCGGGTCTTCCTTCTCGGAAACATGACCCTGAAACGGGACTTTGCCGGGGCGGGGATCCTTCTGGATGAAGAGGATCCGGAGGTCGCCGTCGCCGCCTTTGATACATCCCTGACCTATGCGAAGCTTTGCCGCTTCTGCGATCTTGTGCGGGCGGGACTTCCCTATCTTGCGACCCATCCCGACTTCAACTGTCCGACACAGGACGGCTTTGTTCCGGATCTGGGTTCCTTCCTGGAACTGATCCGCGCTTCAGCCTTCCGGTATCCCGACAGGGTGATCGGAAAGCCCAACCGGGAGATCACGGACTATCTTATGGAGCGGCTTGCCTCATCCGGCATGCCGGATATCGAAAGGAGCCGTATTGCCATGGTGGGAGACCGGCTCTATACCGATATCGCAGCCGGCGTCCGCGGAGGACTGAAAACGGTCCTGGTGCTTTCGGGAGAAGCAGACCTTGCTGCGGCCCGGGAGGCTGCGAAGGAGGGAAAGGAGATCCCGGACCTGATCTTCGACAGCGTAAAAGAGATACGGTTTTCGGAAGGCCGGTCCTGAAAGGCCGGGCTGCGAAGACGTTTTCAACGAGGAGTTATTCATGAGTTATCGGTTCTGCTTCGGGGCATCCGGAGCCGGAAAAAGCTATGTTCTTCATAATGAGGTGATCGAAAAGGCGGGATCCTCCCTGGACAGGAGAGCGCTCTATATCGTGCCGGAACAGTTCACCATGCAGACCCAGAAGGACCTGGTCATGGCAAGTCCCGGCCGTGGCATCATGAACGTGGACGTCCTCTCCTTCGGAAGACTTGCACACCGCATCTTCGAGGAGACGGGAAGTTCTGCGGGCGCCGCCCTGGACGATATCGGCAAGAGCCTGATCCTGCGCCGTGTTGCCGGCAGTGTCCGGAACGAGCTGAAGGTGCTGGGAGGCCAGATCGGACGTCCCGGCCTCATCGAGGAGGTCAAGTCCGTGATCTCGGAGCTTATGCAGTACGGGATCGGACCGGATGATATGGACCGCCTGATCCGCTACGCCGGTGCGGGCGGACAGGGCGCCCTGGAAGCAAGGCTTTCGGATATCCAGGTGCTGTACCGCGCCTTTGGCGAATATAAAAAGGACCGTTTCATTACCGGCGAGGAGAGGCTGGATCTTCTGGCCGAAGCCCTGGAGGAGTCGGAATATGTCCGGGGAAGCATTGTCGTATTCGACGGCTTTACGGGCTTTACGCCGTCGGAATACCGGGTCATCGCATCCCTGATGCGCCATGCCCGGGAGGTGATCTTCTCCGTTACGATCTCGGAGGACGGCGGGCCGGACATTGCCGGCACGCAGGATCCGAAGGTCCCCATCTCGGAGCAGGACCTGTTCTATCTGTCCCGCAAGACGGTGCGGGATATCATGAAGCTGGCGGAAGAATCCGGCACGGAACACGGCCGGGATATCCTCTGCGGGAAAACGGGTCTGTACCGGTTTGCGGACAATCCCGCCATGGACCATCTGGAGAAGGCGCTTTTCCGCTACCCGGTAAAACGCTTCGGGAAAGATCCTGAAGATGCCGTTGAGCTTACGGCGGCGGATACGCCGGTGCAGGAGATCCGGGAAGCCTTCCGGCGCATCCGGGACCTGACGTTCCGGGAAGGCTATGCATACCGGGACATCGGGATCGTCCTTGCGGATCCGGACTCCTACCGGGATGAGATCCAGCGGCAGGCGGTCCTGTACGGGATCCCGGTCTATATCGATTCGACGAGGAGCGTTCTGCAGAATCCCCTGACGGAATCCATAAGAAGCGCCCTCGACATCGTCATCTCGGGATTTTCCTATGACAGCGTCTTCCGTTATCTGAGGAGCGGACTGTCGGATATTACCATGGAGGAAACGGATCTTCTGGAGAATTACTGCCGCGCCCACGGGATACGCTCCCGGAAGAAATGGCAGGATCCCTTCGAGGAGGAGGCAGAGCCACTGCGCAGGCGCTTCCTTTCGGAGATCGAGCCCCTCCTTCTTATGGGACGGCAGACTGCGGAGGCCCGTTCCCGCGCGCTCTATGCCTATCTTACCGGCGTGCGCGCCCAGGAAAAGATCGCCGGATATGCGGCGTATTTTGCAGAGAAGCAGGATGCCGTCAGGGAGAAGGAATATGACCAGATCTACCGGGAGGTGATCGACCTTCTGGACAGGATCTGTCTTCTGATCGGCGACGAAATGATCAGCCAGGAGGATTATCTGGAACTGGTCGAGACGGGCTTTTCCGAGATCCGCCTGGGGACGCTTCCGCAGAAGGTGGACAGGATCCTGGTGGGAGATATGGAAAGGACCAGGCTCTCGCAGCTGCAGATCCTGTTCTTCCTCGGGGTCAACGACGGCAACATTCCCCGTACGACGTCCCGGGGCGGGCTGATTTCCGACCCCGAAAGAGAGTTCCTTTCCGGTTCCGGGGAGGAGCTTGCGCCGACGCCGCGGCAGGAAATGTATATCCAGAGATTCTATCTGTATATGAATATGACGAAACCGGCCCGGAAGCTGATCGTTTCCTGGTCCGGTGTCTCCTTCGACGGCAGGAGCATCCGGCCGTCCTACCTGATCGAAATGCTGACAAGGATGTTTCCTTTTATCCGCATCCGGAAGGCAGCCGAAGAAAGTGCGGGGGAACAGATCGGAACGTGCCGGGATGCAGAGGAATTCCTTGCCGGTGCGCTGCGCCGTTATGCAGACGGCCTGCTGGACGGGAAGGATGAGGAGACCGCGCCCTTACGGAAGGACTTCCTGACCGTCTACGGCTACTGCACGGGGCACGAAGAGGAACTTCGGCAGAGAATCTTAAGCCTCACGGAGGCTGCCTTTATACGCTTCCATCCGCGCCGCCTTTCCGCTGCGGCTTCGGAGAAGCTGTACGGCAGGATCCTGCAGGGCTCCGTTACCCGGCTTGAAAACGCCGCGCAGTGCTACCGGAAGCAGTTCCTCCAGTACGGCCTGCACCTTAAGGAACGGGATGATTTTGTCTTTGAAGCGGTGGATGCCGGCACGGTCCTGCATGAGAGCATCCGGATCTTCAGCCGGCAGCTGAAGGAAGACGGCATTTCCTGGAATGATTTTTCCCCGGAGGACGGGAGACGCATTGCGGCCGCCGCCCTGCAGCGGGCGGCAGCGCAGTACAACGGACAGGTCATGTATGCCACGGCAAGGAGCGCCCGCGGGATCGAAAGGATGGAACGGGTCCTGGAAAGGACCGTCGATACCCTGCAGTTCCAGCTGCGGGCGGGATCCTTTGTCCCTGCGGAATTCGAAATGGGCTTCGGGAAGGAAGACGGGCTTTCCTTCGATCTCCCGGACGGAAGAAAACTCATACTGGAAGGACGGATCGACAGGATCGACGTGGCAGAGGAGGACGGACAGCTCTTCCTGAAGATCCTGGATTACAAGTCCGGGCTTAAGGACCTGGATCCGAAACAGATGAAGAACGGCCTGCAGCTGCAGCTTCTTCTTTACATGGAGGCGGCGCTTGCACGCGCGGAGCGTAAAAATCCCGGGAAAACGGCAGTGCCCGCGGCCCTTCTGTATTACCACTTCGGGGATCCGCTGACGAACAGCAAGGGTATTATTTCGAAAGATATTACCGACGAAAACGTCATGCAGAGCCTCCTCGAGAGCCAGACACAGGAGGTCAGGAAGCTCCTCCGGCCAAAGGGCATGGTAAGCGGCGAAAAGGAGGCACTGGAACTTCTGGACAGGAACTTAAGCGGCACCTCCTCCATGGTCGTTCCCGTAAGCCTGAAAAAGGACGGGACGATCTCGGACAGAGGATCAAAGGTATTCACCCGGGAGACGTACAGGGAGATGGCGCAGGCCTTAAAGGAGACGGTCTGCAGGCTTGCCGAAGAGATCCTGGACGGGAATATCGCGGCGGAGCCGGTGGTACTGCAGCAGGGCAGGACAGCCTGCACCTTCTGCAGCTATAAGGATGTCTGCGGTTTCGACCCGAAGATACCGGGGACCGCATACAGGGAAATGACGGATTGAAAAACATGAAGATAGAGTATACCAGCCAGCAGCAGAAAGTCCTGGATGCCAGGAATCATAATGTCCTTGTCTCCGCCGCAGCCGGATCCGGCAAGACGGCGGTCCTGGTGGAAAGGATCATCCGCATGATCAGCGAAGGGGAGAAGCCCCTCGATATCGACCGGCTCCTGGTCGTCACCTTTACCAGGGCGGCAGCCGCGGAAATGCGGGAGAGGATCGCCAGGGCGATCTCGGACCGGCTCCTGGAGCATCCGGACGACCGGCACCTGCAGAAGCAGGAGACGCTCCTGCACCATGCCAGGATCACGACCATCGACAGCTTCTGCACGTCGATCCTGAAGAACAATTTCAGCGAGATCGGACTGGATCCCGGCTTCCGGCAGATGGATGAAATGGAGACGAACCTTCTTCGGGCAGACGTACTGCATGACTTCCTGGAGGAAAAATACGCGGAGGGCAGCGGGGACTTCCTTGCCTGCGTGGACTATTTCTGCCCGGAGGAGCGGGATTCGGAGCTGGAAGATCTCATCATGCGGCTCTTTACCGCATCGGATTCCCATTCCTCCCAGAAGGGGTGGCTTCTGGCACGCAAAAAGGATTACCGCATTGACAGTGTAGAGGAACTCCTCCTGACAGACTGGTACCGGGATGCCATGCGGCGGGCCCTTTATGCGATCCTGGGTGCTGTGGATACGATGGACGGCATGCGGAAGATATGCGAGCTTCCGGACGGTCCGTATCCCTACGCCGCAGGCCTTGAAAAGAACCGGAAGGACTTTCTTTCCCCCTTCGGAGAGCTGGATCCGGAAGAGCAGATTCGCCGGGATATCCTGCTTGTGGAAGGAAGTAAAAGCGGGGAAGGAACGGGATCCTTTGAGGAGGATGCGGCCGCACTGGAAGAGGTCCGCAGCCGCATACAGGCAGCCCTTGGGACGAAATTCGGGATGCTGGGACGCATCAGCGCAAAGCAGCTCGTGGATCCCGACAAAAAGGACCTGGTATCCAAACAGTGGAAGAACCTGAAGACCATGCTGGATAAGCTTTCGGAAGATTTCTTCTCCCGGGATCCGGAGACGGCACTCAGGCAGATGCAGCTGGCAGCCGATCCTATGGAGACCCTGATCGATCTTACCCTGTCTTATATCGATGCCTTTGATGAGGCGAAACGCCGCCGCGGCGTGATCGATTTCTCCGACCTGGAGAGAATGGCGCTGCACATCCTTCTGGAGGAGCATACCGACGAAGACGGGCATACTCTCTGGACACCCCGGCAGGCAGCAGGGATGTACCGCACGTATTTTGACGAGATCATGATCGACGAGTACCAGGACAGCAATGAGGTCCAGGAACTGCTTCTTACCGCCATCACGGGAGAGGAGCAGGGGTGCTACAGGCGCTTCATGGTGGGCGATGTCAAGCAGAGCATCTATCGCTTCCGCAATGCAAGACCGGATATTTTCGTCCGGAAATTTGAGACCTATGAAGCGGATTCCGACGTGTGCGAGAGGATCGATCTGGACCTGAACTTCCGGAGCCGCCGCGAGGTGCTGGACAGCGTCAATGTCCTGTTCGACAAGATCATGCACAAGTCTGTGGGCGGCGTTGAATATGATGGGGCGGCATCGCTGAAGTGCGGTGCGTCCTATCCGGATCCGGAGGAGGGGCAGAACACCACGGAGATCCTGCTGGTAACAGACCGTGCGGAGGAGGATAATGCATCCGGCACGGAGAAGGAAAGCTCCGGGGAAGATGCCGGGGAGCCGGCCGGAGAGGATACGTCCGCAAGAGATGAGATCGCGGAGCTGACTTCCCGCAAGAAGGAAGCTCTCGCCATTGCGGGCAGGATCCGGAGCATGGTGGGGAGCTTTCCCGTCATGGACCGCGAAGCGGGGAAAACGCGTCCCGCAAGATATTCCGATATCGTCATCCTGGTGCGTTCCTCCGCTTCCGCCAATGAAGCCTTCCGGGAGATCTTCGAAAAGGAAGGGATCCCCCTGTACCTGAATTACCGGACGGGGTATTTTGCAGCGGAGGAGATCCGGCAGATCCTGCAGGCCCTGAAGGTGATCGACAATCCACGGCAGGACATCGCGCTCTACGGGTTCCTCTGCGGCTATTTCGGCGGCTTTGACGAGGAAGAGGCCGCGCTGATCCGCGCAGGACATAAAGAGGGCAGCTTTTATGATGCCCTTACGGCGGCCGCGGAGGGAGAAGGATCCCTTGCCGTAAAGTGCCGGGATCTTCTGGAGAAGCTCGGACAGTGGCGCCGGAAGACCATGATCATGCCGGTCCGGGAAATCGTGGAGGAGCTGATCTACAGCACGGGCTTTGCCGATCATATGCGGGCTTTGCCCGGCGGCGAACAGAGGGAGGCGAACCTTCGGGCCTTCCTGGTCCATGCTTCGGACTTCGAGAAAACGCAGTATACGGGACTGTTCCGTTTCCTTCGCTATATCGAGCAGATGCAGGTAAGAGAGGAAGATTACGGAGAGGCCGGAACACTGGACGAAAAGGCCGACGTGGTCCGTCTCATGACGATCCACAAGAGTAAAGGCCTGGAATTCCCGATCTGCTTTGTCAGCGGGCTTGCGGGGAGATTTGCGTTCTATCACAAGGATGTGAACGCCAGGATGATCGTGGACAGTGACCTGGGGATCGGGATCGACTGTGTCGATACGCGTCTTCGCTGCCGGATTCCCACGATCCGGAAGAAGGCGGTCGCAGCCAGGATCGCCAGGGAGAGCCTGGGAGAGGAACTCAGGGTCCTGTATGTTGCCATGACAAGAGCGAAGGAAAAACTGATCCTTACGGGCTATGTGAAGGATGCCGTCCGCTACAGGAAGGACCTTCCGGCAAAAGCCGGCACCGGTACAACGGGGCCGGAGGGAAAGACCATTCTTTCCGAAAGCGTGATCGAAGCGCAGCACTGCTTCCTGGACCTGATCGAAGCGGCGGTCCATATCATGGGGCCGGAGGAAAAGAAGCATTTCAGGGAATCCTGCATCGGCATATCGGACCTGGAGGTCACACAGGCCGAAGAGCAGATGACGATGGAACTCAGAAAGAGGATCCTTACCGAAACGGAAGGACTCTCCGGAAGCCTTCTGCCGGATCCCGCTCTTTATGAAGAACTGGAGAAACGGTTCTCCTACCGCTATGCTCACGAAGACCTGGAAGGACTGTATACCAAGACCTCGGTCTCGGAACTTAAGATGGCGGCGATCCACGGCCTGGAGGAGAAGACCCTTTCAGAGGGAGAAATGGTCCTGTATCCGGACGCTGTGCCGGACCCCTATATTCCTTCCTTTATGCGCAAAGAATCGGGAGAAGCCGGAGAAAGCGGCGAAGAAAAGCCCGCAGGTCTTACCGGGACGCAGTACGGTACGGCGGTGCACCGCGCCATGGAGCTGATGGACTTTGCCGCCTGGAAGACGCCTTCCGAAATCAGCGAGGAAGAGTTCGCAGGATGGGCGGAGAAGATCGTGGAAAGCGGGCGTTTCCCCGCGGAGCATAAAACGATCCTGACCCCCCGGCGGTTCTTCCCGTTCCTGAAAAGCGAAACGGCTGCCCGCATGGCAAAGGCAGCCGGCAAAGGGAAACTCTTCCGGGAGCAGCCCTTTGTACTGGGAATTCCTGCAGGACGCCTGGATCCGGCATTTCCGAACGAGGAGACGATCCTTATCCAGGGCATCATCGACGCCTTCTTCCTGGAAGAGGACGAAAACGGCCCGTATATCGTCCTTCTGGACTATAAAACGGACCGTGTCAATACGGGGGATGAGCTTCGGGAAAGATACCGGGTGCAGCTGGACTATTATCAGGAGGCACTGGAGCGGATCCTCGGGCTCCCCGTCCGGGATAAACTCCTGTATTCCTTCCGCCTTGAAAAAACGATCCCCTGCTGACCGGTGACGGCAGCAGGGGATACGGGAGAATCAGAGAAGGGAAGCGACGCACTTCTCTACTTCTTTCATGTCCTGGGTGGGCTCGAAACGGGCAACGACTTCGCCGTTCCTGTCCACGATGAATTTGGTAAAGTTCCATTTGATCTCGGAGTTGTTCTTATAATCCTTGTCGAATCTCTTTACCACGCCGGCGAGCATGAGTGCTGCGGGGCTCATGCCGAAGCCCTTGAAGCCCTGCCGGCTCTTCAGGTATTTGAAGAGTTCGATGGCGTTCTCGCCGTTGACATCGGATTTCTTCATCTGCGGGAACCGGGTGT